>NZ_JBQXFD010000013.1:0-73348 GCF_052615555.1 Micrococcus sp. EWR3.9.1
CCTAGGCTGGGGACATGGCCGATCCGCACCCCGTCCTCGCCGCCTCCGCCCCCGTCCTCGCCGCCTCCGCTCCCGTCCTCGCCGCCTCCGCTCCCGACCTCGACCCTGGCGCGCTGGACGCCGTCCGCGCGCTCGTGGCCGCCGCCGAGCGTCCCGTGGTGCTCTCCGGGGCGGGGATGAGCGCCGAGTCCGGCATCCCCACGTTCCGTGACGCCCAGACCGGCCTGTGGGAGCGCTTCTCCGCGGAACAGCTCGCCACGGAGGAGGCGTTCCTCGCCGATCCCGCGCTCGTGTGGTCCTGGTACCGGTGGCGTGCCCGGATGGTGCGGGCCCGCCGACCGAATCCGGGGCACGACGCCGTCGCCGCCTGGCAGCGCCGCACACCCGACCTGGAGGTGGTCACCCAGAACGTGGACGACCTGCACGAGCGGGCCGGCGCCCGCGTGCTCGCGCACCTGCACGGCTCGCTGTTCGAACACCGCTGCGCCGAGTGCGGGGCCCCGGCGGACGTGGACCCGGGCGCGCCCTCGGACGTGGACGCGGCCGGCTCGGAGGCGGACCTGGAGGCGATGCTGCGTGAGGCGCCGCCGGCGTGCCCGGCGTGCGGGACGGGACGGATCCGGCCGGGCGTGGTGTGGTTCGGCGAGATGCTGCCGCAGGAGCCGTGGGAGCGCGCCTACGAGGCGCTGGAGCGCTGCGACCTGGCCCTCGTCGTCGGCACCTCGGGCCTGATCCAGCCGGCCGCGTCCCTGCCGTTCGTGGCGCTGGGAGCCGGGGTCGCCGTCGTCGAGGTGAACCCCGTGAAGACCGAGCTGAGCGGCGCGGTGACGCACGCGCTGCGCGGCTCGGCCGGGGCGGTGCTGCCCGCGCTCGTCGCCGGCGTCTGGCCCGGGCCGTCGGGGGCCTTGTCGACTGCGAGGCACGTCACATGGTGACGCAATAGACAACACACGCATGACTTAATAGGCTCCCCTTGCCGGCCCGCCAGGAACCCCTGGCCCGCGGCGCCGCCCCCGCCACTCCTCCCGAATCGAGATTGCCATGCCCCAGTCCCGCGCCCTCTCGCGTGGTGTCCGCCTCTCGGCCGTGTCCGCCACGCTGCTGCTCGCCCTGACCGCCTGCGCCGGCGGCACCGGCGGCTCCGGCTCGGACTCCGCGTCCGGCGCGGCGTCCGGCTCCGCCTCCGCCGCCGAGTCGGACAAGAAGGTCACCCTGTACTCGGGCCGCAGCGAGGACCTCGTCCAGCCGATCCTGGACGAGTTCACCGACGAGACCGGCATCGAGGTGGAGGTCCGCTACGACAAGACCCCCGCCATGGCCGCGCAGCTGATCGAGGAGGGCGAGGGCTCCCCCGCCGACGTGTTCCTCTCCCAGGATGCGGGCGCGCTCGGCGCCGTCGCCAAGGAGGGCCTGTTCACGCCCCTCGCCCAGGAGACCCTGGACCGCGTGCCCGAGACCTACCGGGACGACGAGGGCGACTGGGTCGGCCTGACCGGCCGCGTCCGCGTGCTGGCCTACAACGAGGAGAAGGTCCCCGAGGCCGACCTCCCGACGTCGGTCGACGAGCTGACCGATCCGAAGTGGAAGGGCCGCGTCGGCGTCGCCCCCACCAACGCGTCCTTCCAGACGTTCGTCACCGCCCTTCGCCTGCAGAAGGGCGAGGACGAGGCCCGGACCTGGCTCGAGGACTTCGCCGCCAACGACCCGCAGCGCCGCGAGAAGAACGGCGAGATCCTCGCCGACGTGGACGCCGGCACCCTGGACACCGGCCTGGTCAACCACTACTACCTGTTCGAGCTGGCCCGGGAGAAGGGCGTCGCCCCGGAGGAGCTGGGCGCGTCCCTGCACTTCTTCCCCGACGGCGACCTCGGCTCGCTGGTGAACGTGTCCGGCATGGGCCTGGTGGGCGAGCAGGAGGACGGCGACGCCGCCGCCCTCGTGGAGTACCTTCTCTCCGAGGACGGTCAGTCGTACTTCGCCGAGGAGACCGGCGAGTACCCGCTCGTGGAGGGCGTGGAGCAGCCGGCCGGCTTCCCGGAGCTCTCCGAGGTCAAGGCCCCCGACGTGGACCTCAACGACCTGGACGACCTCCAGACCACCATCCAGATGATCCAGGAGGCGGGCCTGCTCTGACCCCCCGAGCACCGGAGCCGGCCGTCCGCCGCACGCGCGGACGGCGCGCTCCCGCGGCGCTGACCGCCGCGGCCCTCGTGGCCGCGGCGGTCGCGCTCGTCCCCATCGGCTACCTGTTCCTGCGCACCGCCCAGGGCGGGTTCGGCCCCTGGCTGGACGCCGTCGTGAGCCCGCGCGTGGGCGCCCTGGCCGCCACCTCGCTCGCGCTCACCGCCGTGGTGACCGCGCTGTGCCTGGTGATCGGCGTGGGCGCCGCCTGGCTCGTCACCCGCACCGACACGCCCGGCCGCGGCCTGCTGGCCGTCCTGCTGGCGCTGCCGCTGGCCGTGCCCTCCTACGTGGCGGCGTTCACGTGGGTGTCCGTCTCGGACCTGCTGCCCGGCGTGGAGGCGGGGCGCTTCGAGGGGTTCTGGGCCGCGGTGACGGTGATGACCCTCTACACGTACCCGTACGTATACCTGCCGGTGGCGGCCGCGCTCTCCCGCATCGACCCCGGCCAGGAGGACGTGGCCCGCTCGCTCGGCCGCGGCCCCGCCGCCACGCTGTTCACCGTCACGCTCGCCCAAGTGCGCCCGGCGATCGCCGGCGGCGCCCTGCTGGTGGCCCTCTACGTGCTCTCCGACTTCGGCGCCGTGGCCATCCTGCGCTTGGACACCTTCACCCGGGCGATCTTCACGGCGCTCGAGGTGGGCTTCAACCGGCAGCTCGCCCTCACCCTGGCCACCGTGCTCGTGCTGCTGACGGTGCTGGTGCTCTGGGGCGAGTCCCGCACCCGCCGGGCCGACGACGGCGTCCGCTCCGGTCGCACGGTCCGCCGGGTCAGCGTGCACCGGCTGGGCCGGTCCCGCTGGGTCGGCACCGGGCTCCTCGCCGTGGTCACGGGCGCCGCGCTGGGCGTGCCCGCGGTGAGCCTGGTCCGCTGGATGGGCGAGGGCACGTCCCTGTCCGCCGTCCGGGACCGCTGGCTCGACGCCGTCTCCGGCTCCGTGGTCCTGGCGGGCGCGGGCGCGGCGCTCACCCTCGCCCTCGCCCTGCCGATCGGCATCCTCGCCGCCCGCCACCCGGGGCGCGTCTCCCGGATCGCCGAGCGCGCCGCGTTCCTCGCGCACGGGCTGCCCGGCGTCGTCGTGGGGCTCTCCCTCGTGTTCCTCGGGGTCTCCCTGGTCCCGGCGCTCTACCAGACCACGTGGATGGTGGCCTTCGCCTACGCCACCCTGTTCCTGCCGCTGGCGGTCACGTCGGTGGCCGGGGCCGTCGCCCAGTCCTCCCCTGCCCTCGAGGAGGCGGCCCGGTCCCTGGGCTCCTCGGGCGCCGAGGTGCTGCGCCGCGTGACCCTGCCGCTGGCGCTGCCGGGGGTGGGCGCCGGCGTCGCGCTGGTGGCCCTCACCGCCATGAAGGAGCTGCCCGCCACGCTGCTGCTGCGGCCCACCGGCATGGACACGCTCGCCACCCGCCTGTGGAACGCCACCAGCGTGGGCCGGTACGCCGAGGCCGCCCCCTACGCGCTCACCCTCGTGCTGCTCGCCGCGGTGCCCACGTGGGTGGTGGTCCACCGCACGGGGATCGTCGCGGCCGTGCGCGGCCGCTCGAGCGCCCCGTCGACCCCGAACGAGGTGTCAGAATGACCGCCATGCCCTCCCCCGCCGCCTCGACCCGCGCGTCCCGCCCGGCCGGTCCCCGGCCCGGCGTCGGCCACGCCGTGTCCGTGGCCGACCTCGGCGCCTCCTACGGGGAGGGGCCCGTCCTGGAGGGCGTGCAGTTCGACCTGGAGCCGGGCGAGCTGCTCGCCGTGCTCGGCCCCTCCGGCTGCGGGAAGACCACGCTGCTGCGCTGCCTGGCCGGCTTCGAGCGCATCGAGTCCGGCCGCATCAGCCTTGCCGGCTCCGTGGTGGCCCTGCCCCGCGTGCACGTGCCCGCCCACCGCCGGCACGTGGCCGTGGTGCCCCAGGACGGCGCCCTGTTCCCGCACCTGAGCGTGGCGGAGAACGTGGGCTTCGGGCTGCGCCGCCGCCGGCCCGGGCGGATGGCCCGCATCCAGGAGTGCCTCGAGCTCGTGGACCTCGCCGGCCACGGCGAGCGCATGCCGCACGAGCTCTCCGGCGGCCAGCAGCAGCGCGTGGCCCTGGCCCGGGCGATGGCCCCGCGCCCGCCGCTGATCCTGCTGGACGAGCCCTTCGGCGCCCTCGACGCCTCCCTGCGCAGCGGCCTGCGCCGGGACGTGCGCCAGGCGCTGAAGGAGGACGGCGCCACGGCCGTGCTCGTCACCCACGACCAGTCCGAGGCCCTGTCCATGGCCGACCGCGCGGCCGTGATGCGGGCCGGGCGCCTGCGCCAGCTGGGCACGCCGGACGAGGTGTACGCGCACCCGGCCGACGCCTGGGTCGCCGCGTTCGTCGGGGAGGCCTCCCTGCTGCCGCTGCTGGACGTGACCGGGCCGGAGCGCGACGGCGGCCGGCGGATCGGGCGCACCGCCCTCGGCCCGGTGCCCCTGCACGGGGCGCGTGCGGCCACGGCTGTGCCCGGGGACCTCGTGGTGGTCCGCCCCGAGCACGTGCGCGGCACCCTCGACCCGACCGTTGACGTGGACGGGGTCGAGGCCGCGCGCGTCTGGACGCCCGCCACCGTGGTGGACGTGGACTACCGCGGCCACGACTCGGTGGCCACGGTCCAGCTGGCCGACGGCACCCGGGCCCAGGCCCGCGTGGAGGGGGCGCTGCCCCCGCTCGACGCCGCCTGCGGGGTCCGGCTCGCGGGCCCGTGCGCCGTCGTCGCCCCGGGCGAGTGACCGGCCCGGGGCGGCCCCTCAGATCCAGACGCGCCGGAACTCCGCGCCCTGCACCAGGGTGTGATGCCACTCGACGGCGGTCGAATCGGTGAGCGAGGCGATCTGGTCGATCACCACGCGCCGCCGGGCGGCGTCGTCGGGGGCCTGCGCCCAGTCGAACGCGAACATCGGCTCGAGGTACCGGTCCCCCGTGGCGTCCAGCAGCGCCACGAGCTCCGCAAGCACCTCGCGCTGCCGCGCGTAGAGCGGCTGACGCTGCTCCGCGGTCATCACGTAGGCCGCCGCGATGCCCTTCATCACGGCGATCTCGGTCTCCGTCTCCTCGGGCACCACGACGTCGGCGCCGTGGCGGGTCAGCGGCTCGTTGCCGAACACCTGGCGCGTGGCGTCGAAGGCGGCGGTGCAGAACCGGCCGATCAGCTGGCTCGTCATGTCCTTCATCGCCGCCAGCGCCCGCCGGGAGCCGTCCATCTCGGAGACCCACACGTCGGTGGCCTCGAGGCGGGCCAGGGCCGCGTCGACCTCGGCCGGGTCCGTGTGCGGCAGGTACCACTGGCGGGTGGTCTCCACGACGCGCTCCCGGTGCTCCGGGATGGCCAGCCACTTGAGCTGGAACACGGCGTTGACCACGCCGTCCTCGACGTCGTGCACGGAGTAGGAGATGTCGTCCGCGAGGTCCATGACCTGGGCCTCCATGGACGTGCGCGTGCCGGGCACCCCGGCGCGGAACCAGCGGAACACGGGCAGGTCGTCCTCGTAGACGCCGAACTTGCGCGACCGCGTGCCGTCCGGGCGCAGCGGGGCGTCCTCACGGGTCCATGGGTACTTGCATGCGGCGTCGAGGGCGGCCCGCGTGAGGTTCAGGCCCGCGGAGGAGCCGTCCGCGAAGAGCTTCTTCTGCTCGAGGCGGGCCAGCAAGCGCAGGGTCTGGGCGTTGCCCTCGAAGCCGCCGACGTCCTCGCTGAGCGCGTCGAGCGCCTTCTCCCCGTTGTGCCCGAAGGGCGGGTGGCCGAGGTCGTGGGACAGGCAGGCGGTGTCCACGAGGTCGGGGTCGCAGCCCAGCGACCGGCCGAGCTCACGCCCCACCTGCGCCACCTCGAGCGAGTGGGTCAGGCGGGTGCGGGCGAAGTCGTCCGCGTCCGGGGCGACCACCTGGGTCTTGGCCCCCAGCCGGCGCAGGCCCGCGGAGTGCAGCACGCGGGCACGGTCCCGCTCGAAGTCCGAACGGTAGGAGGACTTGGGCGGCTCGGGCAGCCACCGCTCCCGGTCCCACGGCGTGTAGCCGGGGGTCTGCACGGCGCGGCCGGCATACGGGGGCCGGCCTTCCGGGCCGAACAGCACCGGCTGGTGGGCGGCGCCGGTCCAGTGCGACGACGGCGCGGCGGGCGTTCCGGCGGCGGGCACCGGCGTCGTGGGCTCAGCCACCGGAGACGTCCAGCTCGGCGGCCTGGATCATGGCCTGCTGCTCGGCGTTGAGCTCGCGGGAGTCCAGCCAGCCGTCCGGCAGGTGCGGGCGCTTGGGGGCGCCGGCCCGGCCGCGGGGGCCCTCGGCGGCCTCGCCCGGGTAGGGCTGGTCGCGGTCCACGCGGGTGAGGATCTCGCGCATCGTGGCCAGGTCCGGGACGGTGGACAGCGCGGTGCGGATCTCCGAGCCCACGGGGTAGCCCTTGAAGTACCAGGCCACGTGCTTGCGGATGTCCCGCAGCGCCTTGAGCTCGTCGCCGCCGAAGGTGTCCACGAGCAGCTCGGCGTGGCGGTACAGCGTGTCCGCGACCATGCCCAGGGTCGGCTGGAACCGGTCCTGGCGGCCCTCGAAGGCGGCCTGCAGGTCCCCGAACAGCCAGGGCCTTCCCTGGCAGCCGCGGCCGATCACGACGCCGTCCACGCCCGTGCGCTCGACCATCGCGATGGCGTCCTCCGCGGACCAGATGTCGCCGTTGCCGAGCACGGGGATGTCCGGCAGGGCCTCGCGCAGCCGGGCGATGTCGTCCCACACGGCGGTGCCCGAGTAGAACTGGCGCGTGGTGCGGCCGTGGAGGGCGACGGCGGCGACGCCGAGGTCGCGGGCCGTGCGGCCGGCGTCGAGGAAGGTCAGGTGGTCCTCGTCGATGCCGCGGCGCATCTTCACGGTCACCGGGATGTCCTTCTTGGCCGCCTCGGTCACGGCCGCCTTGACGATCGAGGCGAACAGCTCCGACTTCCACGGCAGGGCGGAGCCGCCGCCGCGGCGGGTCACCTTGGGCACGGGGCAGCCGAAGTTCATGTCGATGTGGTCGCAGCGGTCCTCCTCGACCAGCATCCGCACCGCGGCGCCGGTGGTGACCGGATCCACCGAGTAGAGCTGGACGGAGCGGGGCACCTCGTCCGGGTCGTGCTGGATGATCCGCATCGACTCGGGCTTGCGCTCCACGAGAGCCCGGGCGGTGACCATTTCGTTCACGTAGAGGCCGCCGCCGTACTCCCGGCACAGGCGCCGGAACGCGGTGTTCGTGATGCCGGCCATCGGGGCGAGCACCACGGGGACGTCGATGGTCAGCGGTCCCAGCCGCAGCGGGGGCAGGGTCAGGCGGTCCGTCGTCGGGGCGGGGTGGCGGCCCTCGTGGAGCTGGTCGTCGTCGGTGATGCGTCGACCCGCGCCGGCGGACTTGGCGTAGTGCGCGGCGTGAGGGTCGGCAACGTCGTCGGCGTCGGTCATCGCCGCGGCGGGGAGGGTGTGGGAAGAAGTCATGTCGGATCCCATTCTTCCATTCCGCCCGGCACCCGCGTCACCGTGCCCCACGACGAGGCCCGCTGGGAGGCGATCACCGAGGCACCCCGCCGGGACGGGCAGACCATCCTCCCGGCGGGTCAGGCCTCCGACGCCGGCGCCGCGTCCCCGCCGTCGAGCACCGCCAGCAGGTCAGCACCGGCGAACATCTGAGCGGTCTGACGCGCCGAGGGGGTGCCCGCGTCCGGGTCCGCCCCGGCCGCGAGCAGATGCCGCATCGAGGCGACATCCCGTTTGAACGTGGCGCAGGTCAGGGCGCGCTGGCCGCGATCGTTGGCGTGCTCGATCTCGGCGCCGGCCTCGATGAGCATCGCCACGGTGTCCGGGTGCTCGTGGTAGGCGGCGAGGGTGAGGAACGAGTCGCCCGTGTGGTTGCGCAGGCGCGTGCTCACCCCGGCGTCCAGGTATGCCTTCAGCTGGGCCGTGTCCCCGTCCCGCGCCATGTCGAAGAGCCGGTTCGCCAGCTCGATGTCCTTCTCGCTCCACTGCTCGCTCATGCCCGCCAGTATGGCGGACGCCGCGGCGATCGACCGCTCCGCAGCGACATCTCCGCGGGTCTGCCCGCAGGTGATGTCGCCGGCCGGCGGTCAGACGAGCACCGTGAACAGCCCCGCCCGCCCCGCGGTTGCACCCGGCATGACCCGCAAGCACCTCGGCTTCCTCAACTTCGGCCACTGGATCCACCGGCCCGGCGCCGAACCGGACGCGCGGCAGGCCCTCGACGACGTCGTCGCCATGGCCGTGGCCGCCGAGGACGCCGGGCTCGACGGCGCCTGGCTGCGCGTCCACCACTTCCAGCGGATGTTCTCCTCGCCGTTCCCGATCCTCGCCGCGATGGCCGCCCGCACCGAGCGGATCAGCCTCGGCACCGGCGTGATCGACCTGCGGTAGCGCATGTCGGGGTTGCAACACTCGTCCACGTAAGCTTGGTTGCATGGTCGAACTGGTAGCGCTGAGGAAGACGAACGAGGTGGCGGCCTACGTCCGCGCCTCCATGGACCGCAAAGGCGACCGCTGGACGGTCGATACACAACTGAGGAAGATCGGGGCATTGGCCGAGGCCAAGGACTGGAACGTGGTCGAGGTCTACGAGGACAACGCGGTGTCGGCGACGAAGAAGCGTCGAGCTGGCACCCGCTGGGCCGAGATGTTGGACGACGCCCGAGCAGGTCGATTCTCGATGGTCGTCGCCGTGGACATGGACCGACTGCTGCGGAGCACGAAGGACCTCAACACGCTGATCGACCTCGGCCTGCGCGTCGTCACAGTGGACGGCGAGATCGACCTCTCGACGGCCGACGGAGAGTTCCGAGCGACGATGCTCGCCGCTCTCGCCCGGTTCGAGGCTCGACGCAAGGCGGAGCGGCAGATCAGGTCGAACGAGCGCCGCCGCGCCGAAGGCATCCCGGCGTCCACCTGGAAGGCGTTCGGTTGGACGAGGGAGGGCGAGCTGATCGAGGAGGAGGCCGCCGCAGTTCGGCGGGCCTTCGATGCGTTCCTCGGTGAGCCGTCGCTGTCGATCCGTCGCATCCGGGAGGACTTGAACAGCGCTGGCCACCTCACCGCCCGCGGGTCGGAGTTCTCCGTCGATGCTGTGCGGTATCTGCTGGCGAACTCGCTCTACGCTGGCTTCATCCGCCACTACAAGACCGGCGAGCTGTACCCGGTGCAGGGCGAGGCGTTCCCGCCCATCGTCGGCGAGCAGACGTGGCGGGCCGCGGTGGCGAAGCTGGAGGACAACGTGCGGAGGTCGGCGAGGCAGGGCAATCAGCCGAAGTACCTCCTGTCCACGATCGGCCTCTGTGGGAAGTGCGGCGCGACGCTCGTCTCGGGGACGAACAGCCGCAAGCAGCCGACGTACCGTTGTGGCGAGCAGTTCCATCTCACCCGCCAGCGCGAGCCCGTCGATGCGATGGTCACCGAGGCGGTGCTCACGCGCCTGTCGTCCGTGGACGTGCACGACCTCGTGATGCCGCAGGAAGCCGCCGGGCCGGATCGCGAGGAACTGCTGACCGAACGGAACGCCCTGGTCGAGCGGGTGAAGGAGCTGAGCCCGCTGCTGCGCGACATCCATCAGCCGGTCCTGGAGATCACGGCGGCGATCAACGACGTGAAGGCTCGCATCGACGAGATCGACGCGGAGCTGCTCGACCGCTCGGTGTCGGTGGCGGCGAAGCTGCTGGCGGAGGTCGATGAGCCGGTCGGCACCGCGGAGCGCCGCGAGGTTGTCGAGTCGAAGTGGAAGGCGTTGGACATGGACCGTCGCCGGATGCTCGTGGACGAGCTGGTGACGGTGACCATCGAGCCCATCATGCCGGGTCACGTGAAGTTCGACCCCGATCTCGTGCGGATCGAGCCGAGACGCGACTGACTCATGACTCGACTCGTCATTGCACTGGTGAGTCGAGTCATGGAAGAATGGTTGCAGACTAGAAGATCCCACCGGGGCCGCGACTTAGAAGCGCGGGGTTCTGCTCCCGGATGAGTAGCCGGTCAAACAGCCCAATTACCGTGGCGGGGAACCGGAAGATACTCATGTCTGAGGACTTCCGATGTCTGTCGTTATCGACGTTCCCCGCGCATCCGCGCTCGTCCGCCCTGGCCTCGATCAGGGCTCCGCTCCTTCTCCGCAGGCAGACGGCCACGATCCCGTCATCGCCGCCGCCCGCGCCGCTGGCCGCCGAGCCGGTGAGCGCCTGGCACTCACTCCGCTGACCCCGCGCCAGCGCGCCGCCGTTGCCTCTGTGATGGGCGGTGGTCGCTGATGAGCGCGAACTCCGCCGCCTTCGATCACTTGACCGGCTTCCGCTGGCGTCAGGGCGACCCGTCCCTCGCCGACGCCGAGGCCCAGCTCTACGACCTCGGCGTGCTCCGCTCTGTGCTGGAAAGGCCGTCGAGATCGCCGTCGCCGACGCCCGAGCCGATGGGGTGACCTGGGCCAGGATCGGCGACGCCCTCGGCGTCACGCATCAGGCTGTCATCAAGCGCTACGGCCGGGGCGGTGGTCGCTGATGTACGCCGACGCACGCAACCTCAGCACCGCTCCCACCAACCTGACCCCGCCCGGAGGGCCTGGCCTGGCACCCGCCGAAGGCGGGCTGCCCGTCGTCGTGATGGCTGCCCGTAGCCGTGCTTCGCACTCCAAGAGTTACGAGACCCCCATTCGTTCCTACGGGCGCGGCAAGGGCTTGTCGATTGCCGCGCCTTGCAACAACATGCCTGGTCAGCGGCCTGTTCCGCCCTCGCTCCGTCGCGTGGTCCCGCGGGATCATATGGGGTCTCATTTGGGGGTCAATAGGGGGTCATTTAGGCGCCGCACTCCCTCTGAGGCCCTCCGCGCCGCCCGCGGCGGGGGTGGTCGCCGTGGCTAAGCAGGAGAACAACCCGACGAGCATCGGGCTCACGCAGTACCTCGATCCGTCGTACTGGGCCTGGGCTGCCGAGGACCCGAACGGGGCCGCGCTGCTCCAGCAGGGTGCCGAGGCGATCCTCGCCTACGTGGTGCAGCGGCTCGAGGCCACCGGCTGCCAGGTCGTCGAGGCCTACGGCATCGTGCACGACAAGGACGAGCGCGAGGTCTGGAGTGACACGGAGAAGGCCCTGGTGGTCGAACCGAAGCCCGAGCACCTGCACGCCGTGATCAAGTTCGCCAGCCGTGCGAAGAGTGCGCCGCTGGATCGGCTCGCGTTCGGCATCGGCGTCGAGCCCCAGTACGTCGAGAAGCCTGGCCGCGGGCGGTACGCCTTCGACAACATGCTGTCGTATCTGACGCACGTGAAGTACGCGGACAAGCACCAGTACGCGCCTTCGGAGGTCGCCACGGTGCGTGGGCCTGACTACCTCGGGATCGACGCCCAGCGCCGGGAGACGTGGCTGAAGGGCCGCGCCCACGTGAAGAAGAAGATCGTCGCCGAGAACTTCGAGGACATGCGGGAGCGCGTTCTCCAAGGTGAGATCACGCGGGATCAGATCATGCTCACGGACGAGCTGTTCGATATCTACTCGCGGCATCAGCGGGAGATCGACGACGCGCTGTCGGCCTACGGCCAGCGTCGCGCATACCGGGCGGCGGCGAAGCTGCGCGCCGGTGAGTTCTCGACGCACGTGGTGTTCGTCCATGGGGATGCCGGGATCGGCAAGACCCGGTTCGCCACGGACTTCATTACCGAGGCGATCAACGCGGCGAACGCGCACGGCGAGCGGTGGCAGGTCTACCGGGCCGCGACGGGGAACCCGCTTGATGACTGGCGGGGCGAGGAAGTGCTGCTGCTGGACGATCTGCGGGCCTCGGCGATGGATGCGAACGACTGGCTGCTGCTGCTCGATCCGTACAACGCCTCGCCTGCGAAGGCCCGCTACAAGAACAAGGGCGAGGTCGCCCCGCGCCTCATCGTCATCACGGCGACGATCGAGCCCGTCGAGTTCTTCTACTACGCCCGCCAGAAGGGCAACGTGGACGAGGCGCTGGACCAGTTCATCCGCCGGCTGGCCTCGGTCGTGAAGGTCTATCGTGCCGACGACATCAATCGTTACCTCGTGCAGCACATCGGGAAGATCGAGCCCTACGAGTGGCACCAGTGCAGCGTTCCGACCGCCGCGCACACGCCCGGTATGTACGGCAACGCGTACCACCAGAACGTCGGGTCGCGGGAACTGACCTACGGCCCGGAGACCTCGGCCGAACATGATGCGGAGGGCGCGGTTGCTGAGCTGCTGGGTGGGCTCGCGGTGCGGAGCCCTGACGTGCCGCTGGCGCTGATCGGAGGTGCCGCATGAGCACCGAACGCGATGCGCTCTTCCAGGGGGTCGAGGGGGCCGGAGGCCCCTCGCAAGCAGCCGGGGAGGACATGAGCGCCAGCGAAACGTCCGACACGGCTACTGCTTGCCACTCTGGCGTACAGGTGGAGCAGCAGACCGACTCCCAGGTGAACACCGGTCGGGCTGATGCGGAGGCTGTGCGCCAGAGTCACGGCGGCGCGAAGCGTCGTCGTGGGGGCGGCGGGAGGCTCGACACCCGCTTCGATGACGCCACGCTCGCGGCGCTTCGCACTCGTGCGAAGCGGCTCGGGCTGGCTCCGAGCACGTGGGTGCGGACCGTCGTGCGCGATGCCCTGCACGCCTCTCGGAGCGAGGAGCTGGATGCCGCCGTGGCCGCGCAGCTGCTCGGGGTCGAGGAGCGCGTGCAGGCGTCTGCTGATGCTCGGGAGCTGGCCGCCCAGGTGCGCCCGCTCGCGATCAACGTCAACGACCTGGACCGCCGTGCTCGCGCGGGTGAGCCGGTGGCGCTGTCGGCGGAGGTGCCCGAGCTGATCGAGCTGCTGCACGAGGTCCGCGCGCTGCTCGGGGATCGGGCGGCCTCATGAGCACGACGCATTACAGTCCGAGCGCCAACGCCGCCGACACCGAGCGCTACATCCGGGGCAAGGAGGACGAGCGCGGCGTCGCGATCACGGGCGACGTGCCGGGAGGCCCCGGCGCGTTCTCGGCGCGCGCCCGCGCGCTCACCCAGAACACGAAGCGTGACGTCGAGGCGCTGCACTACAGGCAGTCGTTCAGCGACGACGAGTTCGACCCAAAGAATCCTGAGGACGTGCAGCGGGTGAACGATCTGGGTTACCAGCTCGCGAAGAAGATGCACCCCAACGCGGACTGCCTCGTGGTGAGCCATGTGGACGGACGCGGGAAGAAGCCGCACAACCACATCTTGGTCATCAACCACAGCAATCGGACGGGGAAGGCGCTCTCGGACTATCGCACGTTCCACGACCGCAAGGCCGGGAACCAGCGGGGCGTTCAGTCAGCGAACGACGAGCTCATGCGCGAGCACGGTCTCTCGGTCGTGAAGCGTCTGGAGCACGCGCCGAAGGACTGGGAGCTGCGCCGCGAGGACTTCGCCGAGGGCGGGCTCGACCGCGAGATGGGCGACCGGATGAGCGCCGCCCTGGCTGATCCCCGTGCGGTGGACAAGGCCGGTCTCGAAGCGGTGATCGAGGAGCAGAACCAGCAGCTCGGCGATGACGGGGAGCGGGTGCCGCGGATGCGGTTGCACAGCCCCGTCAGCAAGAAGGGCAAGCGCGCCGGGCAGGAGACCTGGACGCTCTACATCGAGGACCGCCGCGGCGAGTCCGGACGCGCCGAGCGCCGCAAGCGCGCGAGCGCACTCTCGGCGGACTTCACCCCGGAGGGCGCGCAGGCGTTCTTCGACTATCACCAGCAGCAGGAGGAGCAGGAACATGAGCGCAGCGCTCGACAGGCTGAAGCAGCAGAACGCGCAGAGCGGATCGCAGCAGCAGCTCGACAGTCCGGAGACGATGGAGGCGTTGACCTCGATCCTCGCCGCCGTCGAGGCGCAGAACGCGAGGCTCGACCGGCTGGCCGAGCAGCAGAAGAAGCTCGCAGGGTTCGTGAAGGTCATGGACGAGGAGACGACGAGGCGGCTGGAGCGGATCACGGCCTCGGCGTCGACCTCCTCGCCCTCCAGCGACGCGTCCGCGAGGATCGCGAGTATCGAGAGCAGGCTGAACGAGATCGCGAGCACGCTCGGCGAGTTCGCGCAGAGTCTCAACGGCGAGAGCTTGAACGCCGCGTCGCAGAGCTTGGTCGCGGAGGCGCAGAGGAATCACGCGGCTACGGCATCGGCGATTGAGGGGCTCAAGGCGCGGGCCGCGGCGAACCAGAAGCTCGTCAGCCAGGTCGGCGGCGCGGTGCAGCGGATCGAAAAGCGCACCGAGGAGCGAGTCGTGAAGGCCGTCGAACAGGTCGCCGGGGAGGCGTCTGCCACGATCGCGGCAAACCTCGACGCATCGAACGAGCGCGCCGAGCGGATCATCGCTGCCACGGCGAAGCTGGAGGCCCGTCAGCTCTGGTCGGCCGCCGCCGCGATGTGCCTCGCACTCCTGCCGGTGGTGGTGGTCGTCGCCGGGCTCTGGATGGGCATCGCTGGGCTCATCACAGGCGCTCAGTGGGCGCTGGACGTGGACGGTAGCGTGTGGCTCGGGATCGGGCGCTGGCTCGTGATCGCCGCGGGCCTCGCGGCGGCCGGCTACGGGGTCTTCGCGTCCGTCCGCTGGGTTGCTGGCCTCGTGGAGACCTGGAAGGGTCGCGGGATGCCGACGTGGCCGAACTGGCGACGATGACTGGAGCCACTCGAACTACTGACCCCGGTCAGTAGTCGAACGATTGCCGCAGCAGCCGGTCGAGCGACGTCGGTGCCGCCGCAGTCGCCGGAGGACGATCGCCGCTGTGACGGCCACCCCGACTGCGATCCCGGCACCGATGAGCCAAGGGTTGCCGAGGAAACCTCCGATACCTGCGAGGGCTCCGCCCGCGGCGAGGAGAGGCAGGCCGCAGCAGATCAGCAGCGGAAGCGCGCAGCATGCCAACAGGAGCAAGCCCGTCCCAGCACCGACAAGCACGCCCGCGCGATGCGAGTCGTGGTCCTTATCGCCGCTCATCGTCTGTTCCTCTCCCAGCTGAGCGTTCCCCCCGATTGTCTGCGTGCGCGTTCACGCGCAGCACGACAGGAGCGACGGATCGGTGGTGAAGGCCTTGGCGGCGATCCGGATGCCCTCGGCCATGGTCAGGTAGGGGGCCCAGGCGTCGGCGACCTCGGCGACCGTCTTGCCGAGCACGTGGACCCCGGCGGCGGCGAGCTCGCCGGCGTCCTTGGCGACGGCGGTGATGCCGAGAATCTTCCCGGTGTCGGCGTCCACGACGATCTTGACGAAGCCGCGGGTGTCGCGGTTGACCAGTGCGCGGGGCACGTGGTGCAGCGGCAGGACGCGGCAGTCGCAGCGGATCCCGGCGGCGACGACGTCCTTCTCGGTCATCCCGACCGCGCCGATCGCCGGGCCGGTGAACGTCACCCTCGGCAGTCGGGCGTAGTCCACGGCCCGGTCGGCGTCGGCGAACGCGTTCTCGGCGACGAGGGTGCCGTGGTGGGCGGCGACGTAGACGAACTCGGGGTGGCCGGTCACGTCGCCCGCGGCCCAGATCCGCGGGTGGGAGGACTGCATCCGGTCGGAGACGACCACCTCGCCGAGGTCCCCGGTCTCGACCCCGACCCTGTCGAGGCCGAGCCCGTCGGTGACCGGTCGTCGTCCGAGGGCGACGAGCACCTGGTCGGCGCGGAACTCCTCCCGCCCCCCGGCGACGTCCGCGGTGACGACGGCCTGCCCGGTCGCGGCGTCGCGGGACACCCGCGTCGGCAGCGCGCGGCGGACCACCCGGATGCCCTCGTCGGCGAACACCTCCTCCAGCGTCCTGGACACCTCCGGCTCCTCCTTCGACGCGAGCCGGGACCGGACCAGCACGGTGACCTGGGAGCCGAGCCGGGCGAACAGCTGCGCCTGCTCCAGGGCGACGTAGCCGCCGCCGAGCACGAGCAGGGACTCAGGGAGTTCGGTCAGCTCCATCGCCGTGGTCGAGGTCAGGTACCCGGTCTCGTCCAGGCCGTCGATCGGCGGGGCCCACGGCCGAGAGCCGGTCGCCACCAGGAAGTGCCCGGCCTCGATCGTCTCGGTGCTGCCGTCGTCCCCGGCGACCTGGAGGACCGGAGCGTCGGGGGTGCCGGCGAACGCGGCGTCGCCGCGGCGGACGGCCCACCCGTAGGAGTCGGCGACGTCGGCGTACTTCTCGCCCCGCAGCGACTCGACCAGCGCCTGCTTCCCGGCGATCAGGGCGGGCATGTCCACCGGCCCCGCCGTCGTCGCGATCCCCGGGAACCGGTCGGCGGCGTCGGCCGCGGAGTGCCGTGCGTCGGCCGCGGCGATCAGGGCCTTCGACGGCACGCAGCCGGTGTTCACGCAGGTGCCGCCCAGCGTCCCGCGCTCGATCATCACCACCGACTTGCCGAGCGTGGTCGCGCGGATCGCGGCGGCGAACGCACCACCGCCCGATCCGATGATGGCGAGGTCGTACTTCGTGGGCATCGCAGCTCCTGTCAACACTTGGTCTTCCGGTCTGTCTCAGCCATACTGGACCTTCCAGTGCAGGGGAAGGTCAAGAGGACTTCTGCCGAAAGAAGAGGGGGCCTGCGATGCGCATCGGGGAACTCGCCGAGCGGGCGGGAACGACGGCGAAGACGCTGCGGTTCTACGAGGAGCAGGGCCTGCTGCCGCCGGCCGAGCGCACGCCGTCCGGATACCGCGACTACGCGCCCGAGACGGCCGCCCGGATCGACTTCGTCCACCGCGGCCAGGCCGCGGGCCTCACCCTCGCCCAGATCCGCCAGATCCTCGACATCCGCGACGACGGCGCTGCTCCCTGCGAGCACGTGCGCGACCTCCTCGACGCACGCCTCGCCGAGATCGAGCAGCAGATCGCCCAGCTCGCCGCGCTGCGCGACACCATCACCGAGCTCAGACGCGACGCCGCGCAGCCCGACCCCGACTCGTGCAGCGCGGACCAGGTCTGCCGGTACCTGTAAACGGCAGAGCCGGTCGCACCAACGCCACAAGCCCGACATGCGCTATGAGAACCCCCTGTACATGGCCGAGGCCGCGGCCACCACGGACCTCATCTCCGGCGGCCGGCTCGAGCTCGGCGTCTCCCGCGGCTCACCCGAGGCCGCCCTCGACGGCCAGGCGCAGTTCGGCTACGCCCTCGACGAGGGGCAGACCTGGGCCGACGTGACCCGAGAGCGCGGACGCCGGTTCCTCTCGGCCGTGCGCGGCGAGGGCATCGCAACGCCGGACCTCACCTCCGGCTGGGCGCACAGCTCGCAGCCGCTGCGGATCGAGCCGCACTCCCCCGGGCTCGCGGACCGCATCTGGTGGGGGTCCGGCTCTGTGGGCTCGGTGGCCGGCGCCGCCGCGGACGGCTACAACATGCTCTCCTCCACCCTGCTCCTGCAGGACGACGGCCGCCCCTTCCACGTCCAGCAGGCCGACCAGATCGCCCGCTACCGGGAGGCCTTCGCCGCGGCCGGCCACGCCGGTCCGGGCCGCACGGCGGTCACGCGCTCCGCGTTCGTCATCCAGGACCGGGAGGACGAGCTGTACTTCGGCCGGGAGCGGGCCTCGCGCGACTCCTCCGGCATGCTCGAGGGCGGCGCCGCCCGCTCCGGCCCGACCTATGCCGGGTCCGCCGAGGAGGTCGCGGAGAAGCTCGCCGCCGACGACGCCGTCGCCGCCGCCGACTGGGTCCTGTTCGCCAACCCCAATCAGCTCGGGGTCGAGTACAACGCGAAGATCTTCGCCGGCTGGGCGGAGGTCTGGCGCCTGCTCGGCTGGGATGCATGAGCCAGGCCGCGCCGCACCTCCCAGCCGCCGCCGACGACGCCGCCCGAGCCCGTCGCGCGCGCTGGGCCGTCACCGCCGCCTTCGCGACGAACGGCGCCCTGCTCGGCGCGCTCATCCCGCACTACCCGGAGGCCAAGGCCGTATTCCGCCTGGACCCGGCCGCCTTCGGCCTGCTCGTCATCGCGCTCGCCGTGGGCGGCACGCTCGCCGGGCCCCTGCCCGCGCCGATCCTGCGCCGGTTCGGCGCCCGACGCGTCATGCTCGCCGGCAGCGTGGCCATCGCCCTGCTCACGACGGCGGCCGGTCTCGTCCTCGACGTCGCCGGGGCGGGCGCGGGGGCCGGGCACGGTGCGGGCACGGCCGCGGCCTGGCCGCTGTGGGTCTTCGCGGGCCTCGTCCTGGCCTCAGGCGTGCTCGACGCCGTCGTGGACACCGCCCAGAACGCGCAGGGCCTGCAGGTGCAGACCCGGCTGGCCCGGCCCGTGCTCACGACCATGCACGCCGGCTGGAGCCTCGGAGCGGCCGCCGGTGCCGGGCTCGGTGCGGCGGTCATCACCGTGGGCGGCCCCGCGGCCCTGCACCTGGGGCTCAACGGCGCCGTGTGCGTCGCGGTGCTGCTGGGGGTCCGGCGCCTGTTCCTGGCGGAGGCGCCCTCGGACTCGGCGTCCGCCCGCGACGCCTCGGATCAGTCACCCGCGCCGTCGGAGACGTCCGCACCGCCCGCCCCGGCCCTGCCCCGCCGCGCCGCCGTGGCCGCGCTCCTCCCCGCCGTGGTGATCGGGATGGCCGGCTTCGGCGTGGAGGAGTTCGGCAACGCGTGGGCCACCCTGTTCCTGATCACCGAGCGCGGCCTGGACCCGGCCGCGGCGGTGCTCGGCGCGTCGACGCTGCTGGGCGCGCAGTTCGTCGGACGCCTCGCGGGCGACCGCACCCTCGCCGCCCTGGGCCGCCGCGGGGCGCTGACGGCGGGGCTGGGCGCCGTCGTCGTGGGGCTGGGACTGGCCCTGGCGCCGCTGCCGGGGCCGGTGGCCGTGCCTGCCGCGTTCGCGGGGCTGGCGCTGGCGGGGCTGGGCTGCGCCGTGGTGGTGCCCGTGGCCTATGCGCTCGGCGACGAGGCGCCCGGGCTCCGGCCGCAGACCGGGCTGGCGGTGACGAGCTGGTGCATGCGGCTGGCCGGGGTCGGGCTCAGCCCGGCGGTCGGGGCGCTGGCCGGCGCCGTCGGTCTGGCACCGGCGCTGACGGTGTTCCTGGGCCTGGCCGCCGTCGGGGCGGTGCTGGCCGCCCGGCTGCCCGCCTCCCCGCAGAGTGGTCACGACACGCCGTCTCGCGCGGGTGCACGCGGCGTGTCGTGACCACTCTGTGCCCGGGGTCCGGGGTACAGGGCCCGGGGTCCGGGGCAGGCAGAAACCGCTCAGTCGTCGTCGACCTCGCCGGCGAGGGCCTGGGCCGCCAGGTGCTCCTCGGTCGCGGCCGCCCGGTTCACGCGCCCGGCGCGTCGTCCACGAACACGTACGTGTCCACCAGCGTCCGCGCCGCGTTGCCGCCGATGAGCCCGTCCACGATCCGTTCCAGAGGCGCCATCGCCTCGTCCACCTCGATCTGCACGGGGTACTGGGCCACGAGCAGGGCGAGCAGGTCGGCCACGGCCTGCAGCGCGTCCTCCTCCCCCAGCTCCGGATCCCAGCCCACGAGCACGTCGGCCGGCGCGTCCTGGCGCTCCGGCGTGTAGGACACCGCGAACGCGCGGACGCGCCCACCCTCGGCCTTCGGCGCGTCGCGGAGCACGACCGCGCCCGCGGCCCCGGTGGCCGGACCCAGCAGCAGCTGCTGGGCGGCCCCGACGCTCAGGGTCGACGGGTCCCACGCGTGCACGGCGTCGTAGAACGCGGTGACCGCCTGCGTCAGCTCGACGGAGCCGGTCGAGGCCTCCTCGAGGACCACGCCGTCCGGGTGCTCCTCCCCGCGCACGTCCGGCAGGCCGATGGCGCCCGGGGCGATCGCGACGCGGCGGGAGCGCTGCACGGGGGTGAAGCCCTCGGCCACGAGGAACGCCTCGGTGCCGGCGGCCAGCGCGGCGGTCTGGGAGCGCACGGCGTCCGTGTCCACGGGCGGGCGGACGGTCGCACCGTCGGCCTCGGTCTGCGGGTCGGCGCCGGTCACGCCGGGCACCAGGGCGTCCTTGGCGAACCGGGCCTTCAGGGCCGTCGTCGGGATGGCGCCGGCGGCGTGCGCCTCCGCGGCGAGCCCCCGCAGGGCCGCCACGAGCGCCCGGCCGATGCCCCGGCGCCGCTCGGCGGCCGCGGTCTCGACGTACAGCCACAGCCGCCGCGGGTGCACGGACGAGGCATAGACGACGCCGGCGGCCACCGGCACGCCGGCGGCCTCGGCCACGAGCGCGCGGCGCCAGGGCCGTTCCGCGTCCTCGGCGAGCATCGCCCGGTCCTGGTGCTGCTGCGCGTTGGCCGGGTCGCCCCACACCTCGAGCAGGGCCAGGTCGTCCCCGGGCCGCCAGGGACGCAGCACGATCTCCCCGCCGGCGACCGCGGCGGAGTCGAACAGCGCGCCGCCGTCGTCGTGGCCCGCGGCCCCGGCCGCTCCCGTCACGTCCCCGCTCACTTGACCAGGCGCTCCAGCAGGTAGGACTTCACCTGGGACAGGGCCACGCGCTCCTGGGCCATGGTGTCCCGCTCGCGGATGGTCACGGCCTGGTCCTCGAGGGTGTCGAAGTCCACGGTGATGCAGAACGGGGTGCCGATCTCGTCCTGGCGGCGGTAGCGACGGCCGATCGCGCCGGAGTCGTCCGTCTCGATGTTCCAGAGGGTGCGCAGCTCCGCCGCGAGGGACTGGGTGGCCGGCTGCAGCTCGGGCTTCTTCGACAGCGGGAGCACGGCGGCCTTGACCGGGGCCAGGCGCGGGTCCAGCTTGAGCACGGTGCGCACGTCCACGCCGCCCTTGGCGTTCGGGGCCTCGTCCTCGGCATAGGCGTCCACGAGGAACGCCATCATGGCGCGGGTCAGGCCGAAGGACGGCTCGATCACGTACGGGGTGTAGTGCTCGTTGTTGGCCTGGTCGAAGTACTGCATCTTGGTGCCCGAGTGCTCGGTGTGCCGCCCGAGGTCGTAGTCGGTGCGGTTCGCGATGCCCATCAGCTCGCCCCAGCCGTCGCCGCCGGTGAACCCGAAGTCGTACTCGAGGTCGATCGTGGCGTCGGAGTAGTGCGCCCGCTCGTCTGCGGGGACGTCGAACTTCCGCAGGTGCGCGGGGTCGATGCCGAGGTCGATGAACCAGTCCCAGCAGTCCTCGACCCAGCGGTCGAAGTGCTGCTTCGCCTCGGCCGGCGGCACGAAGTACTCGATCTCCATCTGCTCGAACTCGCGGGTGCGGAAGATGAAGTTGCCCGGGGTGATCTCGTTGCGGAACGCCTTGCCGATCTGGCCGATGCCGAACGGCGGCTTCTTCCGGGCCGCGCCCAGCACGTTGAGGAAGTTCACGAAGATGCCCTGCGCCGTCTCCGGGCGCATGTAGTGCAGGCCCTCCTCGTTGTCCACGGGGCCGAGGTAGGTCTTGACCAGGCCCGAGAACAGCTGCGGCTCGGTCCAGGCACCCTGGGTGCCGCAGTCCGGGCACACGATCTCGGCCATGCCCTCGGCCGGCCGGCCCTTCTTGGCCTCGAACGCCTCGAGCAGGTGGTCCTGGCGGTGGCGCCTGTGGCACTGGGTGCACTCCACGAGCGGGTCGGTGAAGGTCTCGACGTGGCCGGAGGCCTCCCACACCGCGCGCGGCAGGATGATGGAGGAGTCCAGGCCCACCATGTCCTCGCGGGAGCGCACGAAGGTCTTCCACCACTCGGCCTTGATGTTCTCCTTCAGCTCCACGCCCAGGGGCCCGTAGTCCCACGCGGAGCGCGAACCGCCGTAGATCTCACCGGCCTGGAACACGAAGCCTCGGCGCTTGGCGAGGTTGATGACGTTGTCCAGCGGGGACTTGGCAGCCATGGGGGCATCACTTCCGTACTCATCGGCGGGGCGGGAGGGGATCACGACGACGACGGCACCCGGCCGCCTCCGACGCGGCGGGCCCGTTCCGGCGCGGCGCGCCGGTCGATCCCGTCCAGCCTACCGGCCATGATGGACACCATGACCGAGACGAACGCACCCGACGCCCAGCCCCTGCCCATCCGTGACGAGTCCATCCGCCTCGGCCAGGCGCTCAAGCTCGCCTCCCTCGTGGAGGACGGGGCCATGGCCCGCGACGTCGTCACCGACGGGCTCGTCACCGTCAACGGCGCGGTGGAGATGCGCCGCGGCGCCCAGCTGCACGACGGGGACGTCGTGGAGTTCGCCGGCGAGGCGTTCGTCGTCCAGGCCGGGCAGGCCTGAGCCGACGCCGCGGCGGGCGGCCGTGGCGCCGTCGTCGAACAGGTCCGGTGCGTCAGCCGCGGGGCGGCACCATGTGTGCGAGGTACTCCTTCACGTGGCCCAGCTCCTGCTCGTTGATCCCGTGGCCGAGCCCGGCGTAGACGATCTTCATGAGGTCCACGTGGGCGTTCAGCCAGGCATGGGTCTCCTCGACCCGGGGCTCGGAGATGATCGGGTCCTCCTGGCCGCGGCCCCAGAAGACCTTCGGTCGGACGCGGGCGACGTCGTCGTCGCGGGTGAACAGCTCGCGCAGCCGCGGCTCGGTGAGCTCCGGGTCCACCACGAAGCCGGACAGCGCCACGGTGCACGCGTAGGCCTCCGGGTCCAGGCGCAGCAGCGACGTGGCCATCGCCATGCCCTGCGAGAAGCCGAGCAGGGAGACGGTGCGGAAGTCCCCGCGCACCGCCTGCACCCAGGCGTGCAGGGCCTCGACGGCCTCGCGGACCGGCTCGGCGGTGGAGCCCAGCTCGCCCGTGACGGGGTCCTGGGAGAGCGGGAACCAGGCGTGGGAGCCCGGCTGCAGGGGCAGGGGCGCGCGGACGGCGGCCACCGTGACGTGCTCGGGCAGGTGCGGGACGAGGCCGAACAGGTCGTCCTCGTTCGCGCCGTAGCCGTGCAGGACGATCAGCAGGTCCTCGGTGCGCTCGCCCTCGGGGCGGGACCAGCGGACGACGGGCTCGACGGCGGGGGTGGGGTTCGCGTTCACGTCCGCCAGCCTAGCGAGCGGCACGGTCGGCCCCTCCCGGAGGTTGACCCCTCCCGCGCGACGCGGGCAGAATCCTACCCGTGGGTAACCCATCCTCCTCCCAGCCTCCGCACGCCTCCGACGCGACCCCGGTCGACGACCCCGCCGCCCATCCGTGGCGCCGCTACGTCGCCATCGGGGACTCGTTCTCCGAGGGCATCGGCGACCCGGACCCGGACCGCCCCGGCTACCACCGCGGCTGGGCCGACCGCCTGGCCGAGGAGCTCTCCCGCCTGACGCCGCCCGGTGAGGACCTGGCCTACGCCAACCTGGCGGTCCGCGGGAAGCTGCTGGACCAGATCGCCGAGGACCAGGTGGAGCCGGTGATCGCCCTGCGGCCGGACCTCATCAGCGTGTGTGCGGGCGGCAACGACATCCTGCGCGGCGCGGACCCGGACGAGATCGCGGCCCGGCTGGACGCCGTCGTCGAGCGCCTGGCCTCCGCCGGGGCCACCGTGCTGCTGTTCAACGCGACCGACGTGAAGGGCACGCCCGTCATCGGCCGCATCCGCGGCACCGTGGCGATCTACAACGAGAACGTGCGCACCATCGCGCTGCGGCACGACGCGCTGGTGCCGGACATGTGGTCACTCAAGGACCTCGCCCGGCGGGAGATGTGGGCCGAGGACCGCCTGCACTTCTCCGCGCTCGGCCACCACACGATCGCCGCGATGGTGCTGGACACCCTCGGCGTGGAGCACGGCCTCGAGCACCTGCGCCTGGCCCCGCCGGCGCCGCGCACGTGGCGCGCGGCCCGCGCGTCGGACGCCGCATGGGTGCGCACGCACCTGGCGCCGTGGGTGGTCCGCCGCCTCCGCGGCGTCTCCTCGGGCGACGGCGTCACGGCCAAGCGCCCCGTCCCCGAGCCGCTCTTCGGCGCGCCGATGCCGCAGGGCTCGGACCACACCGAGCCGCTGGACATCGTCGAGCCCTGAGCCCGGCCGGCGGGGACCGGTGGCCGTTTCCCGAACGACAGTGCCGCGACACGCCGCCGTTTCCCGAACGAAAGTTCAGAGGGCGAGGGTGCGCTTGAGCGTGTCGGCCACCTGGCCGTATTCGGTGAGGAAGCCGTCATGGCCGATGGGCGAGGCGATCGTGTGCACCGGCGGCCGCGCGGGCAGCGCCGCCGCGAGCGCCTCGGACTCGGCCGGCAGGTAGAGCCGGTCCGAGTCGACGGCGGCCACGAACGCCCGGCCCCGGTAGTCCGCGAGCGCCGCCGCCACGCCGCCGCGCCCGCGCCCGACGTCGTGGCCCATGAGGGCCTCGGTGACCACGAGGTAGGAGTTCGCGTCGAACCGGTCGGTGAGCTTGGCCGCCTGGTGGTCCAGGTAGGACTCCACGGCGTAGCGCCCGCGCCCGCCCGGCACCCCGACGACGGCGCCGAACGGGTCCTCGACGCCCTGCGGTTCCCGGCCGAACCGCTGGCCGAGCTCGCCCGCCGTGCGGTAGGTGGTGTGGGCGATGCGCCGGGCGATGCCCAGGCCGGCCACGGGGCCGGGGCCGGGGTAGTAGTCGCCGCCCTGGAAGTCCGGGTCGAGGCGGATGGCCGCGGTCTGCGCCTGGCCCCACGCGATCTGGTCGGCGGAGGAGGCCGCGGTGGCGGCCAGCACGCCCACCCCGGCGACGCGCGCGGGGTGGGTCGCGGCCCACTCGAGGGCGCGGGCCCCGCCCATCGATCCGCCGATCACGGCACGCCAGGCGCCGATCCCGAGGTGGTCGGCCAGGCGCCGCTCGGCCTCGACCGCGTCCCGCAGCGTGAGGAACGGGAACCGGGAGCCCCAGGGCCGCCCGTCGGGGGCCGGCGTCGAGGGCCCGGTGGAGCCGTGGCAGCCGCCGATCATGGCGGGGGCGACCACGAACCACCGGTCCGTGTCCACGGCGCGGCCCGGGCCGACGAGGGCGTCCCACCAGCCCGGCGTCGGGTCCTGCTCGTGCGCGGCCACGTGCGCGTCGCCGGTGAGGGCGTGCAGCACGAGCACGGCGTTGGAGCCGTCGGCGGCGAGGGTGCCCCAGGTCTCGTAGGCCAGCTCGACGTCGGGCAGCAGCCCGCCGGTCTCGGTGCGCAGCTCGCCGACCCGCAGACGGTGGCGGCCGCCGCGGGGCAGCGCGGTGCGCGACGGACGCGTGGCGACGGCGGTCATGCCCGCTCCCCCGCGTCGTCGTCGCCGCGGCGAGCGGCGGCCGCGAAGCCGCGCTCGAGGTCGGCGAGGATGTCCTCGACGTCCTCCACGCCGAGCGAGAGCCGCACCAGGCCGGGGGTGACGCCAGCGGCGCGCTGCTCGTCGTCGGTGAGCTGGGAGTGGGTGGTCGAGGCCGGGTGCACCACGAGCGAGCGGACGTCGCCGATGTTGGCCACGTGGTGGTGCAGGGTGAGCCCGTCCACGAACGCGGCCCCGGCCTCTCGGCCGCCCGCGATCTCGAAGGAGACGAACGCGCCCGCGCCCTTCGGCAGGTAGCGCCGGGCCCGCTCGTGCCACGGGCTGGACTCCAGGCCGGCGTAGACCACGTGCTCGACGTCGTCGCGACCCTCCAGCCAGCCCGCCACCGCGGCCGCGTTGGCCACCTGCCGCTCCATGCGCAGGGACAGGGTCTCCAGGCCGAGGTTCACCAGGAAGGCGTTGAACGGGGAGATGGCCGAGCCGTAGTCGCGCAGCAGCTGCACGCGCGCCTTCAGGATGAAGGCCAGGTTGGCGCCGAGCGGCGAGCCCACCCCGAGGTCCCGCGCGTAGACGAGGCCGTGGTACGACTCGTCCGGCTCGTTGAAGCCGGGGTACCGCTCGGCGTGCTGCGCGTAGTCGAATGTGCCGGCGTCGACGATCACGCCCGCGATGGCCGCGGCGTGCCCGCCGAGGTACTTCGTGGCGGAGTGGGTGACGACGTCGGCGCCGTGCTCGATCGGCCGCAGCAGGTACGGGGTGGCCAGCGTGTTGTCCACGATCAGCGGCACGCCGGCCTCGTGGGCGGCGTCGGCGACGGCGCGCACGTCCAGGACGTCCCCGCGCGGGTTGCCGAGGGTCTCGCCGAAGAACGCCGTGGTGTTCGGCCGGACGGCGGCGCGCCAGGACTCGAGGTCGTCCGGGTCGGTCACGAACGTCGTCTCGACGCCGACCTTGGCGAGGGTGTGCTTGAACAGGTTCTGCGTGCCGCCGTAGAGGCTGGCCGAGGCGACCACGTGGTCGCCGGCGCCGGCGAGGTTGAGGATCGCGAACGTCGTCGCCGCCTGGCCGGAGGCCAGCAGCAGCGCGCCCACACCGCCCTCGAGCGCGGCGATCTTCTCCTCCACCGGGCCCTGCGTCGGGTTGCCGATGCGGGTGTAGAGCGGGTCGAGGTCCTTGAGCGCGAACCGGTCCGCGGCCACCTGGGCGGACGGGAAGTCGTACGAGGTGGTCTGGAAGATCGGCAGGGCGGTCGCACCGAAGGCGTGCTGGCCGACGGCGACGCCCGCGTGGACCTGCGCGGTGGAGAAGCCCCAGGCGTCCGGGGTCGGGGTGGTCTGGTCGGTCATGGCGGACCCTCCTGAGGGGTTCAGGGGCCGGACCCGGCCGCCCCGCCCGCCGGCCGACGTGCCGATTCGCGGACCGGCGTCGTCGAGGTGCCGGAGATGACCCGGCGCCGTCGAGAGGGGCCGTGGGATCGGCCCGCGCTTGCCGGCGTCCGTTGTGGGGCCGGCCTGGTCGTCACCCGGGGCACCCCACCGCGGAAGGAGGGTTGCCGGTCAGCATGCCGGGGCCTGTTGCTGACTCTCGTGACCGTGCCTCCGAGTGTAGCCCGCCGCCCCGCCACGATTTCGTCACG
This sequence comes from Micrococcus sp. EWR3.9.1, assembly GCF_052615555.1. Classification (NCBI taxonomy): domain Bacteria; kingdom Bacillati; phylum Actinomycetota; class Actinomycetes; order Micrococcales; family Micrococcaceae; genus Micrococcus; species Micrococcus sp. EWR3.9.1. The sequence continues at coordinate 26,885 of NZ_JBQXFD010000013.1, forward strand.
CGTGTCACCCGCGGATACGCTCTCCGCACGGGGCGCCCGACCCGTCAAGGGCTCGACGCCCCGCGACTCGCACCAGGTCAACCCCCGGGGCAGCCCGGGAACGGAGAGGAACAGCGCAGTGCACACCTGTCGCATGGACCACGTGTCCTACGCCGCCGGCCCCGAGGGCCTGGACGCCACGGTCGCCCGCATCGCCGAGACGCTGGGCATCGAGCGGATCAAGGGCGGTGTCCACCCCCGCTTCGGCACGCAGAACGCCCTGTTCCCCATGGCGGGCAGGCAGTATCTGGAGGTCGTCGAGGCACTCGACCACCCCGCCTCCCTCAGCGCGCCGTTCGGCCAGCTGGTCCGCGCCCGCACCGAGCAGGGCGGCGGCTGGATGAGCTGGGCCGTGGCCACCACGGACATCGGCCGCTTCGAGCGCCGCCTCGGCCGCGAGGCCGTCCCCGGCAACCGTCGCTTCCCGGACGGCCGCGAGCTGTCCTGGCGCCAGATCGGCATCAAGGGAACCCTCGCGGACCCGCAGCTGCCGTTCATCCTGCGCTGGGCCGACGGCCAGGAGGACATGCACCCCTCGCAGGCGGCCGAGCCGCAGGCCACCATCGAGCGCCTGAACATCGCCGGCTCCCCCGAGCGCCTCGCCGAGTGGCTCGGCGACGACGAGGACGGCCAGGTCCAGGACGTGAACATCGAGTACGTCGCGCCCTCCGGCACCCCGGGCATCGTCTCGGTCACCTTCCGCACCCCGAAGGGCGAGGTCACGCTCTGAGCGCGGGGGCGGGGCCGCTCAGCCGAGCAGCCCCGCCCGCGCCAGCAGCGGGTAGCCGACGAACCCGACGGCGTCCAGCAGCGCATGCGCGATGACCAGCGGCATCACCCGGCGCACCCGCAGGAACACGAGCACGAACACCACGCCCATCAGGGCGTTGCCCACGCCCGGCCCGATCCCCTGGTACAGGTGGTACGCCCCGCGCAGCAGCGCGAGGGCGAGCACGACGACGGCCGCGCGGGTCGGCAGGTACAGCCCCTCGGCGCTCACCCACGACGACGGCACGGCCGGCGCCGGATCGTGCGCCAGGCCCGCGGCGCGCAGCCGCTGCAGATACCCGAGCCGGTCGACGAGCCAGGCGCCCACGATGACCTCCTCCAGCAGTCCGTGCCGCAGCGCGGAGAGCAGCAGGACCGGCACCTGGTACCAGCTCTCCCCGAGCGCCGAGCCGACGATCGCCGTCGTGATCCCCAGGGCCCGGCCGGCGGCGTAGACGCCGAGCGTGCCCAGCCCGATGGCCGCGAACAGGCCCAGGCCCCAGGCCACGTCGCGGCCGGGGCGGCGCAGGTCGAGGCCGAGCACACGGAACGGGTCCCGGCCGCGCAGGTGCATCAGGTGCAGCACGAGGGCCACCGGCACGAGCGCGAACCCGATGCCGAGCAGCTGATAGGTCAGGTCGAAGGCCCAGCGGTCGGCCAGGGCCGGGTTGAGGACGGTGGTCTGCTCGCCGAGCGGGACCTGGGTGGCCTTGTCGATGAGCTGGACGATCGCATAGACCGCCGACTTCCCCAGGGAGAGGCCGAGGACGATCGCGATCTCCCACCGCACCGTGCGCGCGGACGGGGCGGGCAGCGCGGGGGCGGGTCGGACGGCCGGGCCGGCCGGGGTGCGGGACGTGCGCGGGGTGGCGGGCATGCCCTCCAGTATCCGCCCGCCACCTCTCCCCCCGGGCACTTTCGAACGTGAGGGAGGGCCTATCTCCCGTTCGAAAGTCCCCATTCCCCCGATGTCACGTTCGAAAGTCCGGGAGGGGGGCGGAGGGAGGGTTAGCGTGGTCGTGTGGTCTCCCCGCCTGCCCCCAGCGAGCTCGAGCTGGTCCACCGCGCCCTGCAGCACCTCCGCCCCGGCCTCGACCCCGCTCTCGCCCGCCGGCTCCGCACAGCCGACTGGGCCGCGGCGTCCGTGGAGGAGGGCGGGCAGTTCCACCGCGTGCTCGTGCTCGAGGACGTCGGCGTCCTCCGGATGACGCGGGCCCACGAGGTCGGCGCCGCCCCGGCCGCGCGGTGGGCGCCCGAGCGGGATCCCGCGGCGCACCTGCCCCGGCGCCTGGCCCTCCTCGACGGGCTCGCCGCGGCCCTGGCCGAGCGCCGCGTGCCGTGGGCCGTCCCGGTCGCCCTCTCGGACCCCGTCTCCGCGGGCCCGGGCGCCGCGGTGCTGCAGCGCTTCCTCCCGGGCGGGCCGCATCCGCCGCACGAGGGCGATCCGGCCGTGCTGCGCGGCGTCCTCGACGACCTCGCCGCCGTGGACGTCACCGACCCGCGGGTCGCCCCCCACCTCGGCCGCCCGTTCGCGTTCCGCGGCCCGTGGACGCCGGCGCGCGCCCGGCACGTCGCGGCGCTGCCGGGGGCGGTCGCCGCGCGCCTGGGCGCATGGGAGGGGCACGACCTCGACGCGCGGCTGGGCGCCGAAGCATGGCCGGACGCGGTGGCCGCCCTCACGGACGCGGTGACGACGTGGACCGCCGCGCCGCCCGTGCCGCCGTCGCTGGTGCACGGCGACCTGGCCGGGCACAACATGCGCTGGCGTGCCGTGCCCGAGGACGAGGACCCGCGCGCCCCGCTGCGCTGGGCGCTGGCCGGTGTGCTCGACTGGGACCTCGCGTGCGCGTGGGACCCGGCCCTCAACGTCGCCTACCTGGCGTTGTGGCACGGCGAGCAGAAGGTGCCCGACCTGGCCCGGGACGCGGCCGAGGCGCGGCGGGCCCGCGTGTGGCTCGGGGCGATGGCCCTGGAGACGCTCGACGACGCGGCGGCCCGGGACGCGATCGTCGGCGGGCTGGCCGCGGGGTCCTGGCGGCGCCTGCTGCGCAAGACCCTGCCCCGCGTGGCGCGGGCCCTCACCGCCCTGGACGGCTGAGGGCCCGCGCGGTCGTCAGGACACGCCCAGGCGCTCCAGCACGATCTCGCGGACGCGGCCGGCGTCGGCCTGCCCGCGGGTGGCCTTCATGACCGGGCCGATCAGGGCGCCGACGGCGGCCATCTTGCCGCCCTTGATCTTCTCGGCCACGTCCGGGTTGGCGGCGATCGCGGCGTCGACGGCCTCGGTGAGCGCGCCGTCGTCGGACACCACGGCCAGGCCCTTCGCCGCGACGACCTCCTTCGGGGCGCCCTCGCCGTCGGCCACCAGACCGAGCACCTGCTTGGCGATCTTGTCGTTGATCGTCTTCGCGGCGATCAGCTCCTCGACCTCCACCACGTGCGCCGGGGTGATCCCCAGCTCGGCGACGGCGACCTCGCGGACGTTCGCCAGGCGGGCGATCTCGCCCATCCACCACTTGCGGGCGGCCGCCGCGGAGGCGCCGGCCTCCACGGTCGCGACGATCTCGTCCAGGACGCCGGCGTTGACGACGTCGCGGAACTCCTCGTCCGAGAAGCCCCACTCGGCCTTGAGCCGCTTGTTCCGCACGGCCGGCAGCTCGGGCATGGCCGCGCGCACGCGCTCGACCCACGCGGCGTCCACGTGCACGGGCACGAGGTCCGGCTCGGGGAAGTACCGGTAGTCGTCCGCGTCCGACTTCGGGCGGCCCGAGGTGGTGCTGCGGGTGTCCTCGTGCCAGTGGCGGGTCTCCTGCGTCACGGTGCCGCCCGCGGCGAGCACCGCGGCCTGGCGCTGGATCTCGTGGGTGACCGCGTGCTGCACGGCGCGCGTGGAGTTCACGTTCTTCGTCTCGGTGCGGGTGCCGAACTCGGTGGCGCCCTTGGGCATCAGCGAGACGTTCGCGTCGCAGCGGACGTTGCCGCGCTCCATCCGCGCGTCGGAGATGTCGATGGCCTGCACGATGTCCCGGATCGCGGTGACGTAGGCGCGGGCCAGCTCGGGGGCCCGCGCACCGGCGCCGACGATCGGCTTGGTGACGATCTCGATGAGCGGCACGCCCGCACGGTTGTAGTCGACGAGGGACGCGGAGGCGCCCTGGATCCGCCCGGAGCCGCCCACGTGGGTGAGCTTGCCGGCGTCGTCCTCGAGGTGCGCGCGCTCGATCTCCACGCGGAAGACCTCACCGTCCTCCAACTCGACGTCCAGGTGGCCGTCGAAGACGATCGGCTCGTCGTACTGGGAGGTCTGGAAGTTCTTCGGCGTGTCCGGGTAGAAGTAGTTCTTCCGCGCGAACCGGCAGGTCTCGGCGACCTGCGCGTCCAGGGCCACGCCCAGGCGGATCGCGTACTCCACGACCTTGCGGTTGAGCACCGGCAGGGTGCCCGGCAGGCCGAGGTCGAGCGGGGTCACGTTCGTGTTCGGCTCGTCGCCGAACGCGTTGGGCGCCGAGGAGAAGATCTTCGTGGCGGTGTTCAGCTCCACGTGCACCTCGAAGCCCAGCACCGGGTCGAAGCGCTCCATCGCCTCCGCGAAGTCCATGGTCTGTTCTGCGTGGCTCATGCCCGGCCTCCTGCCGTGGTCGCGGTGGTGGCGCGCTGCGCGCCCTTCTCCAGCTCGGGGGCCTCGGCCCACACCGGCCCGCCCCGGCGCTCGGCCACGAGGCGTTCGAGCGCGGCGCCGGCCTCGTACAGGCGGGCGTCCTCGCGCGCGGGCGCCATCAGCTGCAGGCCGTAGGGCAGCCCGTCGACGACGCCGCCCGGCACGGACATGCCCGGGATGCCGGCGAGGTTGGCCGGGATGGTGGCCAGGTCGTTGACGTACATGGTCATCGGGTCGTCCGTCTTGGCGCCCAGCTCGAACGCCGGGGTCGGCGCGGTGGGCGTGAGGATGACGTCCACCTGCTCGAAGGCGCGGGCGAAGTCCTCCTGCACGAGCGTGCGGACCTTCTGCGCGGAGCCGTAGTAGGCGTCGTAGTAGCCGGCGGACAGCGCGTAGGTGCCCAGGATGATGCGGCGCTTGACCTCGGCGCCGAAGCCGGCGGCGCGGGTGGCGCCCATGACCTGCTCGATCGTGCCGCCGCCGTCGGGCACCACGCGGTGGCCGTAGCGGACGCCGTCGAAGCGGGCCAGGTTGGAGGAGGCCTCCGAGGGCATGATCAGGTAGTACGCGCCGAGGGCGGCGTCGAAGCTGGGGCAGGAGACCTCCACGATCTCCGCGCCGGCCTCCCGCAGGGCGGCGACGTGCTCGTCGAAGCCGGCCCGGATGCCCGGGTGGAACGCGTCCGCCGGCAGGTCCGTCACGACGCCGACGCGCAGCCCCGCCAGGTCGCGGCCGCGGGCCGCGCCGGTCAGGTCCGCCGGCTCGTCGGCCAGGGACGTGGAGTCCTGCGGGTCGTGGCCGGCGATGACCTGCTGCAGCGCCGCGGCGTCGGCCACGGTGCGGGCGGCGGGGCCGATCTGGTCCAGCGAGGAGGCCATGGCGATCAGGCCGTAGCGCGAGACGGCGCCATAGGTGGGCTTCACGCCGACCGTGCCGGTGAACGCGGCGGGCTCACGCACGGAGCCGCCGGTGTCCGAGCCGAGGGCGAAGGGGGCCAGGAACGCGGCCACGGCGGCCGCCGACCCGCCGCCCGAGCCGCCGGGCACGCGGTCCCCGTCCCACGGGTTGCGGGTGATGCCGAACGCGGAGTGCTCGGTGGAACCGCCCATGGCGAACTCGTCGAGGTTGGTCTTGCCGAGGATCGGCAGGCGGGCCTGGCGGAGGCGGGCCACCACCGTGGCGTCGTACGGGCTGAGCCAGCCCTCGAGCATGCGGGAGGCGGCCGTGGTCGGCTGGCCGCGCGTGACGATGTTGTCCTTCACGGCCACGGGCACGCCGGCCAGCGGGTGCAGGGCGTCGGCCTCGGGGCCGCCGGCGGCGCGGATCGCGTCCACCTCGGCGGCGACGGCGAGGGCCTCGTCCGTGTTCACGTGGAGGTAGGCGCGCACGCCGCGGTCGCCGTCGGCGTCGGCGCGCACGTCGCCGTCGTGGGCCGCGATGCGGTCCAGGTGGGCCTGGACGAGCTCCACGGACGTGGTGGTGCCGGCGCGCAGGCGCTCGGCCATCTGCAGCGCGGTGAGCCGGACGAGCTCGTCGGCGCCGAGGGTCGCGTTCACGTCGAACGTCTCGGTCATGGGGGTGATCACTCTCCGTCCAGGATGGCGGGGACCTTGAACTGGCCGTCCTCGGAGTCCGGCGCCTGGTCGAGGGCCTCCTCCTGCGTGAGCATGCCGGCCGGCACGTCCTCGCGGAACACGTTCTCCAGTGCGATGGGGTGGGACGTCGGCGTCACGTCGTCGCCCGCGGCGGCCTGGACCGCGGAGACGTGCTCCAGGATCTTCTCCAGGTCGCCGGACATCGTGTCCAGCTCCTCGTCGGTCATCCGGATGTGGGCCAGGCGAGCCAGATGCTCCACCTGATCCCGGGTGATCTCAGGCATGGATCTCCTCGTGTGACGGGTCGGGGCGGGGTGGACGACGCCGGCGCGGCGGCGGCCACATCGGAATCGAGTCTAGTGCCGGGGCCTGCCCGGCCGCCGCCACCGCGTCGAGGCGGGAGATCCGCCCCACCGCGGCGCTCCGGGCCCGCATGACAGGGATTTCCCGCCCCGAATGGGGTCCCGGTGCCGATCTCCCGCCCGGGGTCAGTCCAGCGCGAGCCGGTAGACGAGGAACGGGCCGGTCTCGTCGGCCGGGTCGAGGTCCGGCACCACGTCCGCGAGGAGCCAGTCCCGCTCGGGGACACGCACGAAGCCGGCGCGCTCGTACATGCGGTGGGCGTCGGTCATGGAGGGCATGGTGGTCAGCACGACGGCGTCCACGCCCTCCTCGGCGCGGGCCCGCGCCACGATCTCGGCCAGCAGGGCGCCGCCCACCCCGCGGCGGTGGAACCGCGGGTGCACGGCGAGCATGCGGAACTCGTACTCCCCGTCGCCGGAGGTCTCGGCCAGGGGCGAGCCGGGCGGGGTGAGCACCACGGACCCGGCCACCTCGCCGTCGATCTCGGCCACGAGCACCTCCGCGCGGCCGGCCCGGTCGGCCACGTCCATGAGGGTCTTCACGTAGGCGTCGTCGGGGGCGATGTGGCCGCCGTCGACATAGGACGCCAGGGTGAGCTCGGCGACCGCCTCGTGGTCCTCGGGGCGCAGCGGGCGGACGAGGGCGCTCATGCGTCACCTCCGGCGTGCTGGCGCAGCGTGTCCTTCAGGCGGGCGCGGGTCGCGTCCGTGGCCACGACGTAGTCGCGCCGACGCAGCCAGGCGGTGGGCACGGCCTGGTGGGGGTGGCCGTCGCGCGCCTCGTGCAGCCCCTCGAGGAACGTCGCGGCCGCCGGCTCCTGCCAGATGTTCACCCAGTAGGCGCGGCCCCGCTCCTGCGCCGTCAGCTCCTTGACCAGCCGCCGCGTGAACGGGCAGCCCGGCCGCCAGAACACGACGACGCCGCCGCCCTCGACGTGCGCCTGTGCGCCGGCGAACGGCCGCGAGCGGACCCGCACCGCCCACCGGTACGTGACCGCGTAGCCGGCCAGGACGAGCCCGGCCACGATCATGCCGACCTGCTGCAGGCGCGTCCCCGCGATCATGAACGTCAGGCCACCGGCCACGAACAGGACCGGGTAGAACCACGGGTCTCCGACGATCCGCCTCATGCCGTCTCCCCCGTCACGGCGGCCAGCGCGGCCGCGTCCACGTCGCCGGCCACCATCCAGTCGGGATGTGCCGTGCCGTCCGCCGAGGCGGGCCGCGTCACCGCGACGCCGGCCTCCTCCGCCACCAGCGCGCCGGCGGCCCAGTCGTACTCCTGCGTGCCGAACTCGGCATAGGCGTCCAGGGTGCCGTCCGCGACCATGCACAGATCCAGCGCCGCCGAGCCGATCCGCCGCACGTCCCCGAACGCGGGCAGCAGGGCCGCGAGCGCCCGCACCTGCAGGGCCCGGCGAGCGGGGTCGTAGCCGAAGCCGGTGGCGAGCAGCCGCCCCGAGCGGCCCGGCACGGGACCGGTGAGCCGCACGGGGACGGCGTCCCGGTCGGGCACGTCCACGCCCGCCGTCGTCGCGTCCGCGGTGCTGAAGGCGCCCCGGCCCGCGCTCGCGAACCAGGTGCGCCCCAGCGCGGGCGCCGCCACGACGCCGGCCAGCCAGCGTTCGGTGCCCTCGGCCACCCCCAGCAGGTCGGCGGTCTCGGCGTCCACCGGGCCGGTGACGGCCACCGAGGTGCAGAACTGCGGCAGCCCGCGCACGAAGTTCGTGGTGCCATCCAGCGGGTCGATGGACCAGCGGTACCCGGACGGCTCGGCCGGACGGGTGGCGCCGTACTCCTCGCCGGTGATCTCGTCCGAGGGGCGGTAGCCGGCGACGACCTCCCGGACGGCCTGCTCGGCGCGGCGGTCGTAGTCGGTGACCCAGTCGGAGCCGGAGGACTTCGTCTGCGCGCCGATCTCCTCGATGCCCAGCGGGACGGCCGGGTGGTGACCGGTCCAGCGCCGGGCCAGGACGTCCGCGCCGGCGCGCGCGGCGGCCTTGGCGACCACGAGCAGGCCCGGGACCGTGGTGCGCGCGCTCATGCCGAGGCCTCCCCCTCTGCGGCGTCGTCGGTGGCGTCGTCCGTGCCCGCCGGGCGCACGGCGTCCGGGCCACCGGCCAGCAGCGCCGTGAACCCGGCCTCGTCCAGCACGGGCACGCCGAGGGACTGCGCCTTGTCCAGCTTGGAGCCGGCGGCCTCGCCGGCCACCAGGAAGTCGGTCTTCTTGGACACGGACCCGGAGGCCCTGCCGCCGCGCACGAGGATCGCCTCCTTCGCGGAGTCGCGGGAGAAGCCCTCGAGCGAGCCGGTGACCACCACGGTCAGGCCCTCGAGCGTGCGCGGGGTGGACTCGTCCTGCTCGTCCTCCATGGCCACACCCGCCGCGGCCCAGCGGTCCACGATCTCCCGGTGCCAGTCCTCGGCGAACCACTCGATGAGCGCGTCCGCGATGATCGGACCGACGCCGTCGATCTCGGCCAGCCGGTCCCGGTCGCCGGCCTCGGCCGCCGCGCGCAGCGCCGCCATCGAGCCGAACGCCGTGGCCAGCGAGCGGGCCGCCGTCGGGCCCACGTGCCGGATGGACAGCGCCACGAGGGTGCGCCACAGCGGCTGGGACTTGGCCTTCTCGAGCTCGTCGAACAGGCGGAGCGTGTTGGCCGTGGGCGCGGACGGCTTCTTCGCGGTGCCGGCGGTGAAGAAGTACGGCTTGAGCGTGAACACGCCCGAGGGCACCATGCGGCCGTCCACCTTCGTACGGCCCTCGCGCCACACGCGGACCTCGCCGAGGGAGCGCTGCAGGTCCGTCAGCCCGTCCTCGCCGCGGGGGCCCGTGATCTCCTCCGGCGTGCCGGAGGCGAGGTCGAAGATCTGCGCCTCCGCCGTGATGGGGCCGGGACCCTCGGGGCGCACCTGCCCCTCGTGCTCGGCCGGGTCCTCGCCGGGGCCCTGGACGAGCCAGCGGGCGGCCTCCTCGCCGAGCGCCTCCACGTCGAAGGCGCCGCGGCTGGCCAGGTGCTCGACGCGGCCGGCCAGCTGGGCCGGGCAGGAGCGGGCGTTGGGGCAGCGCAGGTCCACGTCCCCCTCCTTGGCCGGGGCCAGCGGCGTGCCGCACGAGGGGCAGTGCGCGGGCATGACGAACTCGCGCAGCTCCCGGCCCGCCTCGATCGCCTTCTCGCGCAGCGGCAGCACGGGGCCCACGACCTCGGGGATCACGTCCCCGGCCTTGCGCACCACCACGGTGTCCCCGATCAGCACGCCCTTGGCCTTGACCACGTCCTGGTTGTGCAGGGTGGCCAGAGAGACGGTGGACCCGGCCACGGTGACCGGCTCCAACACCGCGAACGGGGTCACCCGACCGGTGCGGCCCACCGAGACCGCGATGTCCCGCAGCAGCGTGTGCACCTCCTCCGGCGGGTACTTGTACGCCGCCGCCCAGCGGGGCACGCGGGAGGTGTGGCCGAGGTAGCGCTGGTCCGCGAACGCGTCCGCCTTCACCACGATGCCGTCGATCTCGTGGATCAGCTCGTGCCGGCGCCGGCCGTACTCCTCGATCACCGCGACGACGGCGGCCAACGCCTCCTCGTCCGCACCCTCCACCACGCGGGTGTAGGGGCTCACGGGCAGGCCCCAGCCCGCGAGCGCGTCGTACACCTCGTGCTGGGACTCCAGTCCGAACGCCTCGACCGAGCCGATGCCGTGCACGAACATGGCCAGCGGGCGCTGCGCGGTGACGGCCGGGTCCTTCTGACGCAGGGCGCCGGCGGCGGCGTTGCGCGGGTTCGCGAACGGCGTCTGACCCTCCTCGGCACGACGCGCGTTGAGCTCGGCGAAGGCGGCGGAGGACATGAACACCTCGCCGCGCACCTCGAACTCGGCGGGCCAGCCCTCGCCGGAGAGCTCGTGCGGGATGTCCCCGATGGTGCGCACGTTGGCGGTGACGTCCTCGCCCGTGACGCCGTCGCCGCGGGTGGCGGCCTGCACGAGCCGCCCGTCCCGGTAGCGCAGGGCGACGGCGAGCCCGTCGATCTTCACCTCCACGAGCCAGCGGGGCGCCACGCCCGGTCGCACCTGCGTCAGGGCCTGCGCCGCGCGGCGGAACCAGACCTCGAGCTCCTCGACGGAGAACAGGTCCTCGAGCGAGTACATGCGGGCCCCGTGCCGGACGGGGGCGAACGCCTCCGAGACCTCGCCGCCGACCTCCTGGGTGGGCGAGTCGTTGGCCACGAGCTCGGGGTGCAGGGCCTCGAGGTCCTCGAGGCGGCGGTACAGCGCGTCGTACTCGGCGTCCGAGATCTCCGGGGCGTCCCGCTGGTAGTAGGCGGTCCGGGCGGCGCGGACCCGCTCCACGAGGTCCTCGTACTCCTCCCGCAGGTCCGCGGCGGGGATGTCCTGCGGATCGGGCTGGGCGGCGGATTCCTTGGGGGTGCTCACCCGGCCCAGCGTAGTCGGCGTCCCGGACGGCGCACCCGGGTCAGGGGATGCGCACGAGCACCGCCGTGATGTTGTCCCGGCCGCCGCGCCACAGGGCGGCGCCGATGAGCTTCTCGAGGGCGTCCTCGAGGGTGTCGGCGTCGTCGATCAGCGCGCGGATCTCCTCGTCCAGCAGCTCGCCGGTCAGGCCGTCGCTGCACAGCAGGACGAGGTCCCCGGAGGCGAGGGGGACCTCGTCGACGTCCACCGTGAGCGCCTCGCGCGAGCCGAGCGCGCGGGTGATGACGTTGCGGCGCGGGTGGACGCGGGCTTCGGCGGGGGTGAGCTCCCCCGCGTCGACGAGCATCTGCACCGCCGAGTGGTCCACCGTGAGCTGCTGGAGCACCGGCGAGCCGACGGGCCGCAGGTACACCCGGGAGTCGCCGACGTTCGCCACGGCCCAGCGGCCGCGCTCCGTGTCCAGGCAGGCCAGGACGGTCAGGGTGGTGCCGGAGCGCCCCAGCCCGGCCTCGACGACGGCGGCGTCCGCCTCGTGGATCAGGTGGCCGAGCTCCTGGGGCGTGTGGGCCGTGCCCGGGGCGAGCACCTCGGGGGCGCGGCGGCGCAGGGTCTCGATCGCGGCGGCCGAGGCCACCTCGCCGGCCTCGTGCCCGCCCATGCCGTCGGCCACGGCGGCGAGCACCAGCGGCTCCCCGACGAGGGTCCACGCGTCCTCGTTCAGGTCGCGGACGGCGCCCACGTGGGTGGCGCCCGCGGCCTGGGGCCGCGGCGCGGACGGGGTCTCGGGGCGGGGGTCCACGGGGTCCTCGATCAGTCGGCGAGCAGGGTCTGGGCCGACCCGTCCAAGAGCAGGGAGGGGCGGACCTCTCCGAACCCGCGGACGATCCTGGGCGGCTGCGGGACGAGCACGAAGCGCTCGTCCCGGGACAGGGCCGCAGCGGTCATGGCGTCCACGAGCACGGTACCCGGATCGGCCAGGGACGTCAGCCGCGCGGCGAGGTTCACGGTGGGCCCGTAGATGTCCCCCATGCGGGAGAGCACCCGTCCCCATGTCAGGGCGACGCGCGCCGAGGGCAGCTCCTCGTCCGCGGCGATGGTCTCGGCCAGGGAGAGCGCGATCGCGGCGCCGGCCTCGGGGGTCTCGGCGTTGAACATGACCTCGTCGCCGATGGTCTTCACGAGCCAGCCGCCGCCGGCCGAGATGGTCTCCGCGGCGAGGGACTCGAAGCGCAGCACCATGCGGGCCAGCGTCCGGTCGTCCATGGTCCGGGAGAGCGTCGTGTAGGAGACCATGTCCGCGAAGCCGACGGCGCGGGCCAGCGGCAGCGGCGCATCCGACTCGGAGCCGTCGCGGCCCTGGGCGCTGGCCGCCAGCCCGGCCTCCACGCGCACGGTCAGGCGCTGGACGGCGCGGTTGAGCTGGCGCCGATAGACGATCCGCATGGCCTTCTCGAGCGGTCCGACCATGTCCGGGAGCATGTCGACGACGGCCCGCCGTGCCTCCGGGTCCGTCAGGCCCTCGGAGGCGATCTTGTCCTCCACGAGCGCCTCGATCTGCCACACCACCATGCGGTCCGTCATCTGCCCGATCGAGCGGGCCAGCGAGATGGCGGTGTCCTCGTTCAGCGTCCCCGAGCGTACGAGCGTGAGCACGGACTCGAACGCCTCGATGTCCGCCTCGGTGAAGGCCTTGTGCCCCTCCGGCGACGTCGGATAGCCCAGCGCACGCCAGATCTTCCGGGCGGAGGCCATCGAGACGCCGAGGCGCTGCGCCACCTCCCGCGAGGTGTAGGCGCGCGGGCCCACCACCAGGCCGGCGTCGAGCGTGCGCATCGCGCTCGTCCAGCCGGCGGGCTGGGCGGAGCGCTCCTCGACGTCGCGGGCGGTCTCGTCCTCGGCCGACGGGACGATCGGCAGCGGTGCGGTGTCCGGTGTCTCCGGACGGCTCATCGGAGGTCTCCTGTCGGGACGGGGGCGGGCCAGGTTGCGGTGCGGGCCTGGCGGGTGAGGTGGGCCAGGGCCTCCTCGAAGCGCGCGGCCTCGGGGACGTCGCGCAGCCGCCAGTGGACCTGGCGGGCGGGCTCCTGGAAGAGGATGTGCAGGTCTCCGGCACCCGAGCCGCGGCGGCGCCGCTGCACGTCGGCGATGGACACGAGCGGCATGGCGGCACCGGAGCCGCCGACGCCGGCGCCCTGGAGGATGCGGCGGTCGGTGAGCACGGTGCGCCGGAAGACCCAGCGCCACAGCGGGCGGATGGTGCCGGGGAGCAGGACGAGCGCCGCGACCACCCACGCGACCGCCTCGAGCACGGCGCGGTTCGCGGCGACGATCCCGGGCAGGTCGGGGCGTGCGAGCACGCCGACGGCCAGGCCGAGCAGGAACGCGACGGCCACGAGGACCGCGGCGGGGCGCAGCAGCGCACGCGGGTGGGTGCGGGTGCGCACCATCACCTGCTCACCGGGCTCGAGTCGCACGGCGGTCACCTCCTGACCGGGACGGATGTGTCATGCGCCGCGATGGACGTCTCCACGCAGGTGGGCCACGTCCCCCGCACTGACCTCGGTCTCGATTGTGCCACGATCCGGTGTGACGTGCCTCACCCGCAGGGTGCCGCCGGGGCCGAGGCCCACGGCCGTGCCCTCCAGCACGCCGCCGCCGGGCAGCTCGGCGCGCACCGCGCGGCCCAGCGTGGAGAGCCGGTCCGCCACGGCCGCCACGGCGGGGTGACGCCCGTCCACGGGCGCCGTCTGCCCCGCCACGCCCGCGGCGAAGCGGTCCACGGCCGCCACGACGGCGTCACGCAGCTCGACCGCGAGGTCCCGGGGCGCGGGCACGGCGTCCGCGCCGATCCACTCCGCCAGGTCCGTGGCGGTGTCCACCGGGGCGGCCCCGTGGTGGTCCAGGTTCACGCCCATCCCGACGGCGACGCCGGGCCCCTTGCCATCCGAGGACAGCGCCACCGTGGCCAGCACGCCGCACAGCTTGCGCCCGTCCGTGGCGAGCACGTCGTTCGGCCACTTCACGTGCGTCGGGACGCCCCGGGCCGCGAGGCGCTCGGCGACCGTGGCGGAGGCGACGAGCGAGAGCCAGCTCAGGTGGGCCGGAGAGACCGGCACCCCGCCGGACTCGGGACGCAGGTACACGGACAGGGCGAGCGCCGCCCCCGGCGCGGCGCTCCACACCCGGGAGTGCCGACCCCGGCCGGCCCGCTGGTCCGCGGTGGCCACGGCCGCACCGTGCCGGTGCCCCTCGCGGTCCAGCCGCGCGAGGAGCTCATCCTGCGTGGAGCCGGCGGAGTCCAGCCAGGTCAGGTCCGGTGTGGGGGCGTCGTCGGGGTGCATGCCCCTAGATATACACGGCGTCCCCGGGGGCGGGCTGGGCGGGCCGATCCGCCGCCGGGGCGCGCGGACGGGCAGTCCGGGCCGACGTCCTCGCCGTTTGTGGGCTTCCTCCAACCGTGGGCGTCCGCGGCGGCCCGTACACTGGCCGACTGAGCCTCCGCATCTGGCGGACCACCACAAGGAGGACGTGTGACCGATCCCGACCTGACCACCACGGCCGGCCGGCTGGCCGACCTGCATCGGCGGCTCGAGGCGACGGCCGCGCCCGGCGGCCCGGACGCCGTCGAGCGCCAGCACGCTCGCGGCAAGCACACCGCGCGCGAGCGGATCGACCTCCTCCTGGACGAGGGCTCCTTCGTGGAGCTGGACGCGCTGGCCGTGCACCGCACCACCGCGTTCGGCATGGACGCCAAGCATCCGGCCGGCGACGGCCTGGTGTCCGGCTTCGGCACCGTGGACGGGCGCCAGGTGGCCGTCTACTCGCAGGACTTCACCGTGTTCGGCGGCTCGCTGTCCGAGCGCAACGGCCAGAAGATCGTGAAGGTCCAGGAGTTCGCCGCGCGCAACGGCTGCCCCGTGATCGGCATCCTCGACGGCGGCGGCGCGCGCATCCAGGAGGGCGTGGCCTCCCTCGCCCAGTTCGCGGACATCTTCCGGAACAACGTCCTGGCCTCGGGCATGATCCCGCAGATCTCGCTGATCATGGGCCCCTCCGCCGGCGGCGCGGCCTATTCGCCGGCGCTGACGGACGTCGTGGTGATGGTGGACCAGACCTCGCACATGTTCATCACCGGCCCGGACGTGATCAAGACCGTCACGGGCGAGGACGTGGACATGGAGACCCTCGGCGGCGCCCGCTCGCACAACGCCACCTCCGGCACCGCCCACTACATGGCCTCCTCGGAGGAGGACGCGATCGCCTACGTGCAGGAGCTGCTCGAGCTGCTGCCCTCCAACAACCTCGCGGAGGCCCCGACCTTCGAGGCCGCGGACCCGGAGCCCACGGACGAGGACCTCGCCCTGGACGAGATCGTCCCGGACTCCGCCCACCAGCCCTACGACATGCTCGAGGTCATCGCCTCGATCGTGGACGAGGGCCACCTGCTGCAGCTGCAGGAGCTGTATGCGCCCAACGTGATCACCGGCCTGGCCCGCCTGGACGGCATGAGCGTGGGCGTCGTCGCGAACCAGCCGATGCAGTTCGCCGGCACCCTGGACATCGCCGCCTCGGAGAAGGCCGCGCGGTTCGTGCGCTTCTGCGACGCGTTCAACATCCCGATCATCACCCTCGTGGACGTGCCCGGGTTCCTGCCCGGCACGGACCAGGAGTTCAACGGCATCATCCGCCGCGGCGCCAAGCTGATCTACGCCTACGCCGAGGCCACCGTGCCGAAGCTGACCGTGATCACGCGCAAGGCCTTCGGCGGCGCGTACATCGTGATGGGCTCCAAGAAGCTCGGCGCGGACCTGAACCTGGCCTGGCCGAGCGCCCAGATCGGCGTGATGGGCGCCCAGGGCGCCGTGAACATCCTGTACCGGCGCGACCTGAAGGCGACGGCGGAGGCGGGCGGCGACGTCGACGCGCGCCGGGCCGAGATCGTGGCCGACTACGAGGCCGAGCTGCTCAACCCATACCAGGCCGCCGAGCTGGGCTACGTGGACGCCGTGGTGCCCCCGCACGCCACCCGCGGCCAGCTCATCCGCGCCCTGCGCGCCACCCTGCACAAGCGCGAGGCCCGCCCCGCCAAGAAGCACGGGAACATGCCGCTGTGAGCGCCCTGCTGGGCCCGGGCGCCCCGGACGAGAACGACGAGTCGACGCAGGCCACGCCGCCGTCGGCCGACCCGCTGCAGCTCAGCGGCCCGGAGTTGGAGCCGGAGGAGATGGCCGCACTGGCCGCCGTCCTCGAGGCGGCCGCCGCGGCCCGGGCCGAAGCCGCCCGGCTCGCCGCCGAGGCCGCCGACCCCCGCCCCCTGGACCGCACGCTCCGCCGTCGCGGCGACCTGGGCCTGTGGGCCCGGCCCGGCCGCGGTCAGTGGCGTCAGGGCGCGGGCCCGCAGTGAGCCGGGACGCGGGCGCCAGCGCCTAGAGTGCCGGTATGACCCAGCACACCCCTGAGGCCGCCGTCGACGGCGCCCGCACCCCGTCCGCCATCGACGCGCTCGCCGAGCGCTACGTGACCGACCTCCTCGCCCTGCATCCGGACACCGCCACCGAGCTCGGCTTCCCGGGCCGAGAGACCGAGTACACGGACTTCTCCCCCGCCGGCGCCCGCGCCGACGACGAGCTCAACGCCCGCCTGCTCGAGGACTTGGCCGCGCTCGAGCCGCAGGACGAGACGGACCGCGTCACGAAGGCGGCTATGCAGGAGCGCATCGGCCTCGAGCGGGAGATCCACGCGACCGGCCGCACCGAGCTGAACAACATCGCCTCCCCTGCCCAGGGCATCCGCGCGGTCTTCGACCTCATGCCCACGGACACCGCGGAGCAGTGGGGCCACATCGCCGGCCGCCTCGAGAACCTGCCGGCCGCCCTGCGCGGCTACACGGAGTCCCTGCTCGCCTCCCGCGACGCCGGCCACGTGGCCGCGGTGCGCCAGGTGGACATCGTGGTGGAGCAGGCCCGCGCCCACGGCGCCGCGGGCGGGTTCTTCCCGGGCCTGGTCGAGCGGGCCGAGGCAGCCGACGTCGTGGACGGCGCCCTGGCCGCCCGCATCCGCTCCGGCGCGGACACCGCCGCGCAGGCCTACCGCGACTTCGCGGACACGCTCGAGGCCGAGCTGCGCCCGCACGCCCCGGAGGCGGACGGCGTCGGGATCGAGTACTACCGGCTGGCCTCCCGCGTCTTCCTCGGCGCCGAGATCGACCTCGAGGAGACCTACCGCTGGGGCCAGGAGGAGCTGGCCCGCATCATCGCCGCGCAGCAGGCGGACGCCGAGCGCATCCGGCCGGGCGCCACGATCGAGGAGGCGCGCGCGATCCTGGACGCGGACCCGGAGCGCACCCTGAAGGGCACCGAGGCCCTGCGCACATGGATGCAGCGGCTCTCCGACGACGCGGTCGAGGCCATGAAGGAGCACTTCGAGATCCCGGCCCCGATGGACCGGCTCGAGTGCATGATCGCCCCCACCCAGGAGGGCGGCATCTACTACACCGGCCCCTCGGACGACTTCTCCCGGCCCGGCCGCATGTGGTGGTCCGTGCCCCCGGGCGAGGACGAGTTCACCACGTGGGCGGAGACCACCACGGTCTACCACGAGGGCGTGCCGGGCCATCACCTGCAGATCGCCACCGCCATGATGAACCGGGCGAACCTCAACCTGTGGCGCCGCAGCTTCTGCTGGACGTCCGGCCACGGCGAGGGCTGGGCGCTGTATGCGGAGAAGCTCATGGAGGAGCTCGGCTTCCTCGACGACCCGGGCGACCACCTCGGCATGCTGGACATGCAGCGCATGCGCGCGGCCCGCGTCGTGTTCGACATCGGCTACCACTGCGGCTTCGACGCCCCCGAGTCCGAGGGCGGCGGCGCGTGGACCCCGGAGAAGGGCTACGCGTTCCTGGCCAAGCACCTGATGATCTCCGAGGGCCAGCGCCGCTTCGAGTTCACGCGCTACCTCGGCTGGCCGGGGCAGGCGCCGGCGTACAAGGTGGGCCAGCGCATCTGGGAGCAGATCCGCGCCGAGCACGAGCAGGCCGAGGGCGCCGACTTCGACCTCAAGGCCTTCCACACCCGGGCCCTGCGCCTGGGCGGCATGGGCCTGGACACCCTGCGGGAGGCGCTCGCGTGATCCCGCACGACGACGGCGCGGCCGGCCCCGGCATGAGCCTGCGGCTGGTGCTCGGCTCGGCCTCCCCCGGCCGGGCGGAGGTCCTGACCCGGGCGCGGGTGCCGTTCCGCGTCGTCGTCTCGGGAGTGGACGAGGCGGCCGTGGGCGCGGCGGCGGGCGACCCGTCGCCGGCGGAGCTGGCGGGCCTGCTGGCGGAGGCCAAGGGCCGCGATGTGGCCGCCCGTGTGGCGGGCGCCGGCGTCGAGGCCCCCACGCTCGTGCTCGGCTGCGACTCCGTGTTCGAGTTCGAGGGCCGCGCCCACGGCAAGCCCTACGAGCCCGAGGTCGCCGTCGAGCGCTGGCGCGCCCAGGCCGGCCGGGAGGGCGTGCTGCATTCGGGCCATTGGCTGGGCCTGGTGCTGCCGGAGCCCGGGGTCGGGTCCGGGATGGCCGCGGAGGCGGGCGTGGTGTCCGCCGTCGTGCGCTTCGGCGCCGTCACCGAGGCCGAGATCCAGGCCTACGTGGCCACGGGCGAGCCGCTGCACTGCGCGGGCGCGTTCACGGTGGACGGCGCGGGCGCGGCCCTCGTGGACGGCGTGGACGGGGATCCCAACGCGGTGATCGGGCTGTCCGTGGCGTGGCTGCGGCGGGCCGCGGCGGCCCTGGGCCAGGACTTCACCCGGTTGTGGGAACCCTCCAACGCGCAGCGCTGATCCGGCGCGACAGGGCCGCGTGCCTCGGAGGGTTCCGCCACAACGAGTAGGGTGCTGGTCAGAGTCGGCGCCGTCCCGCGCCTTTCGCCCCACCGGGTGAGGGGCACGACCCCGGACGTGGCGCCCGCACCCCCAGCCGTGATCGTCCGAGGAGTCCATCGCCCATGAGCATCGCCGACGCACCGCAGGCCTCGGTCGTCCCGCCCGTCGACCCCGCGGCGGAGCGCCGGTTCTCCCGGGTGCTGATCGCCAACCGCGGCGAGATCGCCGTGCGCATCATCCGGGCCTGCCAGGACGAGGGGCTGACCTCCGTGGCCGTCTACGCCGAGCCGGACCGGGACGCCCTGCACGTGACGCTCGCGGACGAGGCCGTGGCCCTCGGCGGGGAGACCGCCGCCGACTCCTATCTGGTGATCGGCAAGATCCTCGACGCCGCCGAGCGCGCGGGCGCGGACGCCGTACACCCCGGCTACGGCTTCCTCTCCGAGAACGCGGACTTCGCGCGCGCCGTGGCTGACGCCGGCCTCGTGTGGATCGGCCCGCCCGCCGAGGCGATCGACCGGCTGGGCGACAAGGTCTCGGCCCGCCAGCTGGCCACCAAGGTCGGCGCCCCGCTGGCGCCGGGCACCACCTCCCCCGTGACCGGCACGGAGGAGGTCGTCGCGTTCGCGGACGAGTTCGGCCTGCCGGTGGCCATCAAGGCGGCCTACGGCGGCGGCGGCCGCGGCATCAAGGTGGCCCGCACGCGCGAGGAGATCTCCGAGTTCTACGAGTCCGCGGTCCGTGAGGCCGTGGCCGCGTTCGGCCGGGGCGAGTGCTTCGTGGAGCGCTTCCTGGACAAGCCGCGCCACGTGGAGACGCAGTGCCTGGCGGACGTGCACGGCGACGTCGTCGTGATCTCCACCCGCGACTGCTCGCTGCAGCGCCGCAACCAGAAGCTCGTGGAGGAGGCCCCGGCGCCGTTCCTCACGGACGAGCAGAACGCCCGCCTCGTGGAGTCCTCCAAGGCGATCCTGCAGGAGGCCGGCTACGTCGGCGCGGGCACGTGCGAGTTCCTCGTGGGCCAGGACGGCACCATCTCCTTCCTCGAGGTGAACACGCGCCTGCAGGTGGAGCACCCGGTCTCCGAGGAGATCACCGGCATCGACCTCGTGCGCGAGCAGTTCCGCCTGGCCCGCGGCGAGGCCCTCGGCTACACGGACCCGCAGCCCCGCGGCCACTCGATCGAGTTCCGCCTCAACGGCGAGGACCCGGGCCGCAGCTTCCTGCCCGCCCCCGGCCGGCTCACCACGTTCCGCATGCCCAGCGGCCCGGGCGTGCGCGTGGACTCCGGCGTGGTGGAGGGCGAGACCGTGTCCGGGGCCTTCGACTCCATGGTCGCCAAGCTGATCGTCACCGGCGCGGACCGCCGCCAGGCCCTGCAGCGCGCCGCCCGCGCCCTGCGCGAGGCCGAGATCGTCGGCATGCCCTCGGTGCTGCCCTTCCACCGCGCCGTGGTGCGCGACCCCGCCTTCGCCCCCGAGATCGCCGGCTCGGAGGAGCCGTTCTCGGTGCACACCCGGTGGATCGAGACGGAGTTCGCGAACCACATCGAGCCGAGCGCCCTCACCCCGGCCGAGCCGGCCCCCCGCGAGGCACGCCACACCGTGACCGTGGAGGTCAACGGCAAGCGCGTGGACGTCACCCTGCCCACGTGGGGCGAGGCCCTGCACACGATCTCCGGCGCCGCCCAGCGGGCCGGTGCGGGACGACGCCGGCCCCGCGGCAAGCGCGGCGCACCGGTGGCCGCGGCCGTCAGCACGGACGCGCTGACCGCCCCGATGCAGGGCACCGTGGTGAAGGTCGCCGCCGAGAACGGCCAGACCGTGGCCGAGGGCGACCTGATCGTGGTCGTGGAGGCCATGAAGATGGAGCAGCCGCTCGCGGCCCACCGCGCGGGCGTGGTCAGCGGTCTCGAGGTCGAGCCGGGCCAGACGGTCACGGCCGGCACGGTGATCGCCACCATCGCCGACGCGGAGTGAGCCGCCGGCGACGACGGCGGGGAGCGCCGGCGTCGTGGGCTGGTTCCACATGGTGGACGACGGGGACATGACTCTCGCAGATCGGCGTGACGAGGCTTAACCTGACACGCATCTTCGTCTCACATCGTGGTCGTTCGCGACCCCCTGTGCCCGTCATACCAGGGAGACACCATGTCCCACTCCACCCCGCCCGCGAACCCGGGCGCCCCCACCGATCTCACGTCGGACGCGGTCGCCACTGCGGAGGAGGTGCCCCGCTCGCGGGTCATCATCGCCTCGCTCGTGGGCACCTCGATCGAGTTCTACGACTTCTACATCTACGCCACGGCCGCCGTCTCGGTGTTCCCGCTGATCTTCTTCGCGGGCGGCGACGACAACACGGCCCTGCTGGCCTCCATGGCCACCTTCGGCGCGGCGTTCGTCGCCCGGCCGCTGGGCGCCGTCGTCTTCGGCCACCTGGGCGATCGCGTGGGCCGCAAGACCACGCTCATCGGCTCGCTGCTGACCATGGGCATCGCGACGTTCCTCATCGGCCTGCTGCCCACGTACTACCAGATCGGCCTGTGGGCGCCGGCCATGCTGACGCTGCTGCGCTTCTTCCAGGGCCTGGGGCTCGGCGGCGAATGGTCCGGCGCCGCCCTGCTGGCCACCGAGTATGCCAAGGACGGCAAGCGCGCGCAGGCGGCCATGTGGCCGCAGCTCGGCGCGCCGATCGGCTTCCTGCTGGCCAACGGCCTGTTCCTCGCGCTCGTGCTCGGCTTCAGCCACGACTCCACGAGCCCGGTGCTCGACGGCCCGTTCCTCACGTGGGTGTGGCGCGTGCCGTTCCTGCTCTCGATCGTGATGGTGGCCGTGGGCCTCTACGTCCGCGTCAAGCTCGAGGAGACCCCGGTCTTCCAGCGCGCCCTCGACCGCGACCAGCGTGTGAAGGCGCCGCTGGGCGAGGTGTTCCGCCGCAACTGGTGGGAGCTGATCCTGGGCACCTTCGTCATGTACGCCACCTACGTGCTCTTCTACCTGATGACCACGTGGATCCTCTCCTACGCGATCGGCAAGCCGGCCAACGGCTTCCTGGGTGTCCCCTACGCCGAGTTCCTCGTGCTGCAGCTGGTCGGCATCCTGTTCTTCGCGGCGTTCGTGCCGGTCTCCGGCCTGCTGGCGGACCGCTTCGGCCGCCGTCCCACCCTGATCGTGATCTCGGTGCTCATGGTGCTGTTCGGCCTCTCATTCGGCCTGTGGCTCGCACCGGAGAACATGGGTGTGGGCGCGGAGCTGAACGTGCCGCTGATGCTGACGTTCCTGGCCACCGGCATGACGCTCATGGGTCTGACCTTCGGGCCCATGTCCGCGGTGCTGCCTGAGCTGTTCCCCACGAACACGCGGTACACCGGCTCCGGCATCGCCTACAACGTGTCCTCGATCCTCGGCGCGGCGCTGACCCCGTTCATCGCCGCCTGGCTGGTGCAGAAGTTCGACGTCTCCTACGTCGGCTACTACCTGGCCGCCGCCTCGGCGATCACCGTCATCGCGCTGGTGCTCTCCCCCGAGACCCGCCACACGGACCTCGACACCGTCACCTCGGCCCGGGAGCGCCGCGCCGCACGCTGACCCCGCCCGGTTCCCCGCCCGGGGCCCCCGCCCCCACTTTCGAACGTGACATCGGGGGAATGGACGCTTTCGGTCGTGAGATAGGCCCTATCTCACGACCGAAAGTCGTCTCTGGGTCAGATGCGCACGTGCAGGCGGCGCGCCGCCTCCGCGATCGACCCGGACATGGACGGGTACACGGTGAAGGTGTCCGCGAGGTCGTCCACGTGCAGCTTGTGCGTGACCGCGAGCGCGAGCGCGTAGATCAGCTCGGAGGCGCGCGGCGAGACCACCACACCGCCGATCACGGTGCCGGAGCCCTGGCGCGCGAAGATCTTCACGAACCCCTCCTCCGCGCCGGACATCTTGGCGCGAGGGTTGGTGTGGAAGTCCAGGCGCAGCACGTCCGCCTGGTACTGGCCGGAGTCCACCTGCGCCTGCGTGACGCCCACGGTGGCGATCTCCGGCGAGGTGAAGATGTTCGAGGCCAGCAGGTGCGGGCGCAGCGGCTTGAGGGCGTCGCCGAGCAGGTGGGCGACGGCGATGCGCCCCTGCATGGCCGCCACCGAGGCGAGGGCGAGCTTGCCCGTGCAGTCGCCCGCCGCGTAGATGCTCGGCACGGACGTGCGGGAGACGCCGTCCACGAGCACGTGGCCGGAGCCGGTCAGCTTCACGCCCACGTCGTCGAGGCCGAGGCCCGCCGTGTTCGGCACGCCGCCGACGGCCACGAGGGCGTGGGAGCCCTCGATCGACGGGGTGTCCTCGGCGCCCTCGCCGGAGAGGTGCACGCGCACGCCGGTCTCGGTCCGCTCGACGGACTCGGCCCGGGAGCGGGAGACCACCCTGAGGCCGTTGCCCTCGAAGACCTTCTCGAGCAGCTCGGCGGCGTCGGCGTCCTCCCCGGGGAGCACGCGGTCGCGCGAGGAGACGAGGGTGACCTTGGCGCCGAGGCGGTTGTAGGCCGAGGCGAACTCGGCGCCGGTGACGCCGGAGCCCACGACGATCAGGTGCTCGGGAAGCTCCTTGAGGTTGTAGACCTGCTTCCAGTTGAAGATCCGCTCGCCGTCCGGGACGGCGGTGGGCAGCTCGCGGGGGCTCGCGCCGACGGCCACGAGGATCGCGTCCGAGGTGATGATCTCGGGCTCGGCGCCGGCGTCGGCGTCGTCGAGGGCGCGGACGGACACCTCGTGGGGGCCGACGACGCGGCCCACGCCGTCGATCACCCGGACGCCGACCCGCTCGAGGCCCGCGCGGATGTCCGAGGACTGCTCGTGGGCCAGGTTCAGGATGCGGTGGCCGACCCGGCCCATGTCCGCGTGGACGTCGCCCCCGCCGAGGTCGACGCCCAGGTCAACGGAGGCGCCCACGCGGCGCATCGAGTCGGCGGCGGCGATCAGCGTCTTGGAGGGGACCACGTCCGTGAGGACGGCCGCGCCGCCCACCCCCTGGCGCTCGACCAGGGTCACGCGGGCGCCCAGCTTCGCGGCCACCATGGCGGCCTCGTAGCCGCCGGGGCCGCCGCCGATGATGGTCAGGGACGGGATGAAGGTGCTGTTTTCCTCGCTCACGGGCTCCATTGTGTCCGCCGCGGACGGGAAAGTCCTAGCCCGCGCTCACGGGACACCGCCTAGACTCCACGACGTGACCGACCAGACCAGCATCCCCTCCCCCGACTCCCCCTTGACCGGCGACCATCCGGGCTTCGCCGAGGCCCGCGCGGCCGCCGACACCATCGCCCGGGCGACGGGCGTGGCGGAGCACCGCGTCGCCGTCGTCCTCGGCTCCGGCTGGGGCGAGGCCGCCGGCCTGATCGGCGACGAGGTCGCCGCCGTGCCGCTGGCCGAGGTGCCCGGCTTCCACGCCCCGAAGGTGCCCGGCCACAACGCGGTGATCCGCTCGGTCCGACTGCCGGACGGCACGCACGCCCTCGTCTTCGGCTCGCGCACGCACTTCTATGAGTCCCGCGACGCCCAGGCCGTGGCGCACACCGTCCGCACCGCCGCCGCCGCCGGGGCGCGCACCGTGGTGCTGACCAACGGCTGCGGCGGCCTGGACCCGGAGATCGCCCCGGGCACCCCCGTCCTGATCGCGGACCACATCAACCTCACCGGCGCCACCCCGCTCGTCGGCGCCACGTTCGTGGACCTGACCGACCTCTACTCCCCGCGGCTGCGTGCGATCGCCCGTGAGGTGGACCCGTCCCTGCGCGAGGGCGTGTACGTCCAGTTCGCCGGCCCGCAGTACGAGACCCCCGCCGAGGTGCGGATGGCGCGCACCCTCGGCGGCGATCTCGTCGGCATGTCCACGGCACTGGACGCGATCGCGGCCCGTCACGCCGGGCTGGAGGTGTTCGGCATCTCGCTGGTGACCAACCTCGGCGCCGGCATCTCGGAGACGCCGCTGTCCCACGCCGAGGTCGTGGAGGCCGGTCAGGCCGCCGGCCCGCGCATCGCGCGCCTGCTCGCGGACATCGTGGGGCGGCTCTGATGCCCGCGCATCCCCCGCACGACGACGTCGCCGCGCTCCCGGAGGACGTCCTCGCCCGGGCTGAGCGGTGGGCGGCGGAGGACCCCGACCCCGCGCACCGGGACACCCTGCGCGCCGAGCTCGACGCGGCCGCCGGCGTCGGCCCGGAGGCCGCGGCCGCCCGGGCGGCGCTCGCCGACCGCTTCGCCGGGCCGCTCGCCTTCGGCACCGCCGGCCTGCGCGCCGAGGAGGGCCCGGGCGAGTCCCGCATGAACCGGCTCGTGGTGCGCCGCACCGCGGCGGGTCTGGCCGCCCACCTGTGGGACGGCGTCGGGCGGGACGCGGCCCCGCCGCTGGCCGTCGTCGGGTACGACGCGCGGCGCGGTTCGGCCGCCTTCGCCGCGGACACGGCCGCCGTCCTGACGGCCGCGGGCGTGCAGACCGTCCTGCTGCCAGAGGCGCTGCCGACGCCGGTCCTCGCCTTCGCGGTGCGCCATCTCAGCGCGGACGCGGGCGTGATGGTCACCGCCAGCCACAACCCGCCCGCGGACAACGGCTACAAGGTCTACCTCGGCGGGCGGCTCACGGACGAGGCGGGTCGGGGGGCGCAGATCGTCTCCCCCGCGGACGCGCAGATCGCCGCCCGCATCGACCACGCGGCGTGGACCGCGGACATCCCGCTCGCCGACGACGGCTGGACCGTGGCCGGGCCGGACCTGCTGGAGGCCTACCGCGCGGCGGCCCTCGGCGTGCTCGACGACGACCGGCACGGCCACCGCGACCTGCGCGTGGTCTACACGCCCCTGCACGGGGTGGGCGGCGCCGTGGTCCCGGGCCTGCTCGAGGACGCCGGCTTCGGCCCCGTCCACGTGGTGGCCGAGCAGGCCGCCCCGGACCCGGCCTTCCCCACGGTCGCGTTCCCCAACCCGGAGGAGCCGGGGGCGATGGACCTCGCCCTCGCCCTGGCCGCCGAGGTGGACGCGGACCTGGTGATCGCCAACGACCCCGACGCCGACCGCCTGGCCCTGGCCGCGCCCGTCACCGACGCGCACGGCGTCCGCACGTGGCGGATGCTCTCGGGCGACGCCGTCGGGACGCTGCTGGGCGCGCACGCGATGCCGGCCCTGCACGCGGCCGGCCGCAGCGCCGCGAACTCCGTGGTCTCCTCCCCGCAGCTGGCCGCCCTGGCGGAGGCGAACGGGGTGACGCACCACGTCACGCTGACCGGCTTCAAGTGGATCTCCCGCGCCCCGGACCTCGGCTTCGGCTACGAGGAGGCCCTCGGCTACTGCGTGGACCCGGACATGGTGCGGGACAAGGACGGCATCACGGCCGCCCTCATGGCCGCGGAGCTGGCCGCCGCCCTCACGGCGCAGGGACGCGGCCTGATGGACGCCCTGGCCGACGTCGACGCGGTCACCGGCGCCATGCCCAGCGCCCAGGTCTCGGTCCGCGTGGCGGACCTGTCCCTGATCGCCCGCACCATGACGGCCCTGCGTCAGCAGGCGCCGGCCACGCTCGCGGGCGAGCCGGTCACCGTGCGCCGGGACCTGGCCGCCGGCGGGGACGGGCTGCCGCCCACGGACGCGCTGCTGTTCGCCACCGACTCCGGCACCCGCGTCCTCGTGCGCCCCTCCGGCACCGAGCCGAAGCTCAAGTGCTACCTCGGCACCCGGGACGCCGACCCGGCCGCGGCCGCCGAGCGGCTCGAGGCGCTGCGCGCCGA
The DNA here is from genome assembly GCF_052615555.1 of Micrococcus sp. EWR3.9.1. Taxonomy (NCBI): domain Bacteria; kingdom Bacillati; phylum Actinomycetota; class Actinomycetes; order Micrococcales; family Micrococcaceae; genus Micrococcus; species Micrococcus sp. EWR3.9.1. The sequence goes on from NZ_JBQXFD010000013.1 coordinate 53,361, forward strand.
GGTGACGGCCCTCGTGGGCGGCTGAGCCTCGGTAGGCTGGCGGACATGACCGTCTCCCTCACCACCGCCGAGCTGGCGAAGTACATCGACGCGACCGCCCTGAAGGCCGACACCTCGGAGGCGGACGTGCGCCGCCTCGTGGCCGAGTCCCGCGAGGCCGGGGTCAAGAGCGTCTGCATCAACCCCGTGTGGGTGCCGCTGGTGGCCGCCGAGCTCGCGGGCTCGGACGTGCTGACCTGCACCGTGATCGGCTTCCCCCTCGGCGCCAACGCCTCGGAGGTCAAGGCCTTCGAGGCCCGGCAGGCGATCGACGCCGGCGCGGACGAGGTGGACATGGTCCTCGACGTCGCCGCGGCCCGCGCCGGGGACCGCGACCGGCTCGTCGCGGACGTCCGCGCCGTGGCCGAGGCCGCGCACGCGGACGGCCCCGCAGGCGACGGCGGGGCGCTGCTCAAGGTGATCGTGGAGACCGCCCTGCTGGACGACGACGCGATCGTCCTGGCCTGCGAGGCCGCGGTCGAGGCCGGGGCGGACTTCGTGAAGACCTCCACGGGCTTCTCCACCGCGGGCGCCACCGTCGAGCACGTCGCGCTGATGCGCCGCACCGTGGGCGAGCGCATCGGCGTGAAGGCCTCCGGCGGGGTGCGCACCCGCGCGGACGCCCTGGCGATGATCGAGGCCGGCGCCACCCGGATCGGGGCCAGCTCCGCGCTTGCTATCCTGGGATCCGACTGACTCGCATCACTTCGGCCGGGCGTCCGCCCCGGCCGGGACCGCACCGAAGGAGCATCACGTGATCCGCAACGGCAAGGCCATCGACCACTCCAACGTGGGCGGCGTCTGGGGTTCCCTGATCGCCTTCATCGTCGCCTTCGGCGCGTTCCTCGGCTGCCTCTACGCCATGGGCTTCTGGACGCTCGAGTCGGTCTGGATCCCCGGCCTGATCGCGCTGGCCCTGGCCACTGTGGCCTTCATGATCCCCAAGGCGTTCCTGGGCCGCAGCGACACCGTGGACACCACCGCCATCCACACCCGTCCCGTCGTCGAGCACGCCGCCTCCGGCGCCCACGCCGTCGAGACCGGCGCCGCGCACCGCTGAGCCGTCCCGGAGCCGAGGATCGCTGACACAGGTCGTCCGGCCGCCGCGCGCCGAAGGGCGTCCACCCGCAACACGGGGGTGGACGCCCTTCGGCTTGTCTCCATCGCGGCGGTGGTGCTGGGTCACGCGTACCTGACGGACCTCACCTTCAGCCGGTACCTGGAGATCTGGCGGATGCCGCTGTTCTTCTTCCTCACCGGCTACTTCTGGACGCGCGGCCGCCCCTGGGCCACGGACGTGCGGGGCCGCTTCCGGAGCCTGATGGTGCCGTACCTGGTGTGGGCGGCGCTCATGTCCGTGGCCGCGTTCGCGTGGTTCGCCGACGACCCCGACCTCCTGAGGCGCCTGATGATCACCGGCTGGTACGGGGGCGCGGACCAGGAGCCCCCGTGGTGGGCGTTCTGGTTCATCTCCGTCCTGTTCTTCACCACGGTGCTGCGCCGATTCCTCGAGCGCTTCCCGTCCGCCGTCGCCTGGGCCGTGGGCCTGGCCGGGCTGGCGTGGGCCCACTTCGTGCCGGACTCCGCGATCGCCCGCACGCCACTGGGCGTCGGGCTGGCCCTGCCCTGCCTGCTGTTCGTCCTCAGCGGCGAGACGTTCCGCCGCCGCGTCCAGCCGCACGTGCGGCGCCATCGGACGCTCATCGGCGTCGGCCTGGTGCTGCTCGGGCTGGGCGCGGTCCGGCTGGGCCTGGAGCCGCCCAACATCAAGTTCGGCGGCTTCGGCACGCCGGTGCTCACCCCTGCCGTGGGCGTCCTGATGTCCGCGGGGATGGTGCTCGTGTTCGGTTCCACGGTGGAGGGGCTGCTGCGCTCCTTCGCCCGACGCACCGGGACGGGGCAGGCCCTGCGCCGCGTCATCACTGCCCTGGTCCGGACGGGCACGGTGGTGGTGCTGCTGCACGGCTGGGTGCTGATGTGGGTCACGCGCCACGGCGTGGAGGACAACGCCGTCAAGTTCGCCCTCGCGCTCGCCCTCAGCTGGCTGGCAGGCCTCGCCCTGCTCGCCACCCCCCTGTCCAAGCCGTTCACGGGGGCGCGCCGCCGCTGGCACCCGGTGCACCGCCTGCGACGCGTGGAGCCCCCGCACCCCGTCACGTCCGCGCTGCCGCGCGTCACGACCGCCTCGGAGAGGACACACCCATGAGCAGGGATCATCGCCCCCCGATCCGCAATCCGTTCCTGCCGCCGACGCCGGAGGAGCCCGAGGTGCCGACCCGCGACGGCGGCCACCCGGCGGGTGACGGCGGTGACGCCGGCGCCCCGGCGGCCGCCACGGCGCGGGAGGATCGCCTCGCCGAGTTCCGGCTCGGCCCGGCGTTCCTCCCCCACCCGGCCGACCCCGCCGCGCCGCGGCAGCATGCGACGCCGGCCGGCCGTGTCCCCGGCCCCCTGCCGAGCGCCCGCGTCCTCGTCGTGTGCACGGGCAACATCTGCCGCTCCGCCTACGTGGAGTACGCGCTGCAGGCGCAGCTCAACGCCCTGCTGGGCGACCGGGGCCGCGCGGAGGTCACGAGCGCGGGCACGGAACCGAACCAGGCGCTGACCGTCCCCGGCCCGCTGCTCGACCTCGCACCGAGCCGCCGAGTCCGCGCCGCGTTGACGCAGCATCGACCGCAGCAGCTGACCGGGCGTTCGCTGGCCGACCAGGACCTCGTCCTGACCGCGACGGACGACCACCTGGACGAGGTGCTGCGCGAGGACCCCGCGGCGGTGCGCCGGACCTTCACGATCCTCGGCATGGGCACCCTCCTGCGCGACCACGGCGAGGAGCTCGCCGCGGCGGTCCCTCCGGGCGCGGGCGTCACCGCGCTCGTCACGGCGCTGGCGGAGCTGCGCTCCCGCCTGATCGCCCACGGGGAGCGACCGGACGCGGATCTGCCGGACCCGTTCCGCGGCCCCGCCGAGGGCTACGCCGCCATGGCGCAGACCGCGCAGCCGATCGTCGATCTGCTGGCGTGGGAGATCGCCCGGGCCCTCGACGGGGACCTCGTGGAGGAGGAGCCGACGGGCGCCTGACCGGCCGGCGGTCAGAGTTCGGGGACGGCGCCGCCTCCACTGCCGCACGCGAGGGGGCGTGCAGCCGGGCGTTGAACAGGCGCAGCCCAAAGAATGCGTCGGCGCCGAGGACAGCGAGGACGAGCACGACGCCACCCCCATCTGCGGCGTCGACCAGAGCCACAGGACGGCGCACGCGAAGCCCGCCATGGAGGTGCAGGGCCCGTGAGGAAGACGCACACCGCGGCGGTGACGAGCAGGGCCACCTTCCACCGCCGCGTCCGCACCAGAGCGAGCGGCGACTGAGCCGACCGCGGGCGATGCAGTCAACAAGACCGATGAAGCCCGCGGTCCGCGCCCATTAGCGCAACCAGTCCAGGTCTGGGATGCCCTGCGGCAGGGGGACGATCGCCGGGAACGGCATGCTCGGTGAACATGAGAATGGAACTCTGCAGGTGGATCTAGACAGGTCGCGCAGCTCATCGCGAGTCCTGCCACGCGTTCATGGATGGCACGTCAACACGGAGCACCCGGGAGCGTGCGGGTCTCGCGCCGTCAGTCCACGAATCCACCTGAACCCCCTTTAACTTTGCACCGGGCATCCGGCACAGTCACCGCCGGGCCCTCCTTTGGGTCGGCTAAGCTCGCGGCCATGGGAGAACGAGCGACGGGACAGCGACCGGCCGCCCCGCCGTCCCTGGACCTCGAGGTCCGCATCCGCCTCGCTCACGCCCGCATCACGCATGTGCTGGACCGGGCCGGCATCCGCGGCCTGCATCTCAAGGGCTACGCCACCGAGCCCGGCGTCTACCCCGAGCACCGCCGCAGTTCGGACGTGGACCTGCTGGTCCATCCGGCCGATGCCGCCGCCGTCACCGCGCTCCTGCGCTCTCACGGCTGGGAACCGGTCGCCACCTTCTCTGAGGGGTCGATCTTCCAGCACGCGGCCACGCTCTGGCATGACCAGCTGGGGTATGTGGACGTGCATCGGCTCTTCCCCGGCCTCGGCGCGTCCCCCGAGGCAACCTTCGACGCCCTGTGGAGCGAGCACATCCACCTCGTGATCGCCGGCCGGTCCGTTCCGGTGCCGAGCCCGCGCCATCAGCGGCTCGTCGTGATCGTCCACGCGGCCCGCGACCCGTTCCGCGGTGGCCTCGACGTCCGGCACATCCGGGAGTCCCTCCCCGCCGAGAGCTGGGCCGCCCTGCGCGAAGAAGCCCACCGGCTGGACGCGGGTGCGGCCTGGCACGTCGCCACGGGCGAGGCCGCCGACGGCGTCGACTCCCGGCAGCTGACCCTCTTCGCGGCGCTGCACGAGAGCCAGAGCGGTCTTGAGCTGTTCCGCACCCGGTGGCGGTCGGCCGCCACGGTGCGGGAGCGGGCCGTCCTCGTGGCCCGCACGATCCCGGTGAACCGCCCCCATCTGCAGATGCGCCTGGGCCGACCCGTCACCCGCGCAGACCTGTGGCGCGAGCAGCGCGCCCGGCTCGGCGCACTCGCCGGCTGGGCCTGGACGAAGGCGGTGCGCCGTGACCGTTGAGACCACCGAGGGCTGGGCGCTCGCCCCCGACATCGCGTGGGCCCGCACCGCCGGCGGCCAGACCGCCGTCATGACGCTCGAGGCCGGTCAGCCGCTGCTGTTGGGCGCCTCGGGCGACGTGATCTGGGACGTCCTCGTGGGAGGCCGCACCCCGGAGGACGACCTGATCGCGGATCCGCCGGTGCCGCTGTCGACGACGGACGTCACGGTCCAGGTGGCGGAGGCGTTCGGCCTCGCCCCCGCCGACGTCGCGTCCGACGTCCACGCCTTCCTCGAGATGCTCGAGGTGCACGGCGTCCTCGTCCGCGTGCAGACGGCCTGACCCGGCTCAGCCCTCCGGCGCGAAGATCGCGTCGACCACCTGCTGCGCCCACTCGAGCAGCGGGACGTCCACGAGATCCTGACCCATGACCGGCTTGGTCTTGGGACGCGGGATGAGGACGCCGTTCAGGGCCGGCTTGACCTGGGCGCCCTTGTACATGCGGGTCAGGCGCATCTGACGGGACTCCGGCAGGTCCGCGGCGGGGCCGAACTTCACGTTCTGCCCCAGCAGCATGACCTCGGTGACGCCCGCGGCCCGCGCCCGGTTGCGGAACCGGGCGACGGCGACGAGCGCCTCCACCGGCTCCGGCAGCGGGCCGTACCGGTCCTTGAGCTCCTCCACCACGGCGTCCACGGCGGCGTCGTCCGCGGCCTGGGCGAGGTTGCGGTACATCTCCAGGCGCAGCCGCTCCCCCGGCACGTAGTCGTGCGGCAGGTGGGCGTTGACCGGCAGCTCCACCTTCACCTCGGCGGGCGCGGTGTCCTCCTCGCCCTTGAAGTCGGCCACGGCCTCGCCCACCATCCGCAGATACAGGTCGAAGCCCACGCCGGCGATGTGGCCGGACTGCTCCCCACCCAGCAGGTTGCCGGCGCCGCGGATCTCGAGGTCCTTCATGGCCAGCTGCATGCCCGCGCCGAGCTCGTTGTGGGTGGCCACGGCCTTGAGGCGTTCGAGGGCCACCTCGCCCAGGGGCTTCTGCGGGTCGTACAGGAAGTACGCGTACGCCCGCTCGCGGCCACGGCCCACGCGGCCGCGCAGCTGGTGCAGCTGCGAGAGGCCGTAGCGGTGGGCGTCCTCCACGATCAGGGTGTTGGCGTTGGCGATGTCCAGGCCGGTCTCGATGATCGTGGTGGAGACGAGCACGTCGAACTTCCGCTCCCAGAAGTCCACCATGATCTGCTCGAGCCGGGCCTCGCTCATCTTGCCGTGGGCGACGGCGATCCGCGCCTCCGGCACGAGCTCGGCGATGCGCTTGGCCACCTTGTCGATGGTGGTGACGCGGTTGTGCACGTAGAACACCTGACCCTCGCGCATCAGCTCGCGGCGGATGGCCGCAGTGACCTGCTGGTCCGAGTACGGGCCCACCGAGGTGAGCACGGGGTGGCGCTCCTCCGGGGCGGTGGCCAGCGTGGAGGTCTCACGGATGCCGGTGAGGGACATCTCGAGGGTGCGCGGGATGGGCGTGGCGGACATGGCGAGCACGTCCACGTTGGTGCGCATCTTCTTCAGCGCCTCCTTGTGCTCGACGCCGAAGCGCTGCTCCTCGTCCACGATCACCAGGCCCAGGTCCTTGAACTGCACCTGGTCGGAGAGCAGCCGGTGGGTGCCGATCACCACGTCCACCTCGCCGTGCGCGAGCCCCTCGACGACCTCCTTGGACTCCTTGGCGGTCTGGAACCGGGAGAGCGCGGCCACCTTCACGGGGAAGCCGGCGAACCGGTCGGAGAACGTCTGGTGGTGCTGGCGGGCGAGCAGCGTCGTCGGGACGAGGACGGCCACCTGCTTGCCGTCCTGCACCGCCTTGAACGCGGCGCGCACGGCCACCTCGGTCTTGCCGAAGCCGACGTCGCCGGAGACGAGCCGGTCCATGGGGACGGCCGCCTCCATGTCCTTCTTGACGTCCTCGATGGTGGTCAGCTGATCCGGCGTCTCGATGAACGGGAACGCCTCCTCCAGCTCGCCCTGCCACGGGGTGTCCGGGGCGAACGCGTGGCCGCGCGAGGCCATGCGGGCCGAGTACAGGCGGATGAGCTCGCCGGCGATCTCGCGGGTGGCGCGCTTGGCCTTGGACTTGGTCTGCGCCCAGTCCGAGCCGCCCATCTTGGACAGCGACGGCGTCTCCCCGCCCACGTAGGAGGAGATCAGGTCGAGCTGGTCGGTGGGCACGAACAGCCGGTCGCCGGGGGCGCCGCGCTTCGAGGGCGCGTACTCGAGCACGAGGTACTCGCGGTAGGACTCCTCGGCGCCGGGGGCGGTGCGCGGGCCGCCGGTGACCTTGCGACGCTGCAGCTCCACGAAGCGGGCGATGCCGTGCTGGGAGTGCACCACGTGGTCGCCGGGCTGCAGGGTCAGCGGGTCGACGGCGTTGCGCCGCTTCCGGGCCAGCCGCGCTCCGGGGGCGCGCGTGCCCGCGGTGCGGTGCCGGCCGAAGAGGTCGTGCTCCGTGATCAGGGCGATCTGCGCGTCCGGGATCGTGAAGCCGGAGCCGACGGGCGCCGTCGCGATGGAGACCCGCCCCGGGGCGAGGTCGGCGGGCAGGGGCCCGTCCACCACGGAGGCCGTGAGGCCGGCCTCCGCGTTGAGCTCGGCGAGACGGCGGGCGGAGCCGGGGCCGTCGGTGAGGACCACGGCATGCCATCCTTCCGCGAGCCGGACGCGGGTGTGCGCGACCATGGCCTCGATGTCGCCCGAGAAGGTCTGCGGGACGCCGAGGGTGGCGCGCAGGGTGGCGGCGTCGGGCAGCAGCTCGTCGTCCGAGACCAGCGCGGTGACGGACCAGAACCCCTGGTCCTGCTCGAGGGCGGCCGCGCGGAGTTCGGCCACGGTGAGGAAGCCGCCCGCGGCGGACTGGTCCGCCCCGGCCACGTCCACCGGGGCGACCGCTCCCTGCGCGGCACCGGCCCACGCGGCCTGGAGGAACTCCTCGTTGGTCGCCAGCAGGTCGTCGGCGCGGCCGCGCAGGCGCTCGGGCTCCACGAGGACGGTCAGCGAGCCGGTGGGCAGCATGCGGGGCAGCGACGTCATGGCCTCGGCCAGCAGCGGGGAGAGGGACTCCATGCCCTCCACGGCCACGCCCTCGGCGATCCGGTCCAGCATGTCCGCGGCGGCGGGCATGGCCGGGATCAGCTCCTTCGCGCGCCGGCGCACGTGGTCCGTGATCAGCAGCTCGCGGCACGGGGGCGCGTACAGCTCGGAGGGGTGGCCCGAGCCGTCCTCCGTGGTGTCCTCGAGGGATCGCTGGTCCGCCACGGAGAACCAGCGCATCTGTTCCACCTCGTCGCCGAAGAACTCGATGCGCACGGGGTAGTCCTCGGTGGGCGGGAACACGTCGATCAGCCCGCCGCGCACGGCGAACTCGCCGCGACGGCTGACCATGTCCACGCGCGAGTAGGCGGCGTCGGCGAGCGCGGCCACCACGCCGTCGAAGTCCCGCTCCTCCCCCGTCCGCAGGGTCACCGGGCTCAGCTCGCCGAGCCCGGCCACGAGGGGCTGCAGCACGGCGCGCACGGGGGTGACGACGATGCGCAGCGGGCCCTCCGCGTGCTCCTCGGGGTGTGCGAGGCGGCGCAGCACGGCCAGGCGGGCGCCCACGGTGTCCGAGCGCGGGGACAGGCGCTCGTGGGGCAGCGTCTCCCAGGACGGGAACAGCGCGGCGGCGCCGGCGGGGGCCCAGGCGGCGAGGTCGGTCACGAGGTCCTCGGCCTCGCGGGTGGTCGCGGTGACCACGAGGACGGCGGCGCGCTCGCCGTGGCCCTCGGCCAGCGCCTCGGCGAGGACGGTCAGCAGGGGCGCGCGGGCGCCGTCGGGCAGGCCGATCTCCAGTTCGACGCCCCGGGACTCGAGCGGCCGGGCGGCGGAGGCGGCGGCCGCCTCGAACGCGCGTTCGGCGCGCAGGCGCGGCAGCAGCGGGGCGAGGACGGGGGTGGTCTCGGGGGCGCTCATGCGCGGACCTCCGGGGTGGCGGTGGAGCCGTCCGTGGCGGCGGGCAGTTCGGTGGTCATGATCTCCCGGATCTCTTCGAGGAAGGCGAGGACGTCGTCGGCGCCGCCCACCGGGCCGCCGGCGGTGAGCCGGTCCGTGCCGAGCAGCACCGCGGTGGGGAACGAGTGCAGGCCGAGGGCCTGCGAGGCGGCGCCGGCCGGGTCGGCGAGCACGAGCGACGCGTCGACGGTGCCGCTGCGGATCGCCCCCTCGGCGCCGGGGGCGTGCTGGGGCATGAGGACCCGCAGCCGGACCGGCCCGAGTGCGTCCTTGAACTCGTCCAGCCGTTCGATCACCCGCGCGCAGGAGCCGCACCCCGTGGACAGGCGCAGGGCCACCACGGCCCCGTCCGCGACCAGCCGGTGCAGACCGGTGTACTCGCCGTCCGCGACCACGACGGCGTCCGGGAACGGGTGGCGTTCGGGTTCGGCGCCGTCGGCCGGGTCGAGGGCGGCCGGGGCCTCGGGCGTGGGCGTCGCCGGGGCGGCGTCGGGCGTCGCCGGGACGGACTCGCGCCCGGCCAGGAACGCGGCGGTCGCGAGCAGCACGGACACGAGCAGGGCCCACGCCCACGCCCCGGCGCCGAAGGCGGTGAGCGGCTGCCAGGCCAGGCCCGCGCCGTGCACCGCCAGCGAGACGATCCCCTCGGCCAGGGCCAGGACGGCGAGGGCCAGGAAGACGACGTTGCGGACCACGGTGGTGCGGGAGATCGGGGCGGCCGAGGCCTCGCCGAAGCAGCCGCACGAGACGCCGTCGTCCTGGGCCCGGACCACGAGCGCGAGGAAGGCGACGAAGAGGGCCACGGCCACCAGGCCGACGACGGGACGCAACAGGGTGAAGGGCTGCAGGAGGGCGACGGCGAGCAGCAGCTCGAGCCAGGGGAACGCGCGCGCCAGGCCGGGGGCCGCGAACGGGCGGGGCACCCTGAGTCGGGTGAACGTGGCCTGCACGTCCTCGCCGGAACGGAGCTTCACCGTCCCGCTCAGGAGCATGATGAGGGCCACGGCCCAGAGTGCCGACATGGCGGACACACCTTCCGGGGGGTTCACGAGGGGTCGCGCGGCCGGTCCCGGCACCGTGCACGGGACCCGGGTCGCGGAGGCCAGCATATAAGGTGAGGAATGGACGCCCATCGCCGTCGGCGAACCGGTGCCGGCCCTCTCATGGCCCGCCGGGCGCGGTCCGACTTGACCCCGAGGAGACACCGTGGCCTTTTCCGCTCAGCAGCCCATCCCGCACCCGCCGTCGGCCGTGGCAGCCGCCCTGGCGTCCGAGGACTTCCACCGTTCCGTGGTCGAGTCCTTCGGCGGCTCCCTGGTCTCGTTCTCCGTGGAGGGTTCCCCGGAGGGCCCGATGACCGTCACCGCCGTGCGCTCCCTGCCCGCGGACCGCATCCCGGACCGTGTCCCGGACATGGCCCGCAAGCTCATCGGCTCCGCCCTCCAGGTGGAGCAGGTGGAGCGGTGGGACGCGCCCGCCGCGGACGGCTCCCGCACCGGCACCACCACCATCACCGTGCCCTCCGCCAAGGCGACGGCGGACGGCTCCCTCCGCCTGACCGCCGCCGGTGAGGGCTCCCAGTTCTCCGTGGACGGCACCCTCGTCTGCCGGATCCCGCTGGTGGGCTCGAAGCTCGCGGCGAAGGCCGAGCCGATGGTCGGCAAGGTCGTCAATCGTCAGGCCCGGGCGCTGTCCTCGTGGCTCGAGCGTGACGGCGGAGCCGCGCGCGGTTGATCTCGTTCTCCCGTCGCCCGGCGCTGTCGAGCCCGTCTCCGCCGGCCCGGCGGGGGCGCCGGGCCCTTCCCTCGCCGGACGCCGTGCTCATCGTGTGCACCGGCAACGTGTGCCGCTCGGCCTATGCGAGCCGGGCCCTGCAGGGCCGGCTGGCGGTCCTGGCCCCCGGCCGGGTGGAGGTCGGCAGCGCCGGCTCCCAGCCGAACCAGGCCCTGAGAGTGCCCCCGCCGCTCGTGCAGCTCGGCGCCGAGGCCGGCGTCACCGGGTTGGAAGGCCACCGGCCTGCCGCTCTGCAGCCGTTCATGGTGGTGGAGGCGGACCTCGTGCTGGCCGCGGCTCAGGAGCACATGCGCTTCGCACTTCGTGAAGTGCCGCAGGCGGTCACCCGTGTGTTCACCGTGCTGCAGCTCGCGGCGCTGGTCCGCGCGATGGACGAGCGGGACGGGCGGGACTGGATCCCCGCGGGCCGAGGAGTGCGTGCTTTCGCGGCGGAGGCGGCCCACCACCGGGCCCTCGCACGGTCGAGCGCCCAGCCCCTCGACATCGTGGACCCGTTCCGCGGGCCGGTGGAGGGGTACGCGGAGATGATCCGGATCATGGATCCCGCCCTGGAGACCATCGCGGACGCCCTGGCCCGCGCCGTGAGCCTCGCGGACTGAGACCCGGACGGCCCGCGCGTCGTCGACGCCGCGGGGTGGAAGGTCAGTGGAACGCCTGCTGGGCGGGCGCGAGCCCGTCCGTGACGAGCTTCTCGACGGCGTCCGCCGCGCGGTCCACGTGCAGGGGCAGGACGTCCTGCTCGGGCTTGGTGAAGGGGCGCAGCACGAAGTCGGCCACGTCCATGCGGCCCGGGGGTCGGCCGATGCCGACGCGCACGCGGGCGTAGTCCTTGGTGCCGAGCGAGGCGGTGATGGACTTCAGGCCGTTGTGGCCGCCCTCTCCCCCGCCGCGCTTGAGGCGCAGGGTGTCGAACGGGATGTCCAGCTCGTCATGGACCACCACGAGGTCCTCGGGGCCGATCCCGTAGAAGGACGCCAGCGCGGAGACGGGGCGTCCGGAGACGTTCATGTAGCCGGTGGGCTTCCCGAGCACGACGCGCGGTCCCCCGATGCCGAGGCGACCCGTGGCCACCACGGCGCCGGCCCGGTGGCGGGTGAACCCGACCCCCATGCGGGAGGCGAGCTCATCCGCCACCATCTGGCCGACGTTGTGACGGGTGCGCTCGTACTCGGGCCCGGGATTGCCGAGCCCGACGATGAGCGTGGTCCCCGTCGTCATGGCGTGATCAGTCCTCGGAGCCCTCGGACTCGCCCTCGGCGGACTCGGCGGCCTGCTCCTCCTGCACGGACTCGTCGCCGAGGTCCTGCTCGACGACCTCCGAGACGGTGGCGATGACGATGTCGTCCTCGAGCTGCAGGGTGGTGCCGGCGGGGACCTGCACGTCCGGGGCGTACACGTGGTCGCCGGCCTCGCGGCCCTCGACGGAGATGGTGACGGCCTCGGGCAGGTCGGTGGCGTCGGCCTCGACCGGCACGGTGACGTAGTCCAGCACGTAGTCGTTGCCGGGGGCGACCTCGCCCTCGACATGCACGGTGACCTCGACGATGACCTTCTCGCCGCGGCGGACCTCGATGAGGTCCAGGTGCTCCACGGTGTCCTTGATGGCGTGGCGCTGGATGTCCTTGGGCAGGACCAGGTGCTCCTCGCCGGCCTCGTTCACGACGGTGAGCAGGGCGTTGGGGTTGCGGACGGCCAGGGTGGTCTCCTGGGCCGGCAGCAGCAGGTGCACGGGATCCTGGCCGTGGCCGTAGACGACGGCGGGGATCAGGCCGGCACGGCGGGCCTGGCGGGCGGCACCCTTGCCGAAGTCGGTGCGGCGGGTGACCTTGATCTTGAGCTGGTCAGACATGATGCGTCCTCCTGTGGGGGTCTCGGCCGCGCAGCCGGGGGCGGCGCGGGATGCGGCCAGGAGGGGGCTTCAGTGCCGCAGCGGGCCAGCATGCTGACACGCGGCGGCGGCCTCGTCGATCACGGAGCGCGCGCTCCCTCGCCTGGGCAACCTGGACAGGATAGCACCGGTGATGCTCGTCGCGCTCAGCGGTTCGCTCGTCGGGACCGCTCCACGATGCGGTCCAGCTTCCGACGGCGGGCCCGGTCCTTCGCGGGTGCGCCATGGGATTCGTCACTCTCCTGGGCGCTCAGCAGCAGGCCGCAGCCGAGGACGACGGCACCGAAGATCGTGATGAACACCTCACCGAGCTGAAGGGAGGTGACCAGGATGATGACCGCGGCGGCCTCGACGGCCACGCGGGACGGCGAGCGGTGCGTCCGGGCGAAGGGTCGCAGGCACAGCCAGAGGTAGGCGCCGACCACGACGACCAGGAACGGCCAGCCGCCCTCCACGAGGAGCCCCAGGTAGGAGTTGTGGAAGAACATGGTCACGCCGTCCAGGTCCACGAATGCCGTGGAGAGTCCCTGGCCGAAGAAGGACGTGTCGGCCACCTTCTCCGCGGACGCCTCCTGGATCTGCGCACGGAACCAGTCCGTGCCCGTGCGGTCTCCGAAGATGCCGAGGTCGGCCAGGTTCTCCTCGGCCCAGCTGACGAACCAACCCATGACGACCCCCAGTGCGATACGCAGGACCCGCCCCAGGTAGGGGCTCACGAGGATCCACACGACCGCGCAGAGCAGCGCGGCCATCGAGGTCCGCGAACCGGTGAGGAAGGTCAGGGCGAAGCCGGCGCCCAGCACGAGGAGCTTCGGACCCATGCGTTGCATGGTGGCCACGAGCAGCACGGGCAGGAGCGCATAGAAGAGGCCGGAGACGTTCTTGTCCCCGAGGAAGCCGGTGAGGTAGCCCCCGTAGGTGTCCGGGGCCAGGCCCGCGTAGAAGAGGGGCACGTTGATCAGTGCTCCGGCCGTCATCCCGTAGAGGACGCCCTTGATGTCGATCCTCTCGCTGGCGATGGCGTAGATCAGCAGGATCAGGAGCGTGATCCTCGTGGCGCGACGCGTGGGGTCGAGGTCGTTGTGCACGGTCACCGCGACGAGATACGCCACCAGGGCCAGTGCGACGAGGGCCAGCACGCCGTAGTGGGAGAGGTCCCGGCGGGGCTGCCGGAATGAGGCGAGGAGCAGCAGAAGGATGGCGGAGAACTCCGCGAACGGGATCGGCAGGCCGGGAGCGGTGAACGCCTCCATCACCAGGCCGGTGGCCAGCACGGCCTCGAACAGCCGCGGTGAGGCCGGCGTGACCAAGGGGTTCCACGGGGAGCGGGTCCACGCGGCCTGACCGTCCGGGACGAGGCCGAGCAAGGCGTGGCCCCTGGCAGGCCGGGCCTCGGGTGGCGCGACGGCCCCCATGGCGCGGGCAGCCGTCCGGTCACGGGGCGTGCTCGAGCGCATGGTGCGGACCCTTTCATGGACGCCGGGCGATACTCGGCTCAGCGTAGCGCGGCGGCGGGCCTCGTCCTGGGGCCCTCAAAGCGGACGCTGGGTGTTGGTACCGTGGACCGCGCGTGCCTCGCCCACGACGGCCCGCGCATCCCCGTCCATGACCCCCGAGGTGCCCCGTGACGATCGTCGACTTCTTCCGCCTCCTGCGCGCCAACCTCCTGCTGCTCCTGGCAGCAGCCCTCGTGGGGGGTCTGCTGGGTTGGGGCTACTCCGCACTGCAGCCCCGGATCTACGCGTCCGAATCTCAGGGGTTCCTCGCCGCCCGGGCTGCAGATCAGAGCCTCATCACCAGCAACCTGCCCGCCGAGAGCCGGGCTCAGGCCTACGTCGCCCTGATCAACAGCGAGGCCGTGCGTGAACGCGTGGCACAGGACACGGGGCAGGACGGCGACGGCTCGCTCTCCGCGGTGCTCGTCCCCGAGTCCAGCATGATCAAGGTGACCGCCACCTCGACGGATCCCGAGACCGCCGCGCAGCTGGCGAACAGTGCACTGCAGGCGACGGCGGACGTGGCGGCGGACGTGGACAAGAACAGCCCGCTGGAGGTCGTGCCGCTGTCCGATGCCCGCGTGCCCTCTGCCCCCGTGAGCCCTGACACCCGGCGCAACGTCCTCTTGGGCGCGGTGGCCGGACTGGGCGCGGGACTCGCCATCGCCGTGCTCCGCCGCCTCCTGGACGTGAAGGTGCGCAGCCGCGCCGACGTGAAGGAGATCACCGGCGCCGGCGTGATCGGAGCCGTTCCGGAGAACGCGTCCCTGACCCGCACGGGCGAGGAGGCCGTGGACCTCGACCCCCGGGCCGGCGAGGCCATCCGGGCGCTGCGCACCAACCTCAAGTTCGTCTCCGTCGACGAGCCGCCGCGCGTCGTCTCGTTCACGAGCGCGGACCCCTCCGAGGGCAAGTCGACGGTCGCGTCGAACCTGGCCCGCGCCCTGGCCCTGGCCGGCGAACGGGTGCTCGTGGTGGACGCCGACCTGCGGCGGCCCCGGCAGCACGACCTCTTCCAGGTGGCGGGCGACGTGGGCCTGTCCGAGGTGCTGGCCGGTGAGGTGCAGCCGGACGACGCCCTCGCGGCCACCGGCATCCCGAACCTCACGCTGCTCCCCGCCGGCCGGACGCCCCCGAACCCGTCGGAGCTGCTGGGCTCGAAGCGCATGCGGGCCCTCTTGAAGCTGGCGTCGGAGGACTTCTTCGTCATCGTCGACTCCCCTCCCCTGCTGCCCGTCACGGACGGCTCCCTCCTGGCCGCCGCTGTGGACGGGACGGTGCTCGTGGTGCGTCAGGGACGGACCCGCAAGGACCACCTGGAGGCGGCTGTGGAGAATCTCGCCGCAGTGGACGCGCATCTGCTGGGCGTCGTCATGAACGGCGTCGCGCGCTCCCAGCGCGGCGGCGGCTACTCCTACGGCTACGGCTACGGGTACGAGAGCACGTACCACAAGTCCCACGAGAAGTACCTCTCGAGCGTCGGTTCGTCCGCGAAGAAGGGGCGGCGTTCACGCCGCAAGGCCCGCACGCGCAGCTGATCGCCCCCACGCACGAAGCCCCCGCCGGAACCGGCGGGGGCTTCGTCGTGCGAGACGGGGTCAGCGCCTCAGGTACGTCCGCAGGCGTTCGCGCTGGTCCGGGGCGGTGTAGCCGACGGCGGCCAGGGGCCCGAGGTCGAGGGCGCTGTTGGTCGGCCGCGGGGCCACGCCCTCCTTGCCGGCCAGGTACGCGGCGGTGGTCGTGGCGGAGACGCGCCCGACGTCGTGGCCGGTGTCCTCGAAGACCCACCGGGCGACGTCGTGCCAGGTGACCACGTCACCGCTGTTGGTCATGTGGAACGTGCCCGTGGGCGCGTCCGTGGTGACCAGATGCAGCAGGGCGTCGGCGAGGTCGTCGGCGAAGGTGAGGCGGCCGTGCTGGTCGGCGACGACGGCCGGGTCGATCCCGCGTTCGGCGAGGGAGGCCATCGTGGCCACGAAGTTCTTCCCCTCCCCGATCACCCAGGAGGTGCGGACGATCCAGTGCCGCGGCACGGTGCGCACCGCGGCCTCGCCGGCGGCCTTCGACTGGCCGTAGACGCCCAGCGGCGCGAGCGGGTGGTCCACGGGGTGCTCCTGCCCCACGGGGAGGGCGCCGTCGAACACGTAGTCCGTGGAGACATGGGCCAGGGGCACGCCGGCCTCGGTGCAGCGGCGGGCGAGCTCGGCGACGGCGGTGGCGTTGACGGCCCAGGCCTGGGCCCGGCCCTCGGGCGTCTCGGCGGTGTCCACCGCGGTCATGGCGGACGCGTTGACCACGGCGCGCAGGCCGCGGAAGTGCTCCCGCGGCCACGAGGCCGGATCGGTCATGTCCCACGTGTCCCGGCCATGGGCCTCGACCGGGATCCCCGCGGCCTCGGCGCGGGCCACGAGGGCGCGGCCGAGCTGGCCGCCGGCGCCGAGCACGAGGATCGGGGCGGGCGGCATGGGGGTGACGTCCGCGAGCAACGGGTGGGCGCGGTCCTTGTCCGAGAGCTCGGCGTCCTCGAGCGGGATGGGCCAAGCGATGGCCGCCGTCGGGTCCGCGAGGTTGAGGAACGTGTACTGGCCCTGCGCGTCGGCGGACCAGTGGTCGTTCACCAGGTAGGTGTAGGCGGTGTCCGGCTCGAGCGTCTGGTAGGAGTTGCCCACCCCGCGCGGCACGAAGACGGCCTTCTCCGGGCCGAGCTCCACGGTGGCGACGGCGCCGAAGGACGGCCCTTCCCGCAGGTCCACCCAGGCGCCGAAGATCCGGCCGTGGGCGACGGCCACGTACTTGTCCCAGGGTTCGGCGTGGATGCCGCGCGTGGTGCCGACGGCGTCGTTGAAGGAGATGTTGTTCTGCACCGGGGCGAGCGAGGCCAGGCGGGGGTGCTCGGCGGCGAGGGCGCGGATCTTCTCGCGCTGCCAGTTCTCCTTGAACCAGCCGCGGTTGTCCCCGTGGACGTCGAGGTCGAGGACGAGCAGGCCGGGGATGGCGGTCTCGGTGATGCGCATCAGCGGTTCCCCCTCACTGGCCCTGGGCGCGGTACGTGGCCTCGACGGCGTCCTTGGCCGGGCGCCACCAGGCCTCGTTCTCGCGGTACCAGCGGACCGTGTCCGCCAGACCGGTGCGGATGTCCGTGAACTGCGACTCCCAGCCGAGCTCGGTGCGCAGCGCGGTGTTGTCGATCGCGTAGCGCAGGTCGTGGCCGGGGCGGTCGGCGACGAGGTCGTAGTCGTCCGCGGGGCGGTCGAAGAGCTCGAGGAGGAGCTCCACGATCTCCTTGTTGTTCCTCTCGCCGTCCGAGCCGATCAGGTACGTGCGGCCGATCTCGCCGCGCTCGAGGATGCGCAGCACGGCCGAGGAGTGGTCCTCCGTGTGGATCCAGTCCCGGACGTTGACGCCCTGGCCGTAGAGGCGGGGGCGGACGCCGTCGATCAGGTTGGTGATCTGGCGCGGGATGAACTTCTCGATGTGCTGGTACGGGCCGTAGTTGTTGGAGCAGTTGCTCAGCGTGGCCTGCACGCCGAAGGAGCGGACCCACGCGCGCACCAGGTGGTCCGAGCCGGCCTTCGAGGCCGAGTACGGGCTGGAGGGGTTGTACGGGGTGGTCTCCGTGAACTTCGCCGGATCGTCCAGCTCGAGGTCGCCGTAGACCTCGTCCGTGGACACGTGGTGGAACCGCTTGCCGTGCTTGCGGACCGCCTCCAGGAGGACGAAGGTTCCGACGATGTTCGTCTGGATGAACGGCGAGGGATCGTTCAGCGAATTGTCATTGTGGGACTCCGCCGCGTAGTGGACGACGGCGTCCGACTCGGCGACCAGGCGGTCCACCAGGGCCGCGTCGCAGATGTCCCCCACCTCGAGAGTGACGCGGCCCTCGGGCAGGCCAGCGAGGTTCTCCCGGTTGCCAGCGTAGGTCAGCTTGTCCAGGACGACGACGTCGTGCCCGGTCTCGCGGACGACGTGGTGGACGAAGTTCGATCCGATGAACCCGGCGCCGCCGGTGACGAGGATGCGCATGAGGTCAGGGTATCGGGAGCGCTTCAGCTCACCCACCGCCGCCTGGCCGGGCGATACCGATCCGTGCGGGCCGGACGACGCCTCTGGCCGAGAAGATCCCACTAGTCTGGCAAGAGGTCTCAGGACACACCCAGTCGACGATGGAGGGCCATGTTCGAGTCACCGCGGCTGTCGATCATCATCCCCTGCCACCGCAGCGGACAGCCCCTGAAGGACCAGATCACGGCTCTGCTACGTCAAACCGATGCGCCGCCGAGGGAAATCCTGCTGTGCGACAACGGAGGAAATGCGTGGCTGGGATCCTATGTCGCCGCTCTCCGACCCCTGCCTGATGGCGTGACCGTCCGCGTGGTCGACGCCGAGGAACATCGCGGTGCGGCCTTCGCCCGAAACCGTGGCATCAGCGAGGCGTCGGCCGAAAGGTTAGCGTTCTGCGACGACGACGACCTTGTCCACCCCGACTGGTGTCGGCTCGCTCACGAGTTCCTCGACGACTTCCCCGTCGTGACCGGTGGCGTGGTGGTCAAGGAGGACACACAGCTCACCGGCAAGTCACTCGCGGAAAAACTCGAGATGCTGGTGGCAGAGACCGTGCCGGTCCCCCCACGTCCTGCAGGGCGGGGGTCGATGGGGCCGGCCCTCATGGGCGGGAACTTCGCCGCCCGACGGGACGTCCTGCTGGCCGTCGGGGGGTTCGATGCGGCCCTCGTCCGCGGTGGCGAGGACAACGACCTGGCCTTCCGCCTCGACCGCGCCGGCGTGCCGATCACGGACTGCGGAGCCATGAGCATCATCTACTCCCGACCCTCCGCATGGCGTGACCGCGTCCGTACGCGGGCCCGGGCGGGACGTTCACTTGCGGAGGCCGCTTCTGCGCGGGACGCCTGGCATGCGGTGCCCGAACTGAGCTCCGCACCGACCACAGAACTGACCCGCGCGGGCGCGGCTGCGGCCGCTATGGCTGCCGGGCTGAAGGCCCGAGACTGGCCTGGCGCGGTCGATCGCGTGGCGACGGCTTGGGGACTCGTTGACGGGTGGACGCGCCATCGAGTCCTCCGGCGGCAGGCCGAATCACAGGTCGGTCTAGGGCTGGGTGACTCCGGGTGCCCACACCACCCGGGCACGACCGTTCTGGTGGTCGCCTACAACCACGCTCCCTACGTCATCGAGACACTGGAGAGCATTCGACGCCAGACCGTGCCTCCGGTCCGAGTCCTCATCGCCGATGACGCATCCCCGAGAGATGACACCGCCGAGGTCATCCGACAGTGGCTCGCAGACGCGCCATCGTCGTTCGAGTTCCATCCGAATTCCACCAACATGGGGCTGAATCCGACCCTCAACCGACTGCTGGACAAAGTGGACACCGAATTCGTCACCTACATCGCAGGTGACGACACCATGCGCAAAGATCGCATCGCGGTCCACGAGAAGCTCCTGCGGACCGCTCCAGATGATGTCGTCCTTGCCTACAGCGACGCCGTGGTCATCGACGAGAACTCCTCGGTGCTCCACCCGTCCTCGCGCGTCGAGTTTCCATGGCCGGACGAACCGCAACGCAGCGAAGACACCCTCGCATGCCTTGTCGATTCCAACTGGATCCCAGCGGCGTCGTTCTTCATGCGCACAGGTGCGCTCCGCCGGGAGGGCGGCTACGCCGAGGATCTCTTCTACGAGGACTTTGAGCTCCTCACCCGTCTGGCGGCGCGATATCGCTTCACCTACACGGAGGAGCCCCTCGTTGCCGTCAGGCGGCTGGCAACCTCTCTGGGCGCAGTGGGGTTCGCGCATGACAGTCCCCGTTTTGTCCGGTCCATGTTCGCGGCCTTGCGCAATGCAGAGCACGGCACATCGGAGGAGGCCCGAGAACTTGCGCGATCACATCGGTGGGAGCTGACCAAACGGGCCGCACGTATCGGCATGCCATTCCGCGAGGTGTTGGCAATGTTCCAGGACAGCTGGCGCGGCGCGGCGACGCCGGCCCACGCGGCAGCCCACCTTGCTCGAATGGTCGGGCAGCGAGTGGGCAGCTGAGGGCCCGGGCCTCTCCGGGACAGGCCCCCGGGCGGGCGGTGCCGCCTAGGGTGTGTTGCTAAAGGATGGTGGCGAGCCAGTGCAGTGTCGCTA
>NZ_JBQXFD010000014.1:0-64830 GCF_052615555.1 Micrococcus sp. EWR3.9.1
GGTGGGAGTCAGGGATGCATTAGCGTGGATCATGAGCGGGTCTCTTCTGGCAGGTGGGTTGTTGAGGAACTTCCATCCTGCCGGGCGGGGCCCGCTCGTCTCATCTCAGCCCGTACCCCGTGGCAAGAACCTCATGACCCACAACACCTAGCGGGCGGGGCCGACGCCTAGACTCGGGGCATGACTCCCGAGTGGTGGATGGCGCTGGCCGCCCTGGTGCTCCTGGCCCTGCTGGTCGTCGTCGTGGTGGTGCTGGCGGCGCGCCAGGTCCGCCTCGGCGTGCAGCACAAGCGGATGCGTCTCCGGGTGGACGCCCTCGACGCGCGGGTGGGCGGCGTGCAGCGCCGGCTGGAGAAGGTGCCCGGGATCGGCACGGGCCGCCACGAGGTCGCGCTGGTGCTGAACCCCATCAAGACGAACGCGGGCCAGGTGCGGCGCGAGCTCGAGCGGCTCGCGGAGGCGGAGGGCCTCGGCGAGGTGCTCGTGCTCGAGACCCAGGAGGACGATCCCGGCACCGCGATGGCGCGGCAGGCCCTCGGCGCCGGCGCCCGGCTCGTGATCGCCGCGGGCGGCGACGGCACGGTCCGCACCGTGGCCGAGCAGCTGGCCGGCACCGACGTCGCCCTCGGCGTGGTGCCGCTGGGCACCGGGAACCTGCTGGCCCGGAACCTGGACCTGCCGATCAACGACGTCGAGCAATGCCTGCGGATCGCCGTGGGGGGCCGGCAGCGACGCATCGACACCGTGGACGTCCGCTTCACGCACGAGGACGGGCGCGTCACCCGGCAGACCTTCACCGTGATCGGTGGCGCCGGCTACGACGCGGACATCATGGGCGACACCAAGGATGAGCTGAAGGATCTGGCCGGCTGGCTGGCCTACAGCGAGGCCGGCATACGGCACCTGCGCGGCAAGCGGCACGAGGTGACCGTGGCCCTCGACGGCGGTCAGCCCCGCCGGTTCAAGGTGCGCACCGTGATGGTGGCCAACTGCGGGATGCTCACGGGCGGCGTCGAGCTGCTGCCCCAGGCCAAGCTCGACGACGGCCTCCTCGACGTCATGGTCCTCTCGCCCCGGCACGCGCTCGACTGGGCGCGGATCGCCGTGAAGACCGTGACCCGGCACCGCAGCTCCGTCCCCGCGATGCACACGGAGCAGGCCCAGCGCGTGAAGGTCGAGTTCGCCGAGCCGATGCCCTCCCAGCTCGACGGCGACGCCACGGGGGTCATCACCGCCCTCGACGCCCGGGTGCGGCCGGACTCGCTCGTCGTGATGCTCGTGGCCGAGGACGACGCCTCCGTCCGCGACGACGGCGTCTCCGCCGCCGCCCCCGTCCCGGAACCGGCCCCGCACATCTGACCCCCCGTCCCCGCTTTCGTTCGGGAAACGGCGGCTTCCCCAGCGCTTTCGTTCGGGAAACGGCGGCTTCCCCACCACTTTCGTTCGGGAAACGGGCGCCGGGGCGACGCGCGGACGGGAAGCGCGACGACGGCCCGTCGTCGCGGTGATCGTCCCGTTTCGTCAACGAAAGTCTCTCGAGGCCGCCGTTTCCCGAACGAAAGTGGCCCCCCGGGCCTCAGCGGGAGCGGAGGGACTCCACCCAGGCGCGGCCGGAGCGATACGCGGCGTCCGTGAACTCGGCCGGCACCCTCGTGGGCACGGGCTCGGCCTGCGCGTACGAGCCCAGGAACCGCAGGTCGGGGTACTCCCGGTACAGGGCCGCGAGCGCATCACCCACGCGGGCCTCCGCCAGGTGCCCCTCGAGGTCGAGGGAGAAGAAGTACCGCCCGATGCCCTCGCCGGTCGGCCGGGACTCGATGCGGGAGAGGTTCACCCCGCGCGTGGTGAACTCGGCCAGGATCTGCCCGAGGGCGCCGGGCCGGTCCTCCGGCAGCGGCACCACCAGCGTGGTCTTGTCCGCTCCCGTGGGCGCGGGCAGGGCCGTCGGCCGGGAGAGCAGCACGAAGCGCGTCACGGCGCCCGGCACGTCCTCGATCCGCTCGGCGAGCACCGGCAACCCGGTCTGCTCGGCCACGAGCGGGGCGCACACGGCGGCGTCGAAGTCGCCCTGGGCCACGAGGCCGGCCCCGGCCGCCGTCGACGGGGCGGGCGTGAAATCCACACCCGGCAGCGCCGTCTCGGCCCAGCCGCGCACCTGCGCCCAGGCGTGGGGGTGCGTGGTCACGCGCCGCACGTCCTCGATCGCAACGCCGGGCCGGCCCACGAGCACGAAGCTGATGGGCACGTGCACCTCCGCGAGGATCTGCAGCGTCTCCCCGAGGGCGATCTCGTCCACGGTGGCGGAGACGCCGCCCTCCACCGAGTTCTCGATGGGCACGACGGCGCGGTCCACCTCCCCCCTGCGCAGCGCCGCCACGGCGCTCAGCACGGAACCCGCCGACACGAACTCGGCCTCGGCCGGGTCCGCCACCTTCCGCAGGGCGGCCTCGGTGAAGGTGCCGGCCGGGCCGAGGAAGGCGTAGCGCAGGCGCGACGGCGTCGCGTCAGCGGAGCCCGTCCCCGTCACTTGACGGTGGGCTCGGCGTCGCCGTCGGCCTCCATCGGCTTGCCGGCCTCGAGCCACGCGCCGGAGCCGCCGGCCACGTTGATGGCCGAGTAGCCGCGGCCGGTCATGAACTCGGCGGCGCGGGCGGAGCGGCCGCCGGTGCGGCAGATCAGGTAGTAGTCCGTGTCCGGGTCCAGCTCCTCGAGCCGGTCCGGCAGCTGGCCCAGCGGGATGTGCTGGGCGCCGGCGGCGCGGCCCAGGGCCCACTCGTCGTCCTCGCGGACGTCCAGGATGGTTGCATCGGCGGGGATCTCGTTCACATCGACGGTCTCGAAGGCGCTCATGGCTTCAGCGTAGCCACCCGCCCGGACGTCCCAGGAAGGCCCCGCCGTCCATGACCCGGGCCACGCCCGTTAGGCTCGGCCGCATGCAGACCTCCGACGCCGCACCCGCCGCCGACGACGACCGCACCCCCTCCGCCCCCGGCCCGGCCCGGCTCCTGGGCCGCTCGGCCGTGCGCCTGCGGGAGGACCTCGCCGCCGGGGAGCTGAGCGCCCGGGAGGTCACGGAGGCCGCCCTCGCCGCGGCCCAGGCCCACGCGGACCTCGGCGCCTTCGCCCTCCTCGACGCCGAGGGCGCCCGGACCCGTGCCGCCGAGCTGGACGCGGCCCACCCGCGCGTCGGGCCCCGGGCCGTGCCCGGTCCGCACACCTCCCCCGCCCCGGACGACGACGGCGCCCCCGCCTCCCTGCACGGCCTTCCGCTGGCGTACAAGGACCTGATCGACGTGCGCGGGATGCCCACGCGGTTCGGCTCCGCCCTGCTGGCCGACGCGCCGCCGGCCGCGCAGGACGACCCGCTCGCGCTCCGCCTGCGCGGGGCCGGCACCGTCACCCTCGGCAAGACGACCGTGCCCGAGTTCGGCCTGGACTCCTACTCAGAGAACCTCGTCACGGCGCCGGCCCGCAACCCCCTGGACCCCACCCGCACCGCGGGAGGCTCCTCGGGCGGGGCCGCGGCCGCCGTCGCCGCGGGGATCCTGCCGTTCGCCCCGGGCTCGGACGGGGGCGGGTCCATCCGGATCCCCGCCGCCGCGTGCGGGCTCGTGGGCCTCAAGCCCGGCCGCGGGGAGCTGCCGATGGACGAGCACGCGGACACGGTCCGCAACCTCACGGTGTCGGGCCCGCTGGCCCACACGGTCGAGGACGCCGCCCTGCTCTACGACGTGCTGCTCTCCCCCGAGGGCCTGCCCGGCCGGGTGCTGCCGGACCTGCGCCGCACCGTGGAGACCGCCCGGGCCGGGGGCGCCGTCGACGCCCGCCGGATCGGCGTCACCACGGCCTCGCCCTTCGCCTCCGACCTCGAGATCTCCCTGGCCCGGCCCGCCGTCACCGCCCTGACGAAGGCCGCCGCCGCCCTGGACGCGGGCGGCCACGCGGTCGAGGACCTCTCCCCCTACTACGGCGAGGACTATCACCGGGACTTCCGCACGGTGTGGACCGCAGGACTGCTCCGGGCGCCGCTGCCGGAGGACGCCGAGGCCCACGTGGGCGCGGTGGCCGCGCACTTCCTGCGCACGGCCCGGGCCGCAGGGCGCGCCGAGCTCGACGACGCCGCCCACCGGCTCGAGGAGTGGGCGCGCGGGGTGCGGGCGCAGTTCGCCGCCGTCGACGTGGTGATGACCCCGGTGCTGGCCACCGCGCCCCCGCCGGTCGGCCACTTCCTGGCGATGGAGCCCGAGGCCAACTACGAGGCGCAGTGCGCGTTCACGCCCTACACCTCGATGGTCAACGTGCTCGGCCTGCCCGCGGTCGCGGTGCCCGTGCTCCGGGACGAGCGGGGCCTGAACTGGTCCGTCCAGCTCATCGGCCGGCCCGGCACGTCCGCGCCCCTGCTCGCCCTGGCCGCGCATCTCGAACTGCTGCTGGCCGGCTGAGCCGGCCGGTCAGGTCGAGGTGTAGTCGCCCAGGGAGATCCCGGCGATCACCAGGATCACGAGGAACACGACGGCGAGCAGCAGCAGGGCGAGGGACACGTAGTTCATCACGAGGCCGGCGATCGCCATGCCGCGGCCGTGGGGCTCCCGCTTGAGGCCCAGGTGACCGAGGACCACGCCCACGATCGGCGGGAGGAGGAACGTGAACCCGCCCACCACGGAGATGATGCCGAGGATCATGGACGCCGCCGAGCGGCCGACGCCCTCGGTCTGGCCGGGCTGCAGCGGGGCTCCGAAGCCGTGGCCGGGCGTGCCCTGCCCGTAGCCGTAGGCGGGGACGGTGTTCGCGTCCTGGCCGTAGCCGTACGGCTGCCCGTAGGCGGGGCGGGTCTGCTCCTCCTGCTCGGCGTACGAGGGGGCCCGGTCCCAGGCGGCGCGGTCGGCGTCGCCGGCCGGGGCGTCGGGCCAGCCGGCGGCGGAGGAGCCGGTGCCGGAGGAGCCCGCACCGGCCTCGGACCCGTACCAGCTCGGCCGGGCGGCCTCACGGCGCGGGTCGTGGGAGGCGTGGGGGTCGGTCATGACGGTCCTTCCGGTTCGGGGCGTCGCGGTCCGGTGCCGAGTCTAGGCGGTGCCCCCCGGACCCGGCCCGGCCCCGCGCCCCTGCTCCCCGGCCGTCCTCACCCGGGCCGGCCCACCGCCTTGAGGTACCCGGAGAACCCGCCGGGGGTCCGCCCCTCCAGGCGAGATGAGGTGAGCACGCGGGTGGTGTCCGTGGCGATCACGCGCACCCGGCGGCCGTCACCGCCGTCCCGCTCCCCCGCCAGGGCCCGCACGGCCTCGGCCAGGCCGACGTCCTCGTGCTCGGCCACCGGCGGGAACCCGCCCACGGCCTCGTACAGCGACCACGGCAGCCCCAGGTTCGCCCCGTGCACGTGCGCGTGCCCCTCCTCGTGCCGGTAGCCGCGGAGCCAGGCCTGCCGCAGCGGCCCCTGGCGCACGTCCACCGTGCCCAGCACGAGCGCCTCGTCGCGGCCGGCGGCCACGGTCTGCGCCAGCAGCCAGTCGGCGGGGACGCGGCTGTCCGCGTCGGTGGAGGCGAGCCAGAGGCGCTCGGCGGGCACGTCGGGGAACAGCGCGCGGGCCCGGCGGGCGCCCTCGAGGCGGGCCCGCCCGACGCCGGCCTGCCCGGCGGTCGGCTCCCCCAGTTCGAGGACGTGGATGCGCGGGTCGGCGGCGCGGGCCTCGAGGGCGGCGGCCACCGTGGCGTCGTCGCAGCGGTCCGCGGCGACCACGACCGCGGCCGTGCCCTGCGCGTGGTGCTCCTCCCAGCGGTCCAGGGCGGCGGTGAGGGCCGCGAGCGCGGCCGGCAGCCGCTCCTGCTCGTCCTTGGCGGGCACCACGACGACGGCGTGGGTCGCGGCGGCGGCCCGCACGTGGAGGCTGAGCCGGAAGTCGTCCTCCACGAGCTCGGTGCGCAGCCGCCAGCGCGGGTCGGCGGCGACGCGCGCGTGCACGGCGTCCCCGTCCAGCGGCCAGCCCTCGATGGGGTGGCGCCAGTGGCACAGCAGCAGCTCGCCGCCGGGGGCGAGCGCGGCGTCGGCGTCGTCGATCAGCGCGTCGAGCTCCTCGGGCTGCAGGAAGTAGCCGATCTCGGAGGCGATCACGAGGTCCGCGCCGGCGACGTCGGCCGGCCAGTCCGCGGGCAGCACGGCTCGGCGCACCTCGGCGTGCGGCGCGCCGGCCAGCCGGGCGGCGGCGCGCTCGACGGCGGTGGATGACGCCTCGAGGCCGACCACGCGGTCCGCGCGCGCGGCCACGTCCGCGGTGAGCACGCCGATGGACGCGCCCGCCTCGACCACGGTCCCGTAGCGGGGCCGGGGCAGGGCGGCGAGGGTGAGCGCCCGCTTGCGGGCCTCGTACGACGAGCTGAGGTAGCGCCACGGGTCCTCCTGGGCCCGGTAGAGCCGGTCGAAGACGGCGGCGGCCCGGTGGGCGTCGGCGTCGTCGGGGCCGGAGACGCGGTGGGCCTCGAACGGGCGCTCGTGGTGGGCGAGCACGGCGGGGCCCAGGATCGCCTCGTCGCCGGGCGCGGCGGAGAGGGGCCGGACCTGGGAGGCGTGCGCGTCGAGGGCGGCACGGCGGGCGGCACGGTCGTCGTCGGTGAGCGGGAGCCGTCGGTAGCGGCGGGCGGGCAGGTCGGCCGGGTCGGCCCAGTGCCAGAACCAGATGGGGAAGGCGTAGAGCGGCAGGTCGCACTCGCCCGCGACCGAGCCGACGGCCCGGCCCACGGCCTCGTGGTCCGCGTGGCCGTCGCCCGGGTCGTGGGAGGCGAGCACGGCGGGGCCGGGGTGGGCGTCGAGGGCCGCGGCGACGGCGTCGCGCACGGCGTCCTCGTGCTCGGCCACGCCGGAGTCGGGCAGGGCCAGGGATGCCCAGGTCAGCCGGTCCCGCGCCGGGGAGCCGGGGCCTGCGGAGGCGGGCAGGCCGGCGGCGAGGGCGTCGAGGGCGTGCTCCATCTCGTCCCGGCGCAGCCGGACCAGGTCCGCGGGCGTGTGCGTGGGCGAGTGCGGGTGGGAGGCCTCGCCGGCGGTGGCGACCAGCACGTGCACGCGTGCCCCGTCGCGCAGGGCGGAGCGGATCAGGCCGGTGGCGGCGAGGGTCTCGTCGTCCGGGTGCGCCACGGCCACGAGCAGCAGCGTCTGCGCGTCCCAGACGGGCAGGCGCAGCTCCGGCAGCTCACCGACGCCGCCCTCGGCCCAGGCCGCCTCGGACGTGCCGTCGTCGGTGTGGGAGAAGCTCACCACGTCCAGCCGCCGTCGGTCTCGCCGGTCAGGAGCGCGGCGCCCAGCCGGGCGTCGTCGCGGTGTCCGTGGTGCTGGCGCAGGTAGACCTGCAGGTCGGCCACGGCGCGGGCGTGCGCGGCGCTGCCGGTGAGCGGGCCGGGGCCGGTGGCCTGCCCGACGACGTCCATCACCTCGGTGCACAGCTGCGCCACGGTGCCGCGGATCCGGTCGGCCTCGACCATGCCGCGGCCGTGGTCCAGGCGGCCGGCGTCCACGTCGTCGGCGGCACGGGCGAGCAGGGCGGCCATCGCATGGAGCAGCCGGTCGACGCGGCCGAGCGCGGCCTGGCCGATCTGGTCCGGGCCCGGTCCGCGGCCCTCGGCCTCGGCGGCCGCGCGGGCGGCGGTGGCGTTCCGCAGGGTGCGGGCGATGCCGACGGCGCCGCCGAACCACACCGCCGCCACGCCGATGCCGCCCCACGCGAAGCCGGGCCGGCGCAGGTACCACTCGGCGCCGCCGACGGCGTTGCCGGGGACGGCGTCGAAGGCCAGGCCCACCGTGCGGATCGGGGCGAGGCCGAGCGCGGGCCAGGCCGAGTCGGTCTCGGCCACGCCGGGGTGGGACAGGTCCACGAGCACGGCACGGCGGGTGCCGTCCGCCTCCCGGCCGGTGACGACGGCGGCCGCGCACCGGTCTGCGAGCGAGCACCACGGCTTCTCGCCGTCGAGCAGCCAGGCGGTGTCGGGGCCGTCCGGGGCGGGGCGGAGGGCCGGGGTGCGGCCGCCGGACTCGGAGGCGTAGACGCCGAGCAACCCGGCCGGGGCGGGGACGCCGGCCTGGGACAGGATTGAGAGCGCGTCCAGATGGGGCTCGAGCACGCGGGCGGCCGAGAGGTCCTGCGCGGCGACGGAGGCGAGCAGCTCCCACTGCTCCCGGGTGCGCCCCGCGCCGGTCAGCGGCAGGTCGAGCGGGGCGGCGTCGTCGTCGGACGCGGCGCCGGACGCCGCACGGAGCAGCTCGACCATCGCGTCGACGTCGCCGCCGCAGGCCGCGGCGGCCGCGAGGAGGGCCTGCTCGGCCGGGCGGTCCACGGCTCCACCCGGGACGAGACGGACGGGCTCGGGCTGGGCCATGGGTGGGGACCTCCTCGTCGACGGCGCCCGGGCCGGTGCGCCCCGGGGTCGAGGATTCACCGTAGTCAGCACGGGGACGGCGGGGAATGGCCGGTGCGCCGGGGGCGAAGCGGCCCGCTCTTTCTTGACATGTTCCAGAGAACCGGATGGGATCGACTGGCATGGAGACCACGACGCGGGACGAGGACGAGCGCACGCTGCTGCGCGGCGTCGGCCTGCGCGTGACCCGGCCCCGCCTCGCGGTGCTGACCGCCCTCGCCGACCACCCCCACGCGGACGCGTCCACCGTGCTGGCCGCCGTCCGTCGGGCCCTGCCCGGCACCTCGCACCAGGCCGTCTACGACTGCCTCCACGCGCTCACCGAGGCCGGGCTCGTGCGCTCCCTGCAGCCCGCCGGCTCCCCGGCCCGCTACGAGATCTGCACGGGCGACAACCACCACCACCTCGTGTGCCGCGGCTGCGGCACGGTCGTGGACGTGCCGTGCCGCACCGGCTCCGCACCGTGCCTCGACGCCCCCGAGGACCACGGCTTCGCGGTCGACGAGGCCGAGGTCTACTACTGGGGGCTGTGCGCCGGCTGCCGAGGGTGACCGCCGGCGTCGTCCCGCTGGGCCGCGCGTCTTCCCCCGTCCGCCCGCCCGTGCCAAGGTGTGGCACATGACCGAGAACACCGCCGCCCTGCCCCCCTCCGAGCGTCCCGGCACCCCCGCCCTGCCGCAGGACCTGATCGACGTCGACGCCCTCCTGGAGGCGTACCGCACCGGTCACCCGGACGTGACGGACCCGGCGCAGAAGGTCGTGTTCGGCACCTCCGGCCACCGCGGCTCCGCGTTCACGACCTCGTTCAACGACGACCACATCGCCGCCATCACGCAGGCCGTGGTCGAGTATCGCGCGCACCACGGGATCACGGGGCCGGTCCTCGTCGGCAAGGACACGCACGCCCTGTCCGGGCCCGCGCAGGACACCGCCGTCGAGGTGCTGCTCGGCAACGACGTCGAGGTGCTCGTCGACTCCCGCGGCGGCTACACGCCCACCCCCGCCGTGTCCCACGCGATCCTGCACCTGAACGCCGGGCGCGAGCTGTCGCCGTCGGGCTTCGCGGTGGACGGGGACAACGCCGGCCTCGTGGACGGCCTCGTGATCACCCCCTCGCACAACCCGCCCGCGGACGGCGGCTTCAAGTACAACCCGCCCCACGGCGGCCCCGCGGACACCGAGGCGACCACGTGGATCGCCGACCGCGCCAACGAGCTGCTCGCCGCCGGGCAGGCGGGCGTGCACCGGGTGGCGAGCGCCGACGTCGCCGGCCACGCGAAGCTGGGCGGCTTCGACTTCCTGGACCGGTACGTGTCCGATCTGCCGCAGGTGATCGACGTGGAGGCGATCCGCAAGGCGGGCGTGCGCATCGGTGCCGACCCCATGGGCGGGGCGTCCGTGGCGTACTGGGGCGAGATCGCCGACCGCCACGGGCTGGATCTGACCGTGGTGAACCCGGAGGTGGACCCGCGGTTCGGGTTCATGACGCTGGACTGGGACGGCAAGATCCGCATGGACTGCTCGTCGCCGAACGCGATGGCCTCGCTGATCGAGCGGATGACCCCGGACGCGGACGGGCACGCGCCCTTCGACGTCGCCACCGGCAACGACGCCGACGCGGACCGGCACGGGATCGTCACCCCCGACGGCGGGCTGATGAACCCGAACCACTACCTCGCCGTGGCCATCGACTACCTGTACCGCCACCGCCAGCAGTGGCCCCAGAGCGCGGGCGTGGGCAAGACCCTGGTGAGCTCGTCGATGATCGACCGCGTGGCCGGGGACCTGGGCCGCGAGCTCGTGGAGGTGCCGGTGGGCTTCAAGTGGTTCGTGCCGGGCCTGCTGACGGGCACCGGCGTGTTCGGCGGCGAGGAGTCCGCGGGCGCGTCCTTCGTGCAGTTCGACGGCAGCCCGTGGTCCACGGACAAGGACGGGCTGCTGCTGTGCCTGCTGGCCGCGGAGATCATCGCCGTGACGGGCCAGTCCCCGTCCGAGCGGTACCGCGACCTCGTCGCCCTGCACGGCGACCCGGCGTACGCGCGCATCGACGCCCCCGCGACCGCCGAGCAGAAGGCGAAGCTGAAGACCCTCTCCCCCGACGACGTCCCCGTGACCGAGCTGGCCGGCGAGACCATCCTCGCGACGCTGACCAACGCCCCGGGCAACGACGCCCCGATCGGCGGGCTCAAGGTGGTCACGCAGCACGCGTGGTTCGCGGCGCGGCCCTCCGGCACCGAGGACGTCTACAAGATCTACGCGGAGTCCTTCCGTGGCCCCGAGCACCTGACGCAGGTGCAGGCGGAGGCCCAGAAGCTGGTGGACGCGGTCATCGGCTGACACCCGCCCCCGTCCGCTTTCGTTCGGGAAACGGCGGCGTGTCGCACCGCTTTCGTTCGGGAAACGGCCGGGCGCGCGCGCCGTTTCCCGAACGAAAAGACCCTGGGGGCGCCCTCTTCCGAACGAAAGTGCGCGGGTCGCGCGGGGGACGACGACGGCGCCCCGCCCTGCCGTCGCACAGGGCGGCTCGGTAGCGTGGCCGACATGAGCACGCAGCCCCCCGGTCTGACCACCGACGCCCCCGACACCCCCGACGACGATCCGGTTCGCGAGCCGTTGCCCACCGAGGCCCTGCCGATCGCGCCGGCCGGGCCCCGACCCGAGGAGCCGCGGGCCGCCGTCGAGCGGCTGCGCGCCGCCGCCCGCTCCCGCGCCGCCCACCCGCGCGCGGTGCGGGTGCGCCAGCTCAAGGGCCTGAAGCGGATGCTGACCGAGCACGCGGACCGGTTCGTCGCGGCGCTCGGCACGGACCTGGGCAAGCCGGCCACCGAGGCCCTGATCACGGAGATCGTCTCGGTGCGCTCCGAGGTGGACCACGCGCTGCTGCACCTGACCGACTGGATGGAGCCGCGGCCCGTGAAGCTGCCGCTGGCCCTGCGGCCCGCGAGCGCGGAGGTCCGGCCGCGGCCCAAGGGTCTCGTGCTGGTCATCGGCGCGTGGAACTACCCGG
Source organism: Micrococcus sp. EWR3.9.1 (assembly GCF_052615555.1). NCBI lineage: Bacteria > Bacillati > Actinomycetota > Actinomycetes > Micrococcales > Micrococcaceae > Micrococcus > Micrococcus sp. EWR3.9.1. The sequence continues at coordinate 11,405 of NZ_JBQXFD010000014.1, forward strand.
TGCAGCTCGCGCTCGCCCCGGTCGTGGGTGCGCTGGCGGCCGGCAACACGGTGGTGCTCAGCCCGTCGGAGAAGGCCCCGGCCACGGCGGCGGCGCTGCGGGAGCTGGTGCCGCAGTACCTGGACTCCGCGCTGGTCTCCGTGGTGGCGGGCGGCAAGGAGTGCAACACCGCGCTGCTGGCGGAGCCGTGGGACCACATCCTCTACACCGGCGGGGAGCGCGTGGGCCGGATCGTCTACGAGGCGGCGGCGAAGACCCTCTCCCCCGTGACGCTCGAGCTGGGAGGCAAGTCGCCGGCGGTGGTGACGCCGTCGCGGAACACGGGCGCGATGGCCCGCCGCATCGCATGGGCGAAGTTCACCAACGCGGGCCAGACGTGCGTGGCCCCGGACTACGTGCTGGCCGTCGGCGAGGCCGCGCTGCGCCAGGTGACCGCCGAGATCCCCGCCGCCCTGCGCGAGTTCTACGGCGACGACCCCCGCGCGTCGAAGGACTACGGCCGGCTCATCTCCGCCGAGCACGCGGAGCGGCTGCGGGAGATGCTCCAGACGGACCTCGACGCCGGCGCCGAGCTGCTCGTCGGCGGCGACGTGGATGTGGCAGGACGGTACATGGCGCCGACCGTGGTGACGGGCGTGCGGCCCGACGGCGCGCTCATGCAGGAGGAGCTGTTCGGCCCGATCCTGCCCGTGCTGACCGTGGACACCTTCCAGGACGCCCTGGACTTCATCGCGGAGCGCCCGCACCCGCTGGCCGCCTACCTCTTCACGGACCGGCCGAGCTACCACCGCGCGTTCGACGACCAGGTGCAGGCCGGCGGCCTCGGCTACGACGTCGGCCTGCTGCACGCCGGCATCGCGACGCTGCCGTTCGGCGGGATCGGCGCGTCCGGGATGGGCGCGTACCACGGCATCCACGGGTTCGAGACGTTCTCCCACCTGCGCCCGTCCATCACGAAGTCGGACCAAGTGGACACGCTCAAGACCGCGTACCCGCCGTACGGGCGGATGAAGCGGGCGCTGCTGCCGAAGATGCTCTGAGGGGTGGTGCCGGTGCCCGGCTGGGCCCCGCTGCACCCCGCGCTTTCGAACGTGAGATGGGGCCTATCTCACGTTCGAAAGCGCCCATAGCCCCGATGTCACGTTCGAAAGTCGGCCGCGGGCCGCGGGCGGGGGTCAGCGCTGCGGCCAGAGTCCGCGGCGGGCGTAGACCTCGGCGAGGACGTCGGCGCGGTCGGTCATGATCCCGTCGACACCGAGGTCGAGCAGGCGCTCGATCTCCGCGGGCTCGTCCACGACCCACACGTGCACCGGCAGGCCCGCCGCGTGGCACCGCCGCACGAAGTCGGCGGTGGCCACGGGCACGCGGCCGTGCCGGACGGGCACCTGCACGCAGTCGACGTCGAGGGCGCACCGGCGCAGCCAGCGGGTCAGTCCCAGCGGGCCCAGCGTCACGAGCGCCGCGATGGCGGCCGCCCCGCCCGACGTCGCCACCCGCTCCGGCCCGTACGCCCGCTCGGGGTGGCCGAGGCGGGCGAGGGCGCGCCGGAAGAGGCGGCGCCGCGAGTCGTGGAACGAGGCGACGAGCACGCGGTCCCACGCGCCGTGCTCGGCGAGGATGCGGGCCAGGGCCGGGGCCGACGCGCGGTCCTTGAGGTCCACGTTGAGGCGCGCCTCGGGGAGCGCCGTGAGCAGTTCGGTGAAGCGCAGCAGCGGCTCCCCGCCGACCGTGACGTCCGCCAGCCGCTCCCACGTGTGGTCGTGCAGCCGGCCGCGGCCGGTGCTGACGCGGTCCAGGGTGTCGTCGTGGAAGACGACGAGCTCGCCGTCCGCCGTGGTGCGCACGTCCAGCTCGAGGTAGGTGAACCCGGCGGCGTGGGCGTCCACGAACGCGGCCAGGGAGTTCTCCCGGTCGACGGCGGCGCCCCGGTGCGCGAACCCCAGCGGGTGGCCGCGACGGGCGGGGACGGAGTCGGTGAGGTAGGCGGGGGCGGGACGGGGCGAGGTCGGACGCACGGGATCACCGTAGCGGGGACGGACGGCCGAGTGCCCGCTGCCGCAGCCGGGAACGCGAGAGGTCGGAATGAGCGTCAGATCCGCCCTCATTCCGACCTCTCGCGCGACAGGAGGGGCCGAAGCGCCCGCCCTCAGTCCTCCGCCGGCAGCTCCAGCATGGGGCGGTGCTCGTAGAAGGTCTGCAGCACCACGGTGGTCCGGGTGGACACGGACGCCGTCTGGCGGATCTCCGTCACGAGGGCCTCGAGTTCGCGCGGCGAGCCCACGCGCACGAAGAGCATGTACGCGGCGTCGCCGGCCACGGAATGGCACGCCTCGATCGCCGCGATGGACTCGAGGAGCTCGGGGGCGTCGTCGGGCTGACGCGGGTCCAGCGGGCTGATCTCGATGAAGGCGGAGAGCGGCTTGCCCACGGCCTCGGGGTCGAGCAACGCGCGGTAGCCCGTGATCACGCCCGTGCTCTCGAGCCGGCGCAGGCGCGCCTGCACCGCGGACGTCGACAGGCCGACCCGCTCGGAGAGCTGGGCGAGCGTGGCGCGCGGGTCATGGGAGACGGCGGCCGCGAGCCGCGTGTCGACAGGGTCGTCCATGCGCCGCACGCTATCAGCCGGCCCCGGCCGCCGGGTTGACAGCCCCGTGCCCTCATGGAACCCTTCCGGCAAGTGATCTGCGTCACCGGATATTTTCCGGCGATTCGACCCCAGGAGGGTTCCATGTCCACCACTCTGCAGCCCGCCCGGACCGACGTCGTCGTCCCGGAGACCCCGGCTGACGCGCGCACCGTCGAGACCCACCCGGCCTGGCTCCGCCTCAAGGCCGCCGCCACCGCCCTGCAGCCCCTGCAGGTCAAGGACGGCTCCATCCCGGACCCGGCGGACCACGCCGCCGCGCGTGAGCACGTGGAGACCATCGTCGCCGCCGTCGAGGAGCTCGCCCCGCTCTTCCCGCACGACGCCGCCTACCTCACCGCCCTGCCCCGCGACTTCGCCCGCTGGGCCGACGGCGGCTTCGCCGAGCCCGACTTCCTGGACTCCCTCGTCGCCTTCCAGCCGCAGGACCACCGTGTCGACGGCGTCCGGCACCTCGTGGTCTTCCCGATGTACACGCAGAACGGCTCCCCCGACCGGCACGTGGAGGCCCTCGTCGTCGAGACCATCTGGCCCGAGTTCATCGCCGCACTGGAAGCCGGCGACTACGGCAACCGCCTCTTCCTCTCCCTGCGCCTGATCGACTTCACCCCCGGCTACGACACGAACTCCGCCGTGCTCTTCCCCGAGACCGTGGCCATGCGCGAGATCCCCACCTTCACGTGGGGCGCCATCTTCCAGGACCGCGAGGCCGCCCGCTTCCGCCGGGTCGTCACCGCCGCCGCCGAGATCACCCAGCTCGAGCTCCCGGCCGAGCTCGCCGAACTGCTCTCCAGCCAGGAGCTCGCCGAGGGCACCTTCGTGATGTGGGATCTCATCCACGACCGCACGCACATGCGTGGCGACCTGCCCTTCGACCCGTTCATGATCAAGCAGCGCATGCCCTTCTTCCTCTACACGCTCGAGGAGATGCGCTGCGACATGACCGCCTTCCGCGAGTGCGTGGCGATCGAGCGCCGCCTCACGGCGCGCGCCGCCGCCGGCGAGCAGCTCACCGGGCTCGAGGAGCAGACCCGCCGCCACGCCGGGCTCGTCCAGCACGCGGTCCTGTTCGACCGGGTCTTCCGCTTCGCCCTCACGGGCTCCCGCGTCCGCAACTACGACGGCCTCGGCGGCCAGCTGCTCTTCGCCTGGCTGCACCGCAAGGACGTGATCCAGTGGCGCGACGTCGAGCTCAGCGTGGACTGGGACCGGCTCGCCGACGCCGTCGTCGAGCTGGGCGACGCCATCGACACGCTCTACTGGGAGTCCATCGACCGCCCCAAGACCGTGCACTGGCTCAAGGCCTACGAGCTCGTCGCCTCCGTGGTCACCCCGCACCCCGCCTCCGTGTGGGCGCAGGGCCTGCCCCGTGAGGTCCTCGCCGGCCCGCCCAAGGGCTACACCGACCTCGTGCTCGACGACGAGTTCCCGCTGTCCATGTTCTTCGAGGCCCTCGAGAAGAAGATGCGCGGCGTCATCGAGTCCACCGCCGGGATCCGCGGCACGGACGCCTGACCCGTGGCCGCCCTGACCGACCGCGCCGTCCTGATCGCGGGCGCCACGAGCGACTCGGGCCGGGCCGCCGCCCGCACGCTCCTCGACGCCGGCGCGCACGTCGTCGCGACCGGGCGCGACGCCGCGAAGCTCGCCCCCCTCGCCGGCCTCGGCGCCGAGACCGCGACCCTGGACCTCACGGACGAGACCGCCGTCCGCGGCCTCGTGGAGGACCTGCACGCCCGCGGCACCCGGATCGACGGCCTGCTCCACCTGGTGGGCGGCTGGCGCGGCGGCGGGGGCCTCGCCGGTCAGACCGAGGCGGACTACCGCGCCCTGGAGGCCTCGTTCACGGCGCTGCGGCACGTGAGCCGGGCCCTCGACGACGACCTGCGGGACTCGTCCGCCGGTCGCCTCGCGATCGCCTCGTCCACGGCGGTGGCCCGGCCGCTCGCCGGCGGCGCGAACTACGCCGCGGTGAAGGCGGCAAGCGAGGCATGGACCCGCGCGGTGGCGCAGGGCTGGGCCAAGGCCGCCCGGGACGCAGAGACCCCGCTGCGCTCGGCGGCCGTCGTGTTCCGTCTGAAGTCCCTCGCCGGGCTCGAGGAACGGCTGGCCGAGGAGTACGCGCGACTGTGGGAGGCTGAGGCGGGCGCGCTGAACGACGCCGTCCTCACGCTCCAGGAGAAGGGAACGTAACTGACATGCAGAGGATCCACGATCCGCAGGAGCGGGGCTTCGCCTCGGACAACTACTCCGGCGTCCACCCGGAGGTGCTCGCGGCGATCGCCGAGGCCAACGGGGGCCACCAGGTCGCCTACGGCGAGGACGTGTACACGGCCCGCCTCCAGGAGGTCGTGGCCCAGCACTTCGGCGAGGACGCCACCGTGTGGCCGATGTTCAACGGCACCGGGGCGAACGTCGTCGGGCTCCAGGCCATGCTGCCCCGCTGGGGCGCGGTGATCTGCGCGGACACCGCGCACATCCATGTGGACGAGGGCGGCGCGCCGGAGAAGTCCGCCGGCATCAAGCTGCTGCCCGTGGCCACCGACGACGGCAAGCTCACGCCCGAGCTGATCGCCGCCGAGGCCTGGGGCTGGGGCGACGAGCACCGCGCCCAGCCCCTGGTCGTGTACCTCACCCAGTCCACCGAGCTCGGCACGGTCTACACCCCGGACGAGGTCAAGGCCATCACGGACTACGCCCACGAGCACGGGATGCGCGTCTACATGGACGGGGCCCGCATCGCCAACGCCGCGGCCTCCCTGGGCCTGCCGCTGCGCGCCTTCACCACCGACGTCGGCGTGGACGTGCTCTCCCTCGGCGGCACCAAGAACGGGGCGCTGCTGGCCGAGGCCGTCGTCGTGCTCGACCCGGACGCCGCGGACGGCCTCGTGTACCTGCGCAAGAACCAGATGCAGCTGGCCTCGAAGATGCGCTTCGTCTCGGCGCAGCTGCTCGCGCTGTTCGACGGCGACCTGTACCTGCGCTCCGCCCGCCACGCCAACGCCATGGCCGCCCGGCTGCGCGCCGGCATCGAGGCGGGGGTCGCCGACGGCTCGCTGGCCGGCGTCGAGTTCACGCAGGCCACGGACGCCAACGCCGTGTTCGCCGTGCTGCCCGAGGGCGTGGCCGACCGGCTGCGCACCCGCTTCCGGTTCTACGACTGGGACGTGGCGCGCCGCGAGGTGCGCTGGGTGTGCGGCTTCGATACGACCGAGGAGGACGTGGACGCGTTCACGGCGGCGCTGCGCGCCGAACTCGTCCCCGCCGTCTGACGGACGCGCCCGGCCGGGATACCCTTCTACCACCGTGCAGCAGGGTGGGACGCCGCGGCCTTCGACGCGCGTCCGACCGCTCCTCCACCGAAAGGCCACCGTGGACACCAGCGCACCCCGGACGTCCCCGTCGACGCCGCCCGCCTCCGCCGCCCACGCCACCCCCGAGGGCGGCTCCCTGCGGCGCACCCTCAAATCCCGGCACCTGACGATGATCGCGATGGGCGGCGCCATCGGCACGGGCCTGTTCGTGGCCTCGGGCAACACCATCGCGACCGCCGGCCCCGGCGGCGCCCTCGTGGCCTACGTGGCCATCGGCTTCATGGTGTTCCTGCTGATGCAGTCGCTCGGCGAGATGTCCACGTACCTGCCGGTCTCCGGCGCGTTCGAGGAGTACTCGACCCGCTTCGTGAGCCCCTCGTTCGGCTTCGCCATCGGCTGGAACTACTGGTACAACTGGGCGATCACGGTGGCCGCCGAGCTCGTCGCGGCGGCCCTGATCATGCGGTACTGGCTCCCGGACGTGCCCTCGTGGATCTGGTCCGCGATCTTCCTCGCGCTGCTCTTCGGCCTCAACGCCCTCTCCACGCGCGCCTACGGCGAGAGCGAGTTCTGGTTCTCGCTCATCAAGGTCGCCACGGTGGTGATCTTCCTGGTGCTCGGCGTCCTGATGATCGTCGGCATCCTCGGCGGCTCCTCCCCCGGCTTCCACAACTGGACGGACGGCGAGGCCCCCTTCGTGGGCGGCGGCGCCGGCATCCTGGCGATCTTCATGGTGGCCGGCTTCTCCTTCCAGGGCACCGAGCTGGTCGGCGTGGCCGCGGGCGAGGCCGAGGACCCGGAGAAGAACGTGCCCAAGGCGATCCGCACCGTGTTCGTGCGCATCCTGCTCTTCTACGTCGGCGCAATCACCGTCGTCGGCTTCCTCATCCCCTACACCAGCCCCCACCTGCTGGGCAGCGACGTCGAGGACATCTCGATCTCCCCGTTCACGCTCGTCTTCGAGAACGCGGGCGTGCTCGCCGCCGCCTCCGTGATGAACGCCGTGATCCTCACGGCCATCCTCTCCGCGGGCAACTCGGGCCTGTACGCCTCCACCCGCATGCTCTGGGCCCTGGCCGACTCCGGCAAGGCCCCGCGCTTCCTGGCGAAGGTGAACCGGCGCGGCGTGCCCATGAACGCCCTCTACGCCACCACCGCGGTGGGCGCGGCGTGCTTCCTGACCACGTTCATCGGGGACGGCGCCGCCTACGTGTGGCTCGTCTCCGCCTCGGGCCTGGCCGGGTTCATCGTGTGGATGGGCATCGCCTGGAGCCACTACCGGTTCCGGCGGGCCTACGTCGCGCAGGGCCACGACCCGAAGGACCTGCCCTACCGCGCCTTCCTGTTCCCCCTGGGCCCGATCGTCGCGCTGGTCATGTGCGCCGTCGTGATCCTCGGCCAGAACTACCAGGCGTTCATGGGCGACGTGGACCTCGTGGCCGTGGCCAGCGCGTACATCGGCCTGCCCCTGTTCCTCGCGCTGTGGCTCGGCCACAAGCTCGTCACCGGCTCGAAGCCGGTCCGCTACGAGGACGCCGACCTGACCCGCGTCCTGGACTGAGTCCCCCACCCGGAGGTCGCCGTGTCCGCCCGTTCGTCCCACGCTCCCGCCGTCACCCCCACCGCCCGGGGCCGCCTGGTCTGGGTGGACGTCGCGCGCGGTCTGGCCCTGGTCTCGATGATGGTCGCCCACACGGCGCCCACCGGCGGCCCGGGCGGGGTGCTCCACCTCTCCGAGCACCTCACGGCGCCCCTGTTCGCGGCGCTCGTGGGCGTGGGCGCGCGCCTCGAGGCGGAGTGGCTGGGCCGTGGCCGGGCCGTGCCCCGCGCGCTCGTGCGGGCGGCCGCCCTGTTCGGGGCGGTGTGGCTGACCGGGCACTTCGGGGCGGCCGTCGTGAACGTGCTGGTGCACCTGGCTGTGCTCACGGTGCTCATGGCACTGCTGGCCGCCCTCCCGCTCGGCGCGCACCTCGTGCTGGCCCTCCTCAGCGGCGGGGGCGGCCTCCTGCTCGCCGCCACGCCGACGGCCGACGTCGTCGACCGGCTCGTCCCCGCCGCGCAGGCGCTCGGGCTGAGCCGCGCGACGCTGACCCCGTGGGTCTCCGCGTTCCTCACGGACGGCCCGTACCGCCTCCCCCTGTTCCTCGCGTGGGCGCTGCTGGGGGCGGTGCTGGTCGCCACCGTCCACGGCACGACGACGGCGGCCCCGGCCCGGAGCGCACGGCTCACGGGACTCGCCTGGGCGGCCGGGGGGATCGCGCTGGCCGGCGTCGTGCTCGCCCTGTCCCGGACGCGGACCGGCGCCGCCCCCGTGCCCTACACGGCGACCCCGGCGGAGGCCCTGCTGGACACGGGCCTCGTGCTGACCGTGCTCGGCGCGTGCGCGGCCCTCATGCCGCGGCGGTGCGCGCTGCTGGCCGTGCCCGGCGCGATGACGCTGTCCGTGTACGTGGCGCACCTGTGGTACCTCGGGTGGGTGCTGCGGCTGGGTCCCGGCCCGTGGCGCAGCGCCACGGGCACGGACGACACCTGGTTCAACGTGACGGTGCTGATCGCCGGCGCGCTGCTGCTGCCGCTGCTGTGGCGGGCTATCGTGCAGCTCGGGCCGTTCCGTGCGGGGCCGCTCGAGGGGCTCGTCCGCCTGCTGACGGCCCCGTTCGGCCGCGGGCGCTGACCGACGTCCACCCCAGCGGGTAGCCTCGAGAGCGTGAGCGAGCGAACCACCTACCTGCTGATCGACGGCGAGAACATCGACGCCACCCTCGGCACGTCCATCCTGCAGCGGCGCCCCCAGCCCGACGAGCGGCCACGCTGGAAGCGCCTGCTCGGCTACCTCGAGGACCGCTGGGACCAGCCGGTCAAGGGCCTGTTCTTCCTCGCCATCGACGGCGAGATCCCCATCCCGTTCGTCCAGGCGCTCACCGCCCTCGGCTTCCAGCCGATCATGCTGCGCGGTGAGGGCAAGGTCGTGGACATCGGCATCCAGCGCACCGCGGAGGCGCTGCTGGACCGGGAGGACGACGTCGTCCTCGTCAGCCACGACTCCGACTTCGCCCCCCAGCTCACCGACCTCGCGGCCACGCCGGGCCGACGCACCGGGATCATGGGCTTCGAGGAGTTCCTCTCCCACGAGCTGCGCCGCATCCCCGGGGTCGAGTTCTTCGACCTGGAGCACGCGGTGGGCGCGTTCGACTCGGCCCTGCCGCGCCTGCGCGTGATCGACGTCGAGGCGTTCGACCCGTACGAGTTCCTCTGACCCGCCCGGGGCGGCCCGCGGCTCAGCCCGCGGGCAGCTCCAGCAGGCGTTCGACGGTGGCGGCCACCCCGTCGTCGTCGCACGCCCCGACCACGCCGTCCGCCGCGGCCAGCAGCGACGGGTGCCCCGAGGCCACGGCCAGACCGAGACCGGCCCACTGGAGCATCTCCAGGTCGTTGGGCATGTCCCCGAACGCGACGACGTCGGCCGGCGCGACCCCCCGGCTCGCGGCGAACTCGGCGAGGGTGGCGGCCTTGTGCACGCCCGGCGCGGACATCTCCACGAGCGCGATGCCGGGCGCGGAGTGCGTGGCGCTCACGAGCTCGTCCAGCTCGGCGCGGGCCGCGGCGAGGAAGGCGTCCGGAGACAGGGTGTCCGAGCGGGCCAGCAGCTTCACCACGCCCAGCCGACCCGGCAGCGCGGCCTCGAGCGTGGCCGCCGCGTGGACCTCGGCCCGGAACTCGGCGCGCTCGGAGAACGCGTGCTCCCAGAAGAAGCCCTCGAGGGTCTCGGCGCCGAAGGACACGGTGCGGTCCAGGGCGCGCAGCCGGTCCGTGGCGGTCCACACGGCCTCGACGGGCATGGCGTGGGCGATCAGGACGTCGTCCGTGGCGGTGTCCACGACGACGGCGCCGTTGGAGCAGATCACCGGGCCGACGGGACCGAGCTGCGCGCTCAGCGGGCCGAGCCAGCGGAGGGGACGGCCGGTCACGAACACCACCTCGACGCCGGCGTCGTGGGCGTCCCGCAGCGCCGTGATGGTGCGCGGGCTCAGGCGTCCCGACCGCGTGTGCCGGTACCCGATGATGGTGCCGTCCAGGTCCGTCGCGATCATCCGCGGACGGCGCGAGGGCAGGGACAGGGCGGGCATGCGCCCAGTCTAGGCCGGGGCCGTGCGGCGGGCCGGGGTGTCCTCCGCGGGCGAGCGGGGGCACGATGGGGGCGTGGACACCGCACAGCAGACCACCGCACAGGACACCGCCCCGGACCCCGCGTCGACGACGCCCCGCACGGTCACCGTCACCGGCGCCGCCGGCAACATCGGCTACGCGCTGCTCTTCCGCATCGCCGCCGGCGGGATGCTCGGCCCGGACACCCCGGTCCGGCTGCGCCTGCTCGAGATCCCGGCCGCCCTGGGCGCCGCGGAGGGCACCGCCATGGAGCTCGCCGACGCGGCCTTCCCGCTGCTGGCCGACGTGGAGGTCACGGACGACCCGGCCCGCGCCTTCGACGGGGTCCAGCACGCGCTGCTCGTCGGCGCGCGGCCGCGCACGAAGGGCATGGAGCGCGGCGACCTGCTCGAGGCGAACGGCGGGATCTTCGGGCCGCAGGGCCGGGCGATCAACGACCACGCGGCGCAGGACGTGCGGGTCGTCGTCGTCGGGAACCCGGCCAACACCAACGCGCTGATCGCCGCCGCCCACGCCCCGGACGTGCCGGCCGCGCGCTTCACGGCGCTGACCCGGCTGGACCACAACCGGGCCGTGGCGCAGTTGGCCGCGCGGGCCGGCGTCGCGGTGACGGACGTGTCCGGCGTGACGATCTGGGGCAACCACTCCGCCACCCAGTTCCCGGACCTCACCCACGCCCGCGTGCGGGTGGACGGGACGTGGCGGCCGGCGCTCGAGGTGGTGGACCCGGTGTGGGCGGGCGAGGAGTTCGTGCCGCGCGTGGCGAAGCGGGGAGCGGAGATCATCGAGGTGCGCGGGGCGAGCTCGGCGGCCTCGGCGGCGTCCGCGGCGATCGACCACATGCGCGACTGGACCCTCGGCACCGGTGCGGACGCGGACGGTGCGCCGCGCCGGACGTCGGCCGCGGTGGTCTCGGACGGCTCCTACGGGGTGCCGGAGGGGCTGATCAGCTCGTTCCCCGTGACCTCCGACGGCGGCACCGCGTGGCGGATCGTGCCGGGGCTGGAGCCGGACGAGTCCGTGCTGCCGGGTGAGGGCGGGCGGCTGGCCGCGACCGTCGCCGAGCTGGAGGCCGAGCGCGACGCCGTGCGAGGGCTGGGCCTGCTCTGAGGCGGCCGGGATCGGCTGCGTGACTGACCCTTCTGGGGGCGTCCCCGCCCGCCGGAAGGGTCGGATGCGCAACAGATTCGTGCGGGGACGGGCGGGCGTGGGATCAGTCCGCCAGCTCGGCCCGCGTGGGCGGGTCCGCCCCCGGGCGGGAGGCCGTGATCGCCGACGCGCGGGAGGCGTAGATCAGCACCGACTCGACGTCGGCCGGGTCCATCGCGTGCAGGCGGCCGCGGTTCGCGGCGCCGAGCAGGGAGCGGTCGTCGAGGGCGGCGAGCAGGGCGGCGGTGAACGAGTCGCCGGCGCCCACGGTGTCCGCGACGTCCACGGGCACGATCGGGCGTTCCACCACGCCGTGCGCGGTGACGGCCACGATGTCCTCGGCGCCGCGGGTCATCACCACGAACGCCGGGCCCATCTGCTGCCACGCCTGCAGCGACTCGCGCAGCGGGCGGTCCGGGTACAGCCACGCGATGTCCTCGTCCGAGGCGTGCACCACGTCCGCCAGCCGCACGGACTCCTCCGCGCGGGCGCGGGCGAACGCCCGGTCCGGCACGATCGTGGGCCGCACGTTGGGGTCGTAGCTGATGGTCGTGACCGCGGAGATCCGCTCGAGCAGGGCCATCACCTCGGCGTCGCCGGGGGCGAGCATGGTGGCGATGGAGCCGGCATGCATGTGGTGCAGCGGGCCGCCGGCGGCGTCGTCGAAGTCCCGGGCGAGCGCGGCGGCGGGCGGCAGCGTCCAGTCCAGCTCGAACTCATAGCTGGCGGCGCCCGTGGGGTCCAGGCGGGCGGTGGCCACGGAGGTGGCGGCGGCATCCGGCTCGAGCAGGCAGCGCACGCCGTTCTCCCGCAGATGCGAGGCGATCATGTCCCCGTGCGCATCGCGGCCGAGGCGGCCGGCGAACAGGACGGGCCGCTCCAGCCGGCTCAGGCCCACGGCCACGTTCAGGGGGCTGCCCCCGACGTGCACGCGGGGGGTCGCGGTGTCCGAGACCACGACGTCGACGAGCGCCTCTCCGATCACACCACAGTACTGAGCCACGCGCCCCACGGTACCCTAATCACCGGCGCGGAACCGGGGCTGTGCGCAGGCTTCCAGGCCCCCGAGAAACGCCCGACACCCCCATCCTCGACCCCTCGGCAGGCGGCCATGTCCCCCACCCCCACCCGGCCCTCGCGCGGCCCCGGCTGGCGCCTCCACGGCGACGGCCGCACCATCACCCCGGGCACCGTCGTCGCCCCGGACGAGCGGCTGAGCTGGCCCCGGACCGTGGGCATCGGCGTGCAGCACGTGATGGCCATGTTCGGTGCCACCGTGCTCGTGCCCGCCCTGACCGGCATGCCCGCGACGACGGCGCTGCTCTTCTCCGGCCTCGGCACCCTGCTCTTCCTGGTCATCACGGGCAACCGCCTGCCCTCGTACCTGGGCAGCTCGTTCGCGTTCATCGCACCGCTGACGGCCGCCGCCACGATCGGCGGCACGGGGGCCGCGCTCGGCGGCATCCTCGTGACGGGCCTGCTGCTCACGGTGATCGGCGTGATCGTGCACCGCGCCGGCACCGGCTGGATCCACGCGCTCATGCCGCCGGCGGTGATGGGCACGATCGTGGCCCTGATCGGCCTCAACCTCGCCGGCGCCACGACGACGGCCATACAGGAGGTGCCCGTCACCACGTTCGGCACGGCCCTGGCGGTGGTGCTCACGTCCGTGACGTTCCGGGGACTCCTGGGCCGCCTGTCCATCCTCGTGGGCATCGTGGTGGGCTACGTGCTGGCCCTCGCGCAGGGCCAGGTGGACTTCGCCGCCGTCGGGGAGGCCGCCTGGATCGGGCTGCCGCCCTTCCACGGCCCGGAGCTGCGCTGGGACCTGCTGCCCCTGTTCCTGCCCGTCGTGCTCGTGCTGGTCGCGGAGAACATCGGCCATGTCAGGACCGTCGGGCTGATGACCAGGCGCGACCTGGACCCGCTCACCGGCCGTGCCCTGATCGCGGACGGCCTGTCCACCATGCTCTCCGGCGCGGGCGGCGGCGTCGGCACCACCACGTATGCGGAGAACATCGGCGTGATGGCCAGCTCGCGGGTCTACTCGACAGCGGCGTACTGGGTAGCCGGCCTCACCGCGATCGCCCTCGCGTTCCTGCCGAAGTTCGGGGCCGCCGTCGCCACCATCCCGGCCGGGGTGGCCGGCGGCGCGGGCATCATCCTCTACGGGATGATCGGCATGATGGGCGTGCGCATCTGGGTGCAGAACCGTGTGGACTTCTCCAACACCGTGAACCTCATGGCGGCGGGTGCGGGGCTGATCATCGCGATCGCCGACCCCCAGCTCGTGGTGGGCGGGCTCGTGTTCGGTGGCATCACGCTCGGCACGGTCGCCGCCCTGGTGGTGTACCACCTCATGACGGCGATCGCCCGCGCCCGCGGCACCGAGCCGGTGCCCGAGGACGAGGAGCAGTTCGAGGCCTCGGAGGCCGGCCGGCTCGGCTGACCCCGACCCCGCCTCGCGCCCTTTCGGTCGTGAGATAGGGCCAATCCCACGACCGAAAGCGCTCAGAACCCCCCTTTCACGTTCGAAAACGCGGGGGGTCGGCTGCGCGGGGCGGGGCGGGGCTGGGGGCAGTGCCCGTCAGCCGGCCGCGACCTCCTCGTCGGCGAGGGTGAGGACCTGGTCGAGTACGTCGAGGCCGAAGCGCAGGTCCTCGTCCGAGATGTTCAGCGGCGGGCACAGGTGGAACCGGTTCTCAGCCATGAACAGCAGCAGCCCGCGGTCCTTGGCCTCGGCCATCATCCGCCCCATGACGGGCGCGACCTGACCGAGCGGGGCCAGCCGCTCCCGGGTCTGCCGGTCCTTCACCAGCTCGACGGCCCAGAACGCGCCGGCGCCGCGCACATCGCCCACGCTCGGATGGGCCGCGGCGATCTCGGCCAGCCGCGGCCCGATGATCTCCTCGCCGATGCGCTTCGCGTGGGCCACCATGCCCTCCTCCTCCATCGCGGTGATCGCGGCGACGGCGGCCGCGCACGCGAGGGGGTGGCCCGAGTAGGTCAGGCCGCCGGGGTAGGGCGTGGTCGCGAAGCTCTCGTAGACGTCGTCGCTCATGGCGACGCCGCCCAGCGGCACGTACCCGGAGTTGACCCCCTTGGCGAACGTGACGATGTCCGGGGTGACGCCCGTGAGCTGGTGGCCGAACCACTCGCCCACGCGGCCGAAGCCGACCATGACCTCGTCGATGATCAGCAGGATCCCGTGCTCGCGGCACAGCTCCTTGACGCCGGCCATGTAACCGGGCGGCGGCATGAAGATGCCCGCGGTGCCGGGGACGGCCTCGAGGACCACGGCGGCCACGGTGGAGGGGCCCTCGAGCTCGATCACGTCGCGCAGGTGGGCCAGCGCGCGCTCGGCCTCCTGCTCATCGTTCTCCGAGCCGAACGCGGAGCGGTACGTGTACGCGGGCTGGAAGTGCACGACGCCGTCGGAGGCCGAGTCCGAGCCCACGCGCCGCAGGGAGCCGGTCAGGTTCGCCGTCAGGCGCGTGGCGCCGTGGTACGAGAGGTATGCGGAGAGCACCTTGTGCCGGCCCGTGTGCAGGCGCGCCATCCGCACCGCGTGATCGTTGGCCTCCGCGCCCGCGTTCGTGAAGAACACGTGGTTGATGGACTCCGGCAGCCACTCGGTGATCAGCCGGGCCGCCTCGGACCGGGCGTCGTTGACGTGCTGCGGGGCCACGGTGGCCAGCGTCTCGGCCTGTTCGCGGATCGCGGCCACGATCTTCGGGTGGCGGTGGCCGACGTTCGTGAAGACGAGCTGCCCGCTGAAGTCGACCATGGGCCGACCCTCGCCGTCCCACACCCACGACCCCTCGGCGTCGAGGATGGTCATCGGATTCAGATCGCGCTGCGCGCTCCACGAGTGGAACACGTGCGCGCGGTCGAGCTCGTGGGCGCGGCGGCCCCGCTCGATGGCCTCGTCGCTGATCCGGGGGTCCCGGCGACCGACGTGCTGCTGATGCTCGGACATGCGCCCTCCTTGGTGTGATGCGGGTCATTCCGAGCATAGGCAGGCCCGCCGGGGCGCGTCCCGGCGCGTCCGGCTGATGACCTCGCCCCCGATCCGTGCCCCGACGTCCGGGCGCCCGCCCTCAGCGCGAGCTGGCGCCCCGCCGCCCGCGCGCCACCCCCACGAACGCCTGCACGAGCTCCGAGTCGGCCGCCTTGAGCCAGGCCAGGGCGACGTCCCAGCCGGGGTGCCGGGCCTCGTCGTCGCCGTGGCGCGCGGGATCCGGCCCGTCGACGACGGCGGCGCCCGCCTCCGCCTCGGCCCGCGCCTGCTCGTCCGCGAGCGCGGCCCGCGTGGCGGCGGCCTCGCGGTCGGCGCGGGACAGGCCCACGGTGTCGTCGAGGGTGGAGGCCAGCGGCAGCACGATCACGTCCTTGCGGCCGAACATGCGGGCCACGGACATCGGCAGCACGACGTGGCCGGCGCCGGACGCGGCGATCTCCAGCGCCATCCGCTCGCCCGCGCCGGGCAGCTCGGCGGCGTCCATCGGCTCCGGGCTGGGGGCCGGGGCGAAGCGGGCGGGTTCCAGCTCCTCGTCCGGGTCGAGCTCGGCGGGCGGCACCGGGCCGTCCGCGTCCACGTCCCACGCGGCGAGCAGGTGGTCCCTGCCCACGCACACCACCGGCAGCTCGGAGTACACGCCCACGAGGTGCACGTGCCACGGGTCGATGTCGCCGGCGCGCAGGAACTCCTCGGCGGACACGTCGCGCCGGCGCCGCACGTAGCCCAGCTGCGGCAGGAAGTGGCGGGGCTGACCGGCGTCGTCGTGGGCGAGGTGGGCCAGCTGGGCCGCGTCGTCGTGGTTGACGAGCTGCACCGTGCGCTGGCGCGTGGTGAACCGCTCCACCCACGTGGACGGCGTGGCCCCGGGGATGGTGGCCAGGAAGAGGGTCTCGGGCGGGACGGGCAGGTCCGCCGGCGGGGCGGGCGCGGGACGACGCCGGCCCTCGCCCCCGGCACGGCCCGCGGGCTTCACGCCCTTGGCCACGCCACGCCCGCCGGAGCGGGTGGACCGGGCGGGGCCGCCCCTGCTCGCGCGGGACTTCCCGCCCCGGCCGCCACGGGAGCCGCTCAGCGGACCTTCTCCTTCAGGAAGGAGACCGCGCGGTCCCAGGCGAGGGCGGCGGCCTCGGGCCGGTAGTTGCCCTGGGGGTTCTCGTCGTTGTGGAAGGCGTGCGGGGCGTCGTAGTAGAAGTACTCGACGTCGGCCCCGGACTCCTCGCGGATCTGCTGCTCCTGCCTCCGCGCGTCCTCGACGGGGAAGGAGTCGTCCTGCTCGGCGTAGTGGCCCTGGACGGCGGCGGTGACGCCGGAGAAGTCACCGGGCACGCCCTGGCCCACGCCGTAGAAGGGCACGGCGGCGGAGACCTTGTCCCCCTGCTGGGCCGCGAGGGCGAGCACGAAGCCGCCGCCCATGCAGAAGCCGATCGCGCCCACGGTCTGCGAGGTCACCTCGTCCCGGGCCAGGAGCCAGTCGACGGCACCGGCGAGCTGGCGGGCGCCCTCCTCGGCGGGCAGGTTCTGCATCATCTCGCCGGCCTCGTCGCCGTCGTGGGCGATCCAGCCTCCGTAGAGGTCGGGGGCGAGCGCGACGAAGCCGAGGTCGGCGAGGCGGTCGCACACATCCTTGATGTGGTCCACCAGGCCCCACCACTCCTGGATCACGATCACGCCGGGGCCCTTCCCGGAGGCGGGCAGCGCGAGGTAGCCGTGGCCCGTCCGGTCGCCGTCCTGGCCGGCGTCCTTGGTGGGCAGGTCGAACGTGACGTTCTGGTGCGGGGTCTTCGAAGCCATCATGGGCCCCACCCTACGAGCAGACCGGGCCCCTCATCGAGGGACCCGGTCTCGACGCGCGAGGTCGACTCAGGCTCAGGCCTGGGCGTCGGCCTCGGGCAGCACGAAGGCGGCGCCGATCTCGAGCTTCACCTTGTCCGAGACCAGGAGGCCACCGGCCTCGGTGGCCGCGTTCCAGGTCAGGCCGAAGTCCTTGCGGGAGATCTCGCCCGTGGCCTCGAAGCCCACGCGGGTCACGCCGAAGGGATCCTTGTCCTGGCCGCCGAACTCGGCCTCGAGCTCCACGGTCTGGGTGACGCCGTGCAGCGTCAGCTCGCCGACCAGGGTGAACTCCTCGGGCTCGCCGCGGACCTCGGTGGAGCGGAAGGTCATGGTGGGGAACTGCTCCACGTCGAAGAAATCGGCGGAGCGCAGGTGGGCGTCGCGGCCCTCGTTCTTGGTGCTGATGGAGGCGACGTCGACGGTCACTTCGACGGAGGACTGGGTGAACTCCTCGGCGATGACGAGCTGGCCCTCCACGGCGTGGAAGGTGCCGCGGACCTTGGAGATGCCGGCGTGGCGGACGACGAAGTCGACGTCCGAGTGCGCGGGGTCCAGGTTCCAGGTTCCGGGGGTGATGGCGTGCATGGGGTGCTCCTTTTCAGCGGGTCTGTCTGGTGTGTCCGGGGTGGGCCGCCACGGCGGGCGGCGCCTCGGCCTCCGATCTTGTTTCAAATTCAAACATCATCCGGGCGGTCCGTCCACGCTCGATCGTCAAAATTCGAAATAGAGACGGACGTCACGGGCCGGGGGCACATCAGGGACGAGTCCGCCCACGACGACGGCCCGGAACCTCCGGGGGTTCCGGGCCGCCGGCCCGCGGTCGGGCAGCGGGGCCGCGCTCGGGCGGCCGGACGGGGTCAGGCGGCGGGGCCGCCCCCCGTCACGGGTAGAGGCCGCGGGTGCGGTGGGCCTCGGCCACGCGCTGGACAGCGGTCAGGGTGGCGGCCTCCCGCAGGCTCACGCGGCGACTCTCGGAGGTGGCCAGCACGGCCTGCCACGCAGCGACCATGCGCCGCTTCAGGCGCTCGTCCACCTCCTCGCGGCTCCACCAGTAGGCCTGGTTCGCCTGGACCCACTCGAAGTAGGAGACGATCACGCCGCCGGCGTTGGCCAGGATGTCCGGGACGACCAGGACGCCCTTCTCGGAGAGGATGCGGTCGGCCTCGCCCGTGGTGGGGCCATTGGCGCCCTCCACCACCAGCCGGGCGCGCACGCGCGGGGCGTTCTCCTCGGTCAGCACGGACTGCACGGCGGCCGGGACCACGAGGTCCACGTCCATCTCGAGCAGCTCGTCCGCGTCCATGGACGCGGTGCCGGGGGTGTCCTTCACGGAGCCGGTGTCCCAGAGCTGCCTCTGCAGGGCGTCGTAGTGCAGGCCCTCGTCGTCGCGCACGGCGCCGTACTGGTCCGACACGGCCACGACCTTCACGCCGGCCGCCTCGAGCAGCTCGACCGTGCCGGCGCCGACCTTGCCGAAGCCCTGGACCGCCGCCGTCGCCTGCGACGGCTCGATGCCGAGGTGCTCGAGCGCGGCGAGCGCCACGTGGACCACGCCCGCCGAGGTGGCGGAGGCGCGGCCCAGCGAGCCGCCGAGCGAGACGGGCTTGCCGGTGACCACGCCGAGCGTGGTGTGGCCGACGTTCACCGAGTAGGTGTCCATCATCCAGGCCATGGTCTGCTCGTCCGTGCCCACGTCCGGGGCGGGGATGTCCACCTCGGGGCCGATGATCGGCTGGATCTCGGAGGTGTAGCGGCGGGTGACGCGCTCGAGCTCGGCCTTCGAGTACTGGCGGGGGTCGATGGCCACCCCGCCCTTGGCGCCGCCATAGGGCACGTCCAGCAGGGCGCACTTCCAGGTCATCCACATGGCCAGCGCGCGGACCTCGTCCAGGTCCACGTCCTGACTGAAGCGCACGCCGCCCTTGGCCGGGCCGCGGGAGAAGTTGTGCTGCACGCGGTAGCCGCGGAGCACCTCGGTGGAGCCGTCGTCGCGGCGCAGGGGGATGGAGACGGCCATCTCGCGGCGGGGGGCGGCGAGCATCTGGTGCAGGCCCTCGTCGTAGCCGAGCGTCTTCACGGCGGCGGAGAGCTGGGCCAGGGCGTTGTCGAGCGGGGAGGACGGCGCCGTCACGGCCTCGTCCTCGGCGGGGATCCTCGTCATTGAGCGTCCTCGTGGTCCGGTGGGCAGGGGTGTGTCGCGGCCCGACCGACGCGCGGAGGGCCGCGCCCCATTGCGCGGCCGACGTCGTCCGGACCCCGATGAACGCTACGCGCTCCCCCCGCACCCGTCACCCCTTCTGAGCCGAGATCCACGCCCACCCGGGTGACGTCGGACACAGCGGCGTGTACTGTGCTGTGGACGCGCCGCACACCCGCGGCGCCCTTCGGCGTCGAACCGACGCCGCTCGCTCAGGGCCCACCTGGTCCGTCCCCCGGCCGTCCGCCGCGCAAGGCACCCCGCCCGCGACCTCGGCCCGACGCCCCAGCCCCGTGAAGGAGCCCCTCATGACCGTGACCCTGCCCGCCGCGATCACCCCCTCCCCCGCGTTCCAGCCCGTGCCCGGCCAGCGCATCGACCCGGAGCTCGCCCGCTCCTGGCTGCTGGTCAACGCCGCCCAGCCCGAACGGTTCCAGCCCGCCGAGGACTCGGCCGCGGACATCGTCATCCTCGACATCGAGGACGCCGTGGCCCCCAAGGACAAGGACCAGGCCCGCGCGGACGCCGTCGCCTGGCTGACCTCCGGGCACACCGGCTGGGTGCGGCTCAACGGCTACGGCTCACGGTGGTGGGAGCAGGACGTCGAGGCGCTCGCCGCGGCCCTGCCCGCGCACCTGGGCGGGCCGGTCTCCGAGGGCGGCCTGGCCGGCGTCGTGCTGGCGATGGTGGAGTCCACGGACCACGTGAACGAGACCGCCCGACGGCTGCCCGGGGTGCCCGTCGTGGCGCTCGTGGAGACGGCGCGCGGGCTGCAGCGGATCGACTCGATCGCCGCCGCAAAGGGCACGTTCCGGCTGGCCTTCGGGATCGGCGACTTCCGCCGCGACACCGGCCTGGGCGAGTCGCCGCAGGCGCTGGCGTACACGCGGTCCCAGTTCACGATCGCGGCGCGGGCCACGGGGCTGCCGGGCGCGATCGACGGGCCGACCGTGGGCTCCACCGGCGTGAAGCTCGCCGAGGCGACGGCGGTGACCGCGGAGTTCGGCATGACCGGCAAGCTGTGCCTCGCGCCGGAGCAGTGCGCGGCCGTGAACGAGGGGCTCAGCCCGTCCCAGGAGGAGCTGGCGTGGGCCCACGAGTTCCTCGCGGACTTCGAGGCCGACGGCGGCGAGATCCGCAACGGCTCCGACCTGCCCCGCAAGGCGCGCGCGGAGAAGATCCTCGGGCTGGCCACCGCGTTCGGCGTGCACTCCACGCGGTACCCGGACCAGGACAACGCGATCACGGCGCCGTCGGACACGTACCACTACTGAGCGGGGCCGCCGCCCACCAGAAACGCGGGTTGAGTTGTCACGGGTGCGGAGGCCGCACACCGGTGACAACTCAACCCGCGTTGCCTCGGGGGGCGCGGATCCCGCCTCCGCTCACACGTCCTGGCGCGTCCGGCGCACGACGGCGGCCCGCACCGAGAACGCCAGCACGATCGCCAGGATCCCGTAGATCACCCACGTGATGGGGGTGGAGACGAGCACGGCCGGGTCGCCCACCGAGCTGAGCAGGGCGTCGCGCAGGCTGGTCTCCGCGAGCGGGCCGAGCACCATGCCGATCATCAGCGGCGCCAGCGGGTAGCCGTACCGCCGCATCAGGAAGCCCAGCACGCCGATCCCCAGGAGCATCAGCAGGTCGAACACCGCGCCCGTGGTGGCGTAGATGCCCAGCCCGCAGAACAGCGTGATCCCCGCGTAGAGGTAGTGCTTCGGGATGAGCAGGAGCTTGGCCCACAGCTGCGCGAACGGCAGGTTGATCGCCAGCAGCACGATCATCGCGATGAAGAAGCTCGCCAGCAGCGCCCACACGAGGTCCGGGCTGCGGTCGAACAGCAGCGGGCCGGGCTGCAGCCCGTACTGGCGGAACGCCGCCAGCATGATGGCCGCCGTCGCGGAGACGGGCAGGCCGAGCGTGAGCAGGGCGCCCATCGCCATGCCGGTGGTCGAGTTGCCCGCCGCCTCGGGGGCCGCCAGCCCGCGGATCGCGCCGCG
This sequence comes from Micrococcus sp. EWR3.9.1, assembly GCF_052615555.1. Lineage (NCBI taxonomy): Bacteria > Bacillati > Actinomycetota > Actinomycetes > Micrococcales > Micrococcaceae > Micrococcus > Micrococcus sp. EWR3.9.1. The sequence goes on from NZ_JBQXFD010000014.1 coordinate 32,730, forward strand.
GCCGAACTGCGGATGCGCTCGGCGTCGGTCCAGGCGCCGCTCGACCGAGTACGCCAGGAACGTCGGCACCTCGGAGCCGCCCACCGGCACGATGCCGAACGGCAGGCCGATCGCCGTGCCGCGCAGCCACGCCGGGGCGGCCTCGCGGAACTCGGCGCCCGAGAGCCACGGCCGGCCGGTGCGGCGGATGCGCAGGTCCTCGTGCTCGCGGCGCACCCGGGAGGCCACGTGGAACACCTCGCCGAGCGCGAGGATCGCCACCGTGACGGTCACCAGCGGGATGCCGTCGAACAGCTGCGGCGAGCCCATCGTGAAGCGCTCGGTGCCGGTCACCGCATCGATCCCGACGACGGCGATGCCCAGTCCCAGCACCAGAGAGGCCAGGCCGCGCAGCACCGAGTCGGCGACCACCGAGGAGGTGGCCACGAACGCGAAGAGCGCGAGCGCGAAGTACTCCGCGGGGCCGAATCTCGTGGAGAACTCCGCCAGCACGGGGGAGAGGAACACGACGCACACCGAGGCCACCATGCCGCCGATGAAGGCGCCGAGCGCCGCCGTCGCCAGGGCCTGGGCCGCCCGGCCGTTCTGGGCCATGCGGTGGCCCTCGAACGTGGAGGCGATGGCCGAGGCCTGGCCGGGGGTGTTCATGAGGATGGCCATGGTGGAGTCGCCGAAGAGGCCGCCGAAGTACACGCCGGAGAACATGATGAACGCGGCGGTGGGCTCGAGGGCGAAGGTCATGGGCAGCAGCAGGGCCACGGCCATCGAGGAGCCCAGTCCGGGCATCACGCCGACCGCGGTGCCGAGCAGACAGCCCAGCACCACCCAGAGCAGGTTCATGGGGGTGAGGGCTCCGGCGAAGCCCTCCATGAGGAGTCCGAGGGTCTCCATGTCAGAAGCCACCTCCCAGGATGCCCGAGGGCAGGGTCAGGCCCAGGGCCACCGCGAAGCCGAGGTAGGCCAGCGAGGAGACGAACAGGGCGACGAGGATGTCGAACACGGGGTGCGGGGCACCGAACGCGCGCGTGATGCACCAGAACAGCAGCGCCCCGGCGAGGATCCACCCCAGCCAGGGCAGCAGGACGGCGAACGCGAGGAAGCCGAGGAAGCACCAGGCCAGCGCGCCGAAGTCCGAGTGGAACAGGGTCAGCGGGCCGGCCGCCTGGCCGACCTCGCCGTCCGCGTCGGCCTGACCCTCGGGGGCCTGGCGCACGCGCACGACCTCCACCGCGAGCGCGGCGGCGATCACGAGGCCCGCGACCGAGAGGATCAGCGGGAAGAAGTCCGGGCCGGGGAAGTCGGCGCCGTCGGTGTCCATGGTCAGGGACCCCAGCAGCAGGTAGAGGCTGAACGCGGCCAGCACGGCCGGCATGACGAGTCCGGAGAGCCCGGCGGCGCGTCCCCAGCGGGAGGGGGCGTCGGCGGCGGGGGGGACGGTGGATGCGTGGCTCACTTGATCTCCTCCGTCAGCGTGCCGATGCGCTCCTTCTCGGCGGCGATGAACTCCTCGAGTTCGGTGCCGGAGAGGGGCACGGGGTTCCAGTAGTTGCGCTGCACCGCCTCCTTCCACTCGGGGGTGTCGACCGCCTCGGCGATGAGGGTCTCGAGCTCGGTGCGCTCCTCCGCGGAGACGCCCGGCGGCACGAACAGGGCGCGCCAGTTGGTGAGCGTGACGTCGTAGCCCTGGGAGCGCAGGGTCGGGATCTCCTCGACGCCGGCCAGCGGCTCGGCCGCCACCACGCCGAGGGCGCGCAGTCGGCCGGCCTCGACCTGCGGGTAGATGTCCGCGAAGCCGCCGGCGGAGGCCTGGGCGGTGCCGTTGAGCAGGGCCTGGATGGCCTCGCCGCCGCCGTCGGACGGGATGTAGGTGGTGTCCGCGACCGGCACGCCGGCCGTGCGGGCGATGTCCGCCATGACGAGCTGGTCGAAGGAGCCGCCGCCGGTCCACGCCACGTGGGCGGGGTCGGCGCGCCAGGCGGTCACCAGGTCGTCCATGCTCTGGTACGGCGAGTCCGCCGGGACCACCACGAGGCTGTACTCCTCGACGACGCGGCTGACCGCGGTGACCTGGGAGAGCTCGGGGCCGGTGCCACGGGCCGCGTGGGCGGCGATCTGGCCGGTGCCGCCCACCATGAGGTTGTTCGCGTCCTCGAGCGTGGTCAGCTGACCGAGGGCGATGGTGCCACCGGCACCGGGGATGTTGACCACCTGGACGTTGTTCACCAGCCCGTTGACGCGCATGGTCTGCTGCAGCTCGCGCTGGAACGAGTCCCATCCGCCGCCGGCGGCCGCGGGGGCGATGAGGGTCAGGTTGGTGCGGATGTCGTTGCCTCCCGAGGCCGAGCGGATGGAGAAGGCGGAGGCCGCGAGCACGGTGAGCACCGCGATCACGCTGAAGACGATCCGGCCGATCCCCGTGCGCCGGCGCGGAGGGCCGTCGGGGGAGGTGGAGGGCATAACGGTTCCTAACAGAGACACCCCGCCGCCAGGGAGTGGCGCCGGGGACAGGTGCGAGTGGTGGGGGTCACGGTAACAGCGCGGCGGGGCCGCGTGCGCTCCGCGTCCGCAGAGTGACCGACGACAACCGGTCCGGGTGGTGACGGGGGCCGCGCCCATGACGCACAGTGGTCCCCATGACGATCATCAGCACCGGAACCAGCACCCCCGAGAGCGCCGCGGCCTGGCGGGCCGCTCTGGCCGAGGCGGCCCTGCGCGGAGAGGACGTGGTCTGGTTCTCCCTCGACGGGACCGAGCCGGACGAGGCGGAGGCGCGCGAGGCCGGCGTCGCCGTGTCCGTGGCGCACGCCCAGGAGCGCGGCCGGGACGCCGTCGGCGACCTGCTCGAGCATGCCGAGCGCGTGGGCGCGAGCCGGATCGTGGTGGGCGTGAAGCACCGCTCCCCCGTGGGCAAGCTGCTGCTGGGATCGGCCGCGCAGCAGATCATCCTCGAGGCGCGCGTCCCGGTGGTGTGCGTCAAGCCGTGAGGGCCGACGTCGGGCGGGCGGCCCCGCGCCCGGCCCACCCCGCGGCGTTTGGGGGCGGTTTCGGGCGGTATTCGGCGTGGATACCGCCCGAAACCGCCCCCAACGGGTGAGTGGGACCAGCCTGGGAACGCCGAAGGCCCCGGAACCGTGTGGTTCCGGGGCCTTCGTCCTCGGTGCGCGAGGGGGGACTTGAACCCCCACGTTCTTGCGAACACTGGCACCTGAAGCCAGCGCGTCTACCAATTCCGCCACTCGCGCGAGCGGCTTCCTGATCTCGGCTCCGGACATCCGGCGACCGTCACAGGCAGCGAGGAACACTCTAACCCCCGGCCGCCCGGGCGTGCAAATCGACCCCGACGCCCACCCCCGCGTCCCCGCCACGCCCGTGGCTCGCCCCCTCCGGCACCTCTCCCACCCGCGCTCCACCCCGCAGAATCCCGCTGTTCTCGGCGGTCTCCCAGCCCGGCCCGTAGTATCGGGACGGACAACTGTGGAAAGGGGCCCCGTCGTGGGACTTCTGGACAACCTCGAACGCGGCCTGGAGCGGGCCGTGCGCTCGGCCTTCTCGGCCGGCGGTCCGCGGGCGGTCAAGCCGGTGGAGATCGCCTCGGCCCTGCGACAGGCGATGGACGACGAGTCGATCGCGCTGTCCGAGGGCCACACGGTCGCGCCCAACAGCTACGTGGTCCACTTCTCCCCCGCCGACTTCGAGCGCGCCCGCTCGTGGGGGTCCACCCTCGCCAGCGAGCTGTGCGATGAGGTCATCCGCCACGCCGACTCCCAGGGCTATGCACTGCCCGGCACGGTCCGGGTCGCCTTCCACCCGGACGCGGACGTGCGCGGCGGGGACCTGCGCGTCGTCACCCGCCTGGACGACGGCTCGCTCACCGCCCCGGCCCCCCACGACGACGGCGCCTCGCCCGCCACCGCCCACGGCCCGGGAGCCACCGCCCCGGCGCCGGACCGACTGGTCGAGGACCCGCCGGCGGCCGCGCCCCGCGAGCCCTCCCCCGCCCCGCGCGTCGGGCCCCGTCCGGCGCCCCGCCGGGCCGCCGCCCCGGCCGCGCCCGCCGCCCCCTCCCACGCCGACCAGCCGACCGTCGTGATGGGCCGCCCCGTGACCGAGCCCGCCGGCCCGGCACTCGAGCTGGACGGCCGCATGCTCCCCCTGGACGGGGACGACCTGATCCTCGGCCGCTCGGCCGAGCGTGCCGACCTCGTGATCCCGGACTCCTCGGTGTCCCGCGAGCACCTGCGCCTGCTCACCGTCGGCTCCACGGTCACGCTCCTGGACCTGGGCAGCCGCAACGGCGTGCTCGTCAACGGCCGCCGCGTGGACGGCTCCGTCACCCTGCGCGACGGGGACGTGGTGACCGTCGGCCAGACCGAGCTGCTGTTCTTCGGCGGGACGGGGGGCCGCGCATGAGCGAGCTCGCCGTCGCCGTGCTCCGCATGGGCCTGCTGCTGGCCCTGTGGGTGCTGATCATCTCCATCGTCATGGCGCAGGGCCGCGACCTCGTGGTCGGCCGGCGGAACAAGACGCGCCTCCAGCAGGCCCAGCGCGACGCCGGCCTGGTCACCGCGGTGCCCGCGGCCGGGGCCGCCGGGGCGGGCTCGTCCGCGGTCGACCGCCCCGCGCCCGCGTCGACGCCGTCCCCCGCCGCGTCCGCGCCGACGACGCCGGCCCCGCGGCTGTCCCGGACTCTGCGGGTGGTCGAGGGCCCGAAGGCCGGGCAGACCATCGCCCTGGAGGGCCGTCCCCTGCTGATGGGCCGCGCCCAGGACGCCGACCTGGTGCTCGTGGACGACTACGCCTCCGGCCGCCACGCCCGGCTGTTCCCCCAGGGCACCCGCTGGTTCCTCGAGGACCTCGGCTCCACGAACGGCACCTACGTCAACGGCGCCCCCGTCACCCGCGCGGTGCCCGTGGGCCCCGGCACGGCCATCCGCATCGGCAAGACCGTCATGGAGCTCGAGGCCTGACCCATGACCCTCGTCCTCCGCTACGCCGCCCGCTCCGACGTCGGCCGCGTCCGTGCCAAGAACGACGACTCCGCCTACGTGGGCCGTCATCTGGTCGTGCTCGCGGACGGCATGGGCGGGCACGTGGGCGGCGACGTGGCAAGCGCGTCCACGGTGCTGGACCTGGCCCCGCTGGATGCGGTGGGCTACGAGGACCCGGCCACGGTGCTGCCGGACGAGATCCAGAACGCCAACCTGATCCTCAACGAGCTGGTGCACGCCAACCCCAAGCTCGCCGGCATGGGCACCACGTGCACCGCCGCCCTGCTCGCGGGGACCACGCTGCACATCGCGCACATCGGCGACTCCCGTGCCTACCGGCTCGCGAACGGCGAGTTCTCCCAGGTCACCACGGACCACACGTTCGTGCAGAAGCTCGTGGACGAGGGGCGTCTCGAGGCCGGGGAGGCCCCGTTCCATCCGAACAAGAACGTGCTCATGCGCGTGCTCGGCGACGTGGACGCCTCCCCCGAGCTGGACGTGTTCGAGGTGCCCGTCGCCCCCGGAGAGCGCTGGCTGTTCTGCTCGGACGGCCTCACGGACGTGGTCTCCCCCGAGAAGATCCACGAGGTGCTGCGGGACTCGGAGGCTCTCAACCAGGCCGTCGACACCCTCGTGGACCTGACCCTCAAGGGCGGCGCCCCGGACAACGTCACCGTGGTGGCGTTCGAGATCGCGGAGGGCACGGCGGAGGAGCTGGCCCCCGTCCCGGACGTCCACCTGTCCGAGCAGGCCCTCGCCGCGGCCCACCCGCCCGAGGTCGGCCCGGTCTCCGGCCTGCTGCTGCGCGAGGACCTGGACGCACGACCCCACCTGCTCGTCGGCGCGGCCTCCAACGCTGTGAGGACCGATCGCATCCCCGTGGTCACCCGCAGCTCCACGCGCCGCCGCGCCGCTGCCCTGCTCGGCGAGACGCCCGTGCCGGAGAACCGTCCCCGGCGCACCGCGGCCGTCCTCACGGACGGGCCGGATCCCGACGTCGCCGCGCGCCCGGACCCGTCCGCCCCGCCCGCCGCGCCGCGCGGCACCGCGGCCGCCGTCGGCTCCTCCTCCGCCGCCACACCGGCCGCCACCGCTGCCGACCAGCCGTCCGACGAGGCCGCCGAGGCGTCGGCCACGGCCCCCACCCCGGCCCCGGCGACCTCCGGGCCCGCCGGCGGCTCCGAGGCCAGGGCCGCGCGTCGGCGGCGTGGGAAGGACGACCGCCCGGTGCAGTACCGTCGCGGCTGGTTCATCCCCGTATTCACCACGCTGCTCGCCCTCACCCTCGCGGCCGTGGCCGTGTGGGGCTACCTGTGGACCCAGACGCAGTACTACGTGGGGGCCAACGACGGCCGGATCGCCGTGTTCAAGGGCGTCTCCCAGCGGCTGGGCCCGCTCGAGCTGTCCCACGTGGACCGCCAGACCGACCTCCCGGTGGACGCGCTGCCCGCGTACGCACGCGACCGCGTGAACGCCGGCATGGCCGCCCGGGACGTGGACCACGCGGAGCAGATCGTCGCCGAGCTGCGCGACTCGCTGCACCCGAACGCCCCCGCCCCCGCCGGTGAGCCCTCCGAGCGGGCCCGGCCGAGCGCGACGCCGTCGTCGTCCTCCGCCCGCCCCTCGGACGCGTCCGGCTCCGCCGCGCCGACGAGCCCGGCATCGTCCCCGAGCGCGACGGGAGGTGAGGCCCCGTGACCGAGGTGATCTCCCCCGCACGCCCGCGCCGGAACATCGAACTGGTCCTACTGCTGGCCGCCCTGGCCATCGCCCTGGGGGCGGACCTGCTGGGCATGATCGGCACGGACGCCCCGCTGGACTCCACCGCCTGGGTGCCGCTGGGCATCTTCGGCGCGGCCACCCTCGTGCTGCACGTGGTCCTGCGGCTGCGGGCCCCCTACGCGGACCCGTTCATGCTGCCGATCACCGCCCTGCTCAACGGGCTGGGCCTGGCCATGATCCACCGGCTGAGCCAGGACGCCGCGATGGCCAACCCCACCTCGCAGCTCGTGTGGTCCGTCCTGGCCGTCCTGGTGGCCTCCGCCCTGGTGTTCCTGGTGCGCGACCACCGGGTGCTGCGGCGCTGGCCGTACCTGTTCCTCGCCGCGTCCGGCGTGCTGCTGCTCCTGCCGCTCGTGCCCGGGCTGGGCCTGAGCATGTACGGGGCGCGGATCTGGATCGACGTCGGCTTCGGCACCTTCCAGCCCGGCGAGATCGCCAAGATCACGCTGGCCATCTTCTTCGCCGGCTACCTCTCCGCGAACCGCGACCTGATCCTGCTGGCCGGCCGCCGCGTGGGCCCGGTGACCTTCCCCCGAGCCCGGGACCTCGGCCCGTTGCTGGCCGGCTGGCTCCTGGCGCTCGGCGTGCTCGTGTTCCAGCGCGACCTGGGCTCGGCCCTGCTGTTCTTCGGCATGTTCATGGCGATGCTCTACATCGCCACGTCCCGCGCCTCCTGGATCCTCCTCGGCCTGGGCCTGATCGCCTTCGGCGCGGCGCTGGCGTTCCTGTTCATGCCGCACGTGACCGCCCGGTTCGAGATCTGGCTGAGGGCCTTCGACCCCGAGATCTACCATCGCGACTTCGGCGGCTCCTACCAGGTCGTCCAGGGCCTGTTCGCGATGGCCTCGGGCGGGCTGATGGGCACCGGCCTGGGCGCGGGCAACCCCACCCAGGTGCCGCTGTCCTTCTCGGACATGATCCTCACGGCCATCGGCGAGGAGCTCGGCTTCGTGGGCCTGGCCGCCGTGCTCGTCCTGTACTTCCTGCTCGTCACCCGCATGATGCGCGCCGCCCTCGGCGTGCGCGACGCGTTCGGCAAGGTGCTCGCCTCCGGCCTGGCCTTCACCATGGCGTGGCAGGTGTTCGTGGTGATGGGCGGTGTGACCCTCGTGCTGCCGCTCACCGGCCTCACGACGCCGTTCCTCGCCGCCGGCGGCTCGTCGCTGCTGGCCAACTGGATCATCGTGGGGCTCGTGCTGCGCATCTCGAACGCCGCCCGCCGTCCCGCGGTCGTGGACGGGATGGTCAACGCGTCCGGGCCCGGCGCCGGCCACCTCGACCCCGGCACGGCGCTCCCGGCGGCCGCTGTGCCCCCGGGAGGAGGTGAGGAGCGGTGAACGAGGCGATCCGACGCACGTGGACCGTCATGGCGGCCATGATCCTGGTGCTCGCGCTGGCTGCGTCCGTCATCCAGGTGCTGGCCGCGGACCAGCTCAAGACGCACGCCCTGAACTCGCGGCAGATGTTCCTGGAGTTCGGCGCCCCGCGCGGGCCGATCCTCGTGGACGGCGAGCCGATCGCCGAGTCCGTCCCCTCCGACGACGCGTACCACTACCAGCGCGTCTACCACGAGCCCGAGCTGTACGCCCCGCTCACGGGCTTCTATTCGCTCACCTACGGCACCGCCGGGCTGGAGGCGGCCATGAACGAGCAGCTCTCCGGCACCCCCACGTCCCAGTTCGTGGACCGCGCCATGGAGATCATCACGGGTGCCACGCCCGAGGGCGACCAGGTGGAGCTGACGATCGACCCCGAGCTGCAGCGTCTGGCGTACGACGCGCTCCCGGACGGCGTGCGCGCCTCCGCCGTGGTCACGGACCCGACGACGGGCGAGATCCTGGCCATGGTGTCGAGGCCGAGCTTCGACCCCAACGCGCTCTCCTCGCACAACCCGGCCGAGGCGCAGGCGGCGATGGCCGCGATCGATCAGATCCCCGGTGCCAGCGCGTACCGCAACCGCGCCTCGGAGCAGCTCGTGTCCCCCGGCTCCACGTTCAAGCTCATCGACGCGGTGGCCATGCTCGAGTCCGGTGACTACACCCCGGACGGGACGGTGGACATCCCCGCCGCGTGGACGCTGCCCGGCACGACCACGGAGCTGCCCAACTACGACGGCTCACCGTGCAACACCGTGGGGCGTCAGACCCTCACATGGGCGCTGGCACAGTCCTGCAACACCCCGTTCGCCATGGCCGCCGTCGAGCTGGGCCAGGACCGGATCCGGGAGGCCGCCGAGCGGTTCGGCTTCAACGACTCCTTCGAATACCCGCTGCCCGTGACCGCCTCCGTGTTCCCCTCCGACCTGGACGACGCCGCGCTGGCGCAGTCCTCGATCGGCCAGCGGGACGTGCAGGCCACCGCGCTGCAGATGGCCATGGTGGCCGCCGGCATCGCGAACGACGGCGTGGTCATGGAGCCGCAGCTGATCAAGGCGGTCCGCCGTTCGGACCTCACCACGGTGCAGGAGTTCAGCCCCCGTGAGCGCGGCCGGGCCACGACCCCCGAGGTGGCCGGGCAGGTCTCGGACATGATGGTCTCGGCGGTGGAGGACGGCATCCTGGGATCCGTGCAGTCGGACACGGTGCGGATCGCGGCGAAGTCGGGCACGGCCGAGGTCGGGGACACGGGCAACGTGCACTCCTGGATCACCGGCTTCGACGCGAGCGAGAACCCCCGGGCGGCCGTGACGATCGTGGTGGAGGACGAGCCGCCGGGGGTTGGACATCAGACAGTCGTCAGTGGCATGAAGGCAATCATGGAAGCGGTGGTCACGGAATGAGGCCGACATCGGGCATCACCCTCGGCGGCAGGTACCAGTTGACCGATCGCATCGCGATCGGCGGCATGGGCGAGGTGTGGAAGGCGCGGGACAAGGTCCTGGGCCGGATCACCGCCGTGAAGATCCTCAAGGAGGAGTACACGGGTGACCCCAACTTCCTGCGCCGCTTCCGGGCGGAGGCCCAGCACACCGCGCTGCTGAACCACCCCGGCGTCGCCAACGTCTACGACTACGGCGAGGAGAAGGGCTCCGCCTACCTCGTCATGGAGCTCGTGCCCGGCCAGCCGCTGTCCTCCATCCTCGAGAAGGAGAAGGTGCTCTCCCCCGAGCGGACCCTGGGGATCATCGCGCAGACGGCGGCCGCGCTCTCGGCGGCCCACGCCCAGGGGCTCGTGCATCGCGACGTCAAGCCCGGCAACCTCATGATCACGCCCACCGGCCGGGTGAAGGTGACGGACTTCGGCATCGCGCGCCTGGCGGACCAGGTCCCGCTCACGGCCACCGGCCAGGTGATGGGCACCGCCCAGTACCTCGCGCCCGAGCAGGCCACGGGGCAGCAGGCCACCGGCTCCTCCGACCTCTACTCGCTGGGCATCATCGGCTACGAGGCCCTCGCCGGGCATCGCCCGTTCACGGGCGAGTCCCAGATCGCGATCGCCCTCGCCCAGGTCAACGACACCCCGCCGCCCCTGCCGGACACCGTCCCGGCCCCGGTGCGCGCCCTGATCATGTGCATGCTCTCGAAGGACCCCAAGGAGCGGCCCTCGGACGCGACCGCGCTCTCGGAGGCCGCCGACGCGCTGCGTCGCAAGGACACCCGCGGCGCTGTGGAGGCCGTGCCCGGCCTGGCCGCCTTCCTCGAGGAGCAGGGCGTGGCCGACCCCTCGGGCGCCGAGACCGCCCCCCTGGACTACGACGGCATGCGCACCACCCATCCCCGCGCCGAGGGCACCCGGACGGACGGCTTCCCCGCCACCGCGGCGCTGCCGGTGACCGCGGCCCAGCCCCGCACCGACGACGCCGCCCGCGGCCCCGGCGCCGCCGGTGCGGCGGCCGGTGCGGCCGGCGCCGCCGCGAGCGCGAGCACGCGCGACCACGAGATCGCCGCCGTGCGCGACCAGCAGACCCGCCCGGGCGACGTCGTGGACCCGGGCCCGCCCGCCGGGGGCGGCTCCGCACCCGCCCGCCGGCGACGCGCCAACCGCTGGCCGCTGTGGGCGCTGCTCGGGCTCGTGGTGTTCGCCCTGCTGGGGGCCCTGCTGTGGCCGCTGCTCACGGGTGGCCGCGGCGTCGGCGGCTCGGCGCCGGCGACCTCGCAGGAGGAGTCGTCCGTGCGCGTCGACCCGGAGGCGTACAGGGGTCGCCCCGTGAGCGAGGTGCGCACCGAGCTCGAGGGCCTCGGCCTGGCGGTGCGCGAGGAGGACCGCGACGCGCAGAGCCCGCAGGGCACCGTCGAGGAGATCAACCCCGTGGGGGCGCTGCGGCGCGGTGAGACCGTCACGCTGGCCGTCTCCACCGGGGAGGGCGTCATCCCGGAGGGCCTCGTGGGCCAGCCCGTGGAGAGCGCGATCCAGACGCTGCGCGACCGCGGCTTCACCGTGGACCGGGTGGACGACCCGTCCGCCGACGGCGCCGACGGCGAGGTGGTGCGCGTGGTGCCCGGCGAGGGCGAGCGACACCGCTACGACACGCACGTGCAGCTGATCGTGGCCACCGGCGGGTCCGACGCCGCGCCGACCCGCGAGGCGTCCCAGCCCGCCTCGGAGCCGGAGCCCAGCGCGTCGGAGGAGCCGAGCACCGGGCCGAGCCCGTCGGCCTCGGACGAGCCCAGCCCGTCCCCCACCGCCGAATCCCCGACGGCCACCGCCGGCCCGGAGCCCACGCGGGAGCCGTCCGAGGAGCCGACGACGCCCACGGGGGATCCGACGACGGAGTCCTCCGGGGAGTCCACGGCACCGACGGGCGAGCCCACCACCGACCCGTCCGCTGACGCGCGTGGTGCGGAGGCCTCGTCCGCCGACGCCACGCCCTCCGCTTGAGCGGCGGGCGGGACGGGCACGCGGACGTGTCTGTGGATGAGCAGAGAATCCTGAACGGGCGGTACCGGATCGGTGAGCTGATCGGGCGCGGCGGCATGGCGGACGTCTTCCGCGGCGAGGACCTGCGGCTGCACCGCCCGGTGGCGGTCAAGCTGATGCGCCGGGACCTGGCGCGCGATCCGCACTTCCAGGCACGCTTCCGCAAGGAGGCACGCTCGGCGGCCTCCCTGAACCACCCCTCGATCGTCTCCGTGTACGACACGGGCGAGGTCTCTCTCGAGGACGGCCTCCATCCGGTGGACTGCCCGTTCCTGGTGATGGAGCTCGTCTCCGGCCGGACGCTGCGGGAGATCCTGCACGCCGAGGGCGCCGTGGGCACGGACCGTGCCGTGGCCTGGACCCGGGGCGCGCTGGAAGCGCTCGAGCACGCGCACGAGGAGGGCATCGTCCACCGCGACGTGAAGCCCGCGAACGTCATGGTCACGGAGACGGGCGCCGTGAAGGTGATGGACTTCGGGATCGCCCATGCGCTGGCCGACACCTCCGCCACCACGTCGCAGACCCAGGCCGTGGTGGGCACGGCCCTCTACCTGGCCCCGGAGCAGGCGACGGGCCGCACCGTGGACGGCCGCGCCGACCTCTACGCGGCCGGCTGCCTGCTGTTCGAGCTGCTCACGGGCCGACCCCCCTTCACGGGTGACACGCCGCTGGCCGTGGCCTATCAACACGTGCGCGAGGAGCCGCCGGCGCCCTCCGACGTCGACCCCGACCTGCCGCCCGCGTTCGACCCCGTGGTGCTGCGCGCCCTGCGCAAGGATCCGGAGGACCGGTTCCCCACGGGCACCGCGTTCCTCGCGGCCCTCGAGGAGGCCGCGGCGGATCCGCACGCCGGCCCCGGCCGTCACACCCCGCCGCTCGATGCCTTCCCTCCCGCCCTCGTCGGCGCGGTGCTGGGCGCCGCGGCCGCGGAGCACGGGGCCGATGTGCCGACGGCCGCGGTCCCGCTGACCCGGCCGACGCCCTCCGTCCCGGCCGAGCCGGACGCCGCACAGCCCCAGGCGGCGAACCATGCCGTGGCGGGTGCGGGACTGCTCGGCGCCGCCTCCGCCGCGCAGCTTGCCGCCGCCGCCGCCATGGACGGCCCCCGCCCGGTGACGGTCGGCCAGCCGGTGATGCCCGGTGCGGTCGCGACGCCCCGGCCCGAACCGCAAGGGGACACGCCGGCGCCAGCGACGGCCACGCACCGTCGTGTCCGCCGGCGCCTCCGCCGGCGCACGCTCCTGGCGGCCGGCGCGGTCCTGGTGGCGCTGGCCCTGGTCCTGGCGCCGTGGCTCGCGGCGGCTCTGCCCACCACCGCGGAGGTGCCCGCGGTGGTGGGGCTGCAGCAGGACGAGGCGGTCGCGGCGCTCGAGGACGCAGGTCTGGTGGCCGTCGTCTCGTCCGCGTACATGGCCGACGCCCCGGACGGGACCGTCACCCAGAGCGACCCGCCGACGGGCACGGAGGTGCCCCGCGGGGCCGAGGTGCGGATCCGGGTGTCCCGCGGCGAGGAGGGCATCGCGCTGTCCGACTCCCTGCACGGGCTGTCCGAGGACGCGGCCCGCCGCGAGCTGGAACGGCTGGGCCTGCGTGTCTCCTCCGTGCAGTACCAGGACGACGGCCGACTCGAACGCGGGCTGCTCGCCCGCACCGACCCCGCGATGGGCACGCACGTGCCGCCCGGCTCCTCCGTGGTGCTGCACCTGTCCAGCGGCATGGTCGACGTGCCGGATGTGGTGGGGATGAGCGCTCCGGACGCGCGGCGTCAGCTGGCGCTGAGCGCCCCCGAGCTGCGCGTGCGGATCCAGGACGAGGACGGCGCGACCACGGACACCGGAACGGTCGTGGCCCAGGATCCGCCCGCCGGCGTCCGCGTGGACAACCGTTCCTCCCTGACCCTGACGGCGTCCTCGTGGATCGCGCCCACGGCCGAGCCCTCCGAGCCGGCGCCGCCGTCCAGCGAGGCGCCCGAGCCCACGCCGTCGGCGTCCGCGTCACCGAGCCCCCCGCCGTCGGAGAGCCCCGAGCCCTCCGCGAGCGCGGAACCCTCGCCCTCGCCGTCCGCCTCGGCCACGCCCAGCCCCGAGCCGACGACGACCGCGACGCCGTCACCGACGCAGAGCCCGGCGCCGACGTCGGCGGCCCCGTCGGAGCCGACCGGGCAGCCGCCGAGCACGTCGCCCACCGCGACGCCGGTGGACCCGCTGCCGACGCTGACGCCGGACCCCGAGCCCTCGATCGATCCGCCGCCGTCCACCTGAGCGGACGGGGCGCCGTCGGGCCCGCGAACCGGGCCCCGGGACCGGTCAGTCCTGGCGGACGAGGGGAGAGAGCCGGCCGCCGCGCTCGGCGGCCCCGGAGAGCCCCACGGACTCGAGCCAGTTGCCGAGCATCCGGTAGCCGCCCTCGGTGAGCACGGACTCGGGGTGGAACTGCACACCCCACAGGGGCGCGGTGCGGTGGGCCAGTCCCATCACGACGCCGTCCTCGGTCTCGGCGGTGATCTCCAGGACCGCCTCGTCCACGGTGGGCCGCACGGCGGCCAGCGAGTGGTAGCGGGTGGCGGTGAACGGCGAGGGGACGCCCTCGAACATGGGGTGCCCGCCGTGGCGGACCAGGGACGTCTTGCCGTGCATGAGGGACTCCGCGTGCGTCACGGTGGCGCCGAACACCTCCGCGATGGCCTGGTGCCCCAGGCACACCCCGAAGAGCGGGCGGCCGCCGTCGGCTGCGGAGCGGATGAGGTCGAGGGAGACACCGGCGTCGGCGGGCGCGCCCGGCCCGGGCGAGATGAGCACCGCCGTGTGCTCGGCCGCGAGCTCGAGGGCGCGGGCGGGGGTGACCCCGTCGTTGCGGATCACGGTGGTGCGGGCCCCGAGCTGCTCGAGGTAGCCCACCAGGGTGTAGACGAAGCTGTCGTAGTTGTCGACGACGAGGACGGAGACCTGGGGGCTCTGCACGGGGGCGCTCTTTCCTCCCCGCCGCGTGGGAGCGGGGTGCATAGACTGGCCGGGCACGTCGCTGACCCCGGTCCTGGGCAGGTCAGCAGGATACCGTCCCCGCCCCGGTCTCCGCCGGTGGGGGCGCCCACCACCCCCCACCCGAGGAGAAGACCCGTGGCAGCACCCGCCGGCAAGCGCAAGGACTCGGCCCGTCGGAAGCGCGAGGAGCTCGAGGCCGCGCGCCGCAGCCGCTCCGCCGTGCGGACGGACCTCGGGGACGTGGACCCGGGTCCGAAGCCCCTCTCCCCCGTGTACAAGGCCGTGATGTTCGGCCTGCTGATCCTCGGCCTGCTCTGGATCATCGTCTACTACCTGACCCAGGGTCTCTTCCCGATCGTGCAGATCGGCGGCTGGAACATCCTCGTGGGCTTCGGCCTCGCGCTGGTCGGGTTCCTGATGATGTCCCGCTGGAGCGAATGACACGCGTGTAGTTCTCCACAGCGGTGGACAACCCTGTGGATGAGGGATCCGCACGATCCGGCCCGTATACGAGTTGTCCCCGGAGTTGTCCACAGGTGTGGACACCCCTGTGGGAAGAAGTGCACACCCGCCTGTGGGGAACTCCGGGGACGGTCGGAGACGGCGGCCTAGCCGAGCAGGCCGGCCACCGTGACCCGTGCGGCGCCGAGCACCGTGAGCGCCGCCAGCGCCGCCGCCACGACCACGAGGCCGGCCACCTGGGCGCCCACGGACGGCAGGCGCGCGCGGCCGGGGCGCAGCCCGCCGGCCAGGGAGAACACGACGGCGACGACGGCCCCCGTCAGCAGCCCGCCCACGTGCACCTGCCAGGCCACCCCGGGCAGCAGGAACGAGAACACGAGGTTCAGGCCGATCAGCACGGCGATCGAGCGCACCTGGCCGCCCCGCACCCGGGTGAGCAGGAACAGGGCCGCGAACATGCCGTACACGGCGCCGGACGCCCCGACGACGGGCTGCAGCGGGTCCGAGACCCACAGCGCGAACACCGCACCGCCCACGGCGGAGAGCACGTAGAGGGCGAGGAACCGCCACCAGCCCAGCGCGGGCTCGAGCACGCGCCCGATCACCCACAGCGCGAGCATGTTCAGCAGCAGGTGCGTGGGACCGGAGACGTCGTGCACGAGCGCGTAGGAGGCCATCCGCCACGGCTCCATGCCGTACGGGGACGTGTAGAGCCCGGCGTACCAGAGCGCCTCGGTCACACCGGACGCCTGATCCCGGGTCAGCCACTGCGCCGCGTAGACCAGCGTCGTGACCGCCAGCAGGATCCAGGTGACGGGCGAGGCGGCGAAGCCCGTCCGCCGTCGGGCCGGGACCGTCGCGGCGGCGCCGGCGGCGGGGGACGACGTCGGAGCGGGGCCGGCCACGACGCCGGACGCACAGTCCACGCAGACCGGTCCGGCCGCGGAGCCGGGACGCTGGCAGTCGAGGCACGCGGGGCGCCGGCAGACGGCGCAGCGCACATGCGCCGCACGGCCCGGGTGCCGCGGGCACACCGGGGGTGTGCCGTCCGCGGAGTCCGGGCCGTGCGGGTCGGAGGGGGTGGTGCTCACCGAGGGGCTGCTCAGGCCTCGTCGATGTCGATGGACTCGATGACGACGTCCTCGAGCGGGCGGTCACGGGGATCGGTGGCGACGGCGTTGAGCTCGTCCACGACCTTCTGGGAGGCCTCGTCCTTCACCTCGCCGAAGATGGTGTGCTTGCCGTTGAGCCAGCCGGTGGGCACGGAGGTGATGAAGAACTGCGAGCCGTTGGTGCCGGGGCCCGCGTTGGCCATGGCCAGCAGGTAGGGGCGGTCGAACTGCAGCTCGGGGTGGATCTCGTCGCCGAACTGGTAGCCGGGGCCGCCGATGCCCATGCCGAGCGGGTCGCCGCCCTGGATCATGAAGTCCTTGATGATGCGGTGGAACACGGTGCCGGAGTACAGCGGGGCGCCGTTGTTCTTCTCACCGGTCTGCGGGTGGGTCCACTCCTGCTCGCCGGTGGCGAGGCCCACGAAGTTCTTCACGGTCTTCGGGGCGTGGTTGCCGAACAGCTCGACGACGATGTCGCCGTGGTTCGTGTGGATGGTCGCGGTGTGCGTGTTGTTCGCCATGCGCCCCATTGTTCCATCCGCGGCGGCGGGCCGTCCGGATCCCGCCGTCCGGGGGCGGGTCTTCCGCGATCGGCGTACGCACTCCCGGCGTGCCGGGACCCGTGCCACGGCGGGGGTCGGCCACTAGGCTGGGCCTCGAGGACCACCGCGTTCAACGACCATCCAGAACCCACGGGAGGCATCACATGGCTCGCACGACCCTGCACGACGAGATCCAGCACGACGGCGGCGCGAACGCGTTCGTCGCACGCCAGGCGGAGAACCTGCGCCACTGGGCCGCCCCGAAGGTGGAGTCCACCCGCGCCTGGGGCGAGGTGGCCGCGGCCTACGGGCTGATCGGCGGCTCCGCCGCGGCCGAGGAGGGCCGCCGCAAGGCCCAGGACGCCAAGAAGGAGTACGGCCCCGTGGTCGAGCGCGGGGCGCGGAAGGCCGGCGAGGCCGTCGCGCACCAGTACGGGCTGCTGGCCCCCGCCGTCGCCAAGGGCGTGGACACCGTCCAGGACTTCCTCGAGCACCTGCAGGCCCAGGCGCAGGACGCCGGCCACGAGGTGCAGCAGCAGTTCGCCGCGGCGCGCAAGGACGCTGAGAAGGCCGCGAAGAAGGGCCGCCGTCGTGGGGGCCGCAAGGCCAAGCAGCTGCGCCGGGACGGCCGCCAGGCCGCCCAGGGCCTGCGCAAGGACGCGAAGAAGGCCGCCAAGGGCGCCCGCAAGGACGGGCAGCGGTCCGCCGCCCTGTTCAGCGACCGTGCCGGTCAGGCCAAGGACGCCGCCGCGGCGGGCGGCGTGACCCTCGCCGGTCTCCTCGCCGCGGGCCTGTCCGCGCTGCAGGAGCAGGGCGGGAAGGTGGCCCCGCAGGTGCAGGCCCGCCTGGCCGACGCCGGCGACTACGCCCAGCGCCGCAAGGAGGAGGTCCTCCCCGTGGCGGCCGCCCGCCTGGCCGACGGCGCCGCGCACGCCCGCAAGACCGCCCACGACGTCGAGGTCCCGGACGCCCTGGAGCAGGCGCTGATCAAGCTCACCGGGGACAAGGCGATCGTGAAGCGCCTGCGCAAGGGTGCCGAGCAGTACGCCGGCGCGGCCGAGAAGGACCTGAACCGTGCCGCCGGTCGCCGGGCCTCCCGCTCGGGTGGCCGCGCCTGGATCGTCGCGGGCATGGCGGCCGCCGCCGCCGGCGCCGGCTACGCCCTGTGGCGCCTGACCAAGCCGGTGCAGGATCCGTGGACCGCCCCGGTCCCGGGCCCGATCACCGCGAACATCCCGGTGGTGGAGGCGAACAACCCCTACGCCCAGCAGCAGAAGGTCGTGGCCGAGGCCGGCTCGGCCGCGGCGGGCCAGGGCGTGCGGGTGGACACCGCCGCCCCGGACCCGGTGGCCGCCGCCAACGCGAAGGTGCTGGGCGTCCAGCCCGGGCAGCAGCGCTGACCCGCTTCCCCGCGCCCTGAGCGCGCAGCGGACGGAGCCCGGCCCGCGCATCCTCGGCAGAACCGAGGGTGCGCGGGCCTTGTCCGCCGCCGGGAGCGCGCGGGAGGCTGGGACTGCCCGGGATCCCGACGCCGGGCGGAGGAGTGATCCGCATGAGCACGACCCTGACCCTCTTCGGCCACTCGGCCGTCCGCCTCGAGAAGGCCGGCCGGCGCCTCGCGTTCGACCCCGGCGCGTTCAGCGATGCGGCGGTCCTGGACGGCGCGGACGCCGTCCTCGTGACGCACGGCCACCCGGACCACGTGGTCCCCGAGCAGCTGGCCAGGGCTGTGGCCGGCACGGAGGCGCACGTGTGGGCGCCACGGGACCTCACGGGGCCGCTGGGGGAGGCGGGGCTCGACGCCGGGCGAGTGCACACGGCCGTGCCCGGGGAGACGTTCGAGGCCGCCGGCTTCCGGGTGGAGGTGCTCGGCGGGGAGCACGCGGTGATCCACGCCGAGGTCCCGCGCCCGGTCAACGTGTCCTACCTCGTGGACGGGGCCGTGCTGCACCCCGGCGACTCGTTCACGGTGCCGGACGCCGACGTCGAGGTGCTCCTGCTGCCCGCCGCGGCACCGTGGCTGCGCATCGCGGACGTGGTGGACCAGATGCGGGCCATCGCGGCGACGCACACCCGCCCCATCCACGACGGCATCCTCAGCGAGGACGGCAAGGGCGTGGTGGACGGGGTGCTCTCGGGGCTCGCCGAGGGCGTGACCGACTACCGTCGTCTGGCCCCCGGGGAGCCCTGGACGTTCTGAGGCACGGGGAGGCGACGGCGGCCGGCCCGGGGCCGGTCACCAGCTGAGGGTGATCTCCAGCTCGGCGTCGCCGCCGTCCTCGACCTCGAGCTCCACCTCGAGTCCCACGCGGTCCGGGACGGTGACGACGACATCGCGGCCGCCGTGCTCGATCCGCACCTCGTTCTGCCGGGAGAGCTGGTCGGCGAGGTCGCGCAGGCGTGCGGCGGCCTGCTCGCGGCTGAGGGTCTGCTGCTGCTCGTGCTCGAAGAGGTCCTTGCCCATGGCACCGACGGTAGTCGGTGGGCGGGGTGCGCGCGACGGACGGGCCCCGGCGCGGCCGACGCCGGGGCCCGTGCGGGTCAGCGGGACGTGGCCGGGGCGAGGGCGGGATCGTCGTCGCGGTGGATCTCGAAGCCGGGTGCCCGGTAGGTGGGCTCCCGGCGCTTGAGGGCGCGGATGACGAGCAGGGTCACCGGCACGATGAGGATCTCCACAAGCGTCTTGTAGCCGAAGCCGGTCACCGTGTAGTTCGCCAGTTCCAGCAGCGAGATGGTGCCGGCGTAGGCGATGGTGCAGAAGATCAGGGTGTCGAAGAACTGGCCGACCACGGTGGAGAGGATGAGCCGGAACGCCACGTGCCGTTCCTTCATGCGCTCCTTGAGGCGGACCACGATGGACGCGTTGAGCAGGGAGCCCACGAGGAACGCGACGACGCCGGCCACGGTGATCCGCAGCATCGGGGCGAGGGCCTGGTCCCAGACCTCGAAGCCCTCGACGGGCGTGGTCCAGGAGACCACCGTGTAGGTGAGGGCGGCGAGCACGAGCATCGCGAAGCCGAGGACAATGGCGCGGCGGGCCCGGCGCCAGCCGTACACCTCGGCGAGGATGTCGCCGACGATGTACGCGAACGGGAACAGGAAGGCGCCGCCGTCGAAGATGAGGGGGCCGCCGTCGTAGAAGAGGTCCGAGATGACCGGGACGGTGGGGCCGTAGAAGAGCTTGGCCGCGGTGACGCCGGAGAGGATGAGGAGGGCGATGAAGACGCCCACGAAGATGTCGTAGTAGCTCGCGGGCACCCGGGCGTAGGCCGGAGTGCCCTGCCCAGAGGCGGGTCGGTCGGGGGACGGGGCGTGGGTGGTGGTGTTCACCGGACCATCCAACACCACGCACGACGGCGACGGGCGCGGTGGGCGCAGACGGACCCACCTTGGGCATACAACAGGGCCCGGGAGTCTCACGACTCCCGGGCCCTTCTTCGATGGACCTTCGTAGGGAGTTTGAGAACCCCTGCCCGCACCTGAAAACTCTGTCTTTGCGCAGGTCACGCGGCTTCTACAACCACGACCAGCGCTGCTCCGAGGCTACCGTGACTGAAGCGCCCTGAGTCTCCACCAGACTCAGGGCGCTTCACGCCTTTTCAGTCTCCGGGGTGGGCGGTCTGGTCCGCGAGGAGACGAGCGGCCTCCGCAGCGTATGGTGCTTCCACTTGGACCTCGTAGTGGCCCGCCTCAAGGGTCTGCAGTGAGTCGAAGTCCCGTCGGCCGCCCGTAGCCAGGTGTCCAAGGAAGGAAAGCAAAGCGCCCCACACTGCGCCAGAGGCGACCGAGATGATCATGATGGCCAGCCAACCGAATCCGGGGGCGAACAGCCCGAACAGCAGGCCTAGCAGAACACCGAACCATGCTCCAGCGGCTGCGCCCCGTAGCGCAGCTTTTCCTCTTGTCAAGCGACCGAGTACGTGCTCGACTACACGAACGTCGAACCCCACGATCGCCACTCTTTCCACGGGGAAGCCGGCGTCGGAAAGACGGTCAACCGCTGCCTGCGCACTGGCGTAGTCAGAGAACCGCGCGATCGTTTGTTTCCAGCGGGGGTCATTGGTGAACGAGAGCTCACTAGCGTCCTGTTCCGGAGGGGTGTTGCGAGGGGCCTCGGGGCTGGTCATGGGAGTACTCCTTGAGTGAAAAGTGGATGAACCACCGTGCTAAGACCAGAAGGCTGGGTGCACGCCCCTCTTCCGGTCTTGCAAGAACGGATGGTGCGCCGTTCGGCATCAGGGAAAGGTCGCCCTTGTTTGCGTTCGGCGCGTGCCGCGAACGAGAAGCATCGAGTTGGTTTGTTCCGTGCCCTACATCCGCGGCAGGTTCTCTGTCGGTGTGAGTCCTGTCGTCTGGCTAACTTTGGCTCGTCGATGGGTCTCCGGCCGGGCGTTACTCCTGAGTCGAGTGCTGACTCAGAACATGAATCTTGCGGGGTTTCACCTTTTCGCTTTCGACCCCGGGCAGGTCGGCGGTGAGAATGTCACGGTCAGCTTCCCGGTACAAGTCGACCGGCATCAGCCGCGGTCCTGGACGAGCGTGCAGAAGGCTCGATGCGAGGCGGTCAAGTTCGCCGAAAGATCGGAGGACGTTGTCATAGCGAATCGATTCCTTCCCGATATGGTGGCGTCGGATGTCCCCGACGGTACTCATGTTAGCGCGGTTCACCCATGGGTGCTACTACTACTTCTTTGTTTTTCCACCTTCATATCGGCACGGGAGTGGCACCCGTTCCATTACTCTGTGGTCACTTTCGTAACGCCGATTTGGGCGAGGCGCTTGCCGATGAGGTGGTTCGTTGCCCGCACACGCCGGACGGCGCCCCCCCTCATCCGCTCCACGATGCGCAGCACGGCTTCGGAGCGGAACTCGTCGAGGTCGCCCATAATGACGTCGATGGGGGCTTTGGCATGGGCGATGTCGCTGAGTGAGCGCGGTCTGTGACTCGATGGAGTGCCGCAACGACTTGATGAACGGCTCCCAGTTGCGTTCAGTAGTATCGACAGCTTTGGGGATGAGCAGTAGCCGCTGTACCAGCGCAGCATGCCGGAGGGTGAACTTCCGGTTCGTGCGGAGGTACTCGAAGAGCCGCAGGTAGAAGTCCATCCGGGCCCGCTCGATGACGTCCCCGATCTCATGGGGTGCCAGATAGATAGGTGGGCTGACCATCACGTGCTTCGCGACTCGCTTTCGCCGCCGGGCGGCGTACCGGGCGGCGCCGATGAGGGCGCCCATAGAATGCCCGACCACAGTGAACGGCTCCCGCAGCCGCAACGAGGCGACCATCCGCTCGATAGCGGCGACATGGTCGGCCAGGGTGTAATCGGCCCACTCCGGGGCCGGCGACTCGCCGAAGCCAAGCAGGTCGATGGCGATGCACCGGTGGGTGCGCTCGAGCAACGGGATCACGTGGTGAAACGTCACCGACGAGGACGCAATACCGTGCAGCAGCAGCACCGTCGGGCCCTCGCCGCGTTCCTCGGCAATATGCCGCACCGGGATGCGGCGAAACCACCTCATCCGACGCACCGTCGAGCGGATCCCGCCCGCAACGCCCGCATGGGCCACCGGAGGATCCGCGGGTTCTCCCACGGCTGCCGGTTCGGGGCGGCGTGCGGCGTCACGTGTCGCTGGATGTCGGAGCTCATGCGCGCACCCGACTGTGACGACCCTCGTTCAGGTACTCGAAGATCTGCTGGACCACACTGGCGCCCTCACCCACAGCCGAGGTCATTCGCTTCACAGACCCGTGCCGCACATCGCCGATAGCGAAGACCCCGGGGATAGTGGTCTCCAAAGAGAAGCGGGGGCTTCCTTCCGTCCGCGCGCCGGCCAGCTCCGCCTCCGCGCCGGTGAGGATGTACCCGTCGGGATCGCGTGCCACATCGACCTTCAACCCCGTCGTCGCCGGAGCGGCGCCGATGAAGACGAACACGTGCCCCACGCGGAGCTTCTTGAGCACGTCACCGTGACGGACTGTGACCGCTTCCAAGCGGTTGCCGCCGTGTGCTTCCACGACCTCCGAGGACAGCAGCACGTTGATGCGGGGGTGATGTTGGATCTGGTCCACCAGGTATCTGGACATTCCCGCTCCCAGGTCCGCGGCGCGCACCACAAGGTGCACACGGGGGGACGTGCGGGCAAGGAACAGCGCGGCCTGGCCGGCGGAGTTGCCGCCGCCGACAACAGCGACAGGTGTGTCTACGCACATCCGCGCTTCCTGCGCTGTTGCCGCGTAGAACACGTTCGAGGCCCGGAACCGGTCCAGCCCCGCGGCGGGAAGCGAGCGGTACCGCACCCCGTTGGCAAGGACCACCACATCTGAGGTGACCTCCCTGCCATCTTTGAAGATCACCCGGAAGCGGTCCTCATCCTCCACGACCTCCTGGACCATGGCCGGGATGTCCAACGTGGCACCGAACTTGCGCACCTGCAGGAGGCTGCGGTCGGCGAGCTCAAAGCCGGAGATCCCGGCAGGAAACCCCAGATAGTTCTCGATCTTCGCAGACGTTCCCGCCTGCCCGCCGCTGGCGACCGCGTCGCACAGGTAGACCGACAACCCATCGGAGGCTGCATACACCGCCGCGGCAAGACCAGCCGGCCCAGCGCCGACGACCAGCACATCGCAGGTGGGCGGCGGGGCGGGCGGGCGCATCCCCAACTCTTCGGCAAGCCGTGCCGGGGTGGCACCCAGGACGGTGCGTGAGCCGCCGAGGATCACCAGCGGGAAGTCGGCGGCGGTGGCGCCGAGCTGGCGGACCAGCCGCTCCGCTTTCTCGTCCTCATCCAGGTCCACCAGCCGGTGGGGCAGCCGGTTTCGTGCGACGAAGTCCAGCAGATCCCGGGTCTGCGGGGAGAAGCAGGAGCCGACGATCCGCAGGCCCGCTCCCGCCCCGATGGCCAGGGAGCGGCGGATGAGGTAGGCCCGCAGGATGATCTCACCCAACAGCGGGTCCGAGGTGACGATGGCCTCCAGCTCATCGACGGGCACCTCCACCACCTCGGCGGCGCCGATGGCGGAGACGAGTACGAAAGACGGCTGTCCTTCCAGCAACCCGACATCCCCCACGAACCGGCCGCGGCCGTGCACCCCGACCGCCAACGGCTCATCGGGGTGACGCGGATCCGCCGCAGGTTCGGTGTCCGCCGTCAGCAGGTGCCCTTCCAGGACGACATAGATGGAGGACGGGTGCTCGCCGGGCCGGATGAGAACCTCCCCGTCGGTGAGTGTGCGGCGCTGCCCTCGTCCGAGCAGCACCGCGATCTGCTCGTCGCTGAGCCGCGGGAAGGCGCCGATGGTGTCAGGCGTCTCGGCCTGAGCGACCTGGCGGCGGTTGGCGTCGGGCGTGTCACTCATAGGTACGCTTCGTCCACGTAGCACCAGCTCCAGTTCTCCCCCAGCTCCAGCGACCGCACGATGGGGTGCCCCGCCGTGAGCGCATGCGTGCGGGCGTGCCGCATCGGGGAGGAGTCGCAGCACCCGACCTTCCCGCAGGTGCGGCACATCCGCAGGTGCAACCAGGGCGTGCCGGCCGCCACGCAGTCCTCACATGACTCGGGTGTCCGGGGACGGACCGGGCGGATGAGCGTGACGTGTGGGTCGACGTATCTCATGGGGCACCGCCGGCCGAGTCAGCCTTCTTCTGCAGCGCCTCGTCCACCCAGCGCATCAGCACGTCCGGCGGGGCGGCTCCGGATTGGCGGGAGAGCACGTTCCCTTGGTTGAGGATGAGCAGGGTCGGCACCGCCTGGACGGAGAACTTGCGGGCCGTCTCCGGCGCGGCGTCCACGTCTACTTTCACCAGCTTGAGCTTGCCGGCACGTTCCGTGGCGACCTTCTCGAGAGCAGGGCTGACCATCCGGCACGGTCCGCACCAGGTCGCCCACAAGTCCACGAGCACCACTTGCGGGGCCTGCTCGACCACCTCGGCGAAGTCCGCATCGCCCGCATCGACGATCCACGGCAGGGCGCTCTTGCAGACGCCGCAGCGCGGGTACCCCGACGCGGCGGCGGGGACACGGTTCTTCTTCCCGCAGTTGGGGCAGGTCGCAATCGCGCTCACCCCGCGTCCTCCTCTTCGGCGGGCGCTGCGATGTTGAAGACGAGGTCGCCGTCCTGCACGTCCAGCGTGACCGTCGACCCGTCCATCACCTGCCCGCTCAGCAGCGCACGACCCAGCCGGGTCTCGATCTCATGGCTGATGTAGCGTCGCAGCGGACGCGCCCCGTACACGGGGTCGTAGCCGCGTTCGGCGATGAGCTGGCGTGCCGCGGGCGTCAGCTCGATGCGGATCTGACGCTCGGCCAGCCGGGAGCGCAGGTCGTTGAACTGCAGCTCCACAATGTCCTGGATCTGTTCACGACCCAGCGGCGAGAACACCACGATGTCGTCCACCCGGTTGAGGAACTCGGGACGGAAGTGGGCGCGCAACTCACCGAGCACACTGTTTCGCACGTCGTCGGGGATCGAGCCGCCATCGAGGCCCAACAGGTGATGGGCACCGATGTTGGAGGTCATGATGAGGATGGTGTTGCGGAAGTCGACGGTGCGTCCCTGGCTGTCGGTGATGCGGCCGTCGTCGAGGACCTGCAGCAGCGTGTTGAACACGTCCGGGTGCGCTTTCTCGATCTCGTCGAAAAGGACCACGCTGTACGGGCGGCGGCGCACCGCCTCGGTCAGCTGCCCTCCCTCCTCGTACCCGACATACCCGGGAGGTGCACCGACGAGCCGGCTGACGGTGTGACGTTCCTGGTATTCGCTCATGTCCAGCCGGACCATCGCCGACTCGCTGTCGAACAGTGCTTGCGCGAGCGCTTTGGCCAGTTCGGTCTTTCCCACTCCGGTGGGGCCGAGGAAGATGAACGAGCCGATGGGTCGGCGCGGGTCGCGGATGCCGGAGCGGGCACGGATAATCGCGTCGCTGACGAGCGTGATGGCCTCATCCTGACCGACCACCCGCTCCTTGAGGGTGGCGTCCAGGCTGAGGATCTTGTCGCGTTCACCTTCCTTCAGCCGGGCCACGGGGATCCCCGTCCATGCTGCGACGATCTCGGCGATCTCGTCCTCGGTGACCACCTCCCGCAGCAGCCGCTGCCCGCCTTGCTTGGAGGCGAGACGCTCCTCCTCGGCGCGCAGGCGTCGTTCCACGTCAGCGATAGCCCCGTACCTCAGTTCAGCGGCACGGTTGAGGTCGTAGGAGCGCTCCGCTTCCTCCGCCTCCCGCCGCAGACGCTCCAGCTCACCGCGCAGCTCCTGGACCTTGCGGATCGCTTGACGCTCCGCCTCCCACTGGGCGCGCTTGGAGTCCGCCTCCGCCTTCAGGTCGGCCAGCTCCCGGCGCAGCTCCTCCAGCCGGTTCTTGCTGGCAGGGTCCGTTTCCTTCGACAGCGCCGCTTCCTCGATCTCCAGGCGGGTCACCCGCCGGGTCAGTTCGTCGAGCTCAGCGGGCATTGAGTCGATCTCGGTTCGCAGACGCGCGCAGGCTTCGTCGATGAGGTCGATGGCCTTGTCGGGCAGGAACCGGTCGGTGATGTACCGGTGGGACAGCACGGCGGCAGCGACCAGTGCGCTGTCCTGGATGCGGACACCGTGGAAGACCTCCAGCCGTTCGCGCAGGCCGCGGAGGATGGAGATCGCGTCCTCCACGTCAGGTTCCTCGACCATCACCGTCTGGAACCGGCGTTCCAGGGCAGCGTCCTTCTCGATGTGCTTGCGGTACTCATCGAGGGTGGTGGCACCGATGAGGTGCAGCTCCCCGCGGGCGAGCATCGGCTTGAGCATGTTGCCGGCGTCCATCGCCCCTTCGGTGGCTCCCGCCCCCACCAGGGTGTGCAGCTCGTCGATGAACAGCAGGATGCGTCCCTCCGCTGCCTTCACCTCCGCCAGGACTGCCTTCATTCGCTCCTCGAACTCGCCCCGGTACTTCGCGCCGGCGACCAGGGCAGACAGGTCCAGCGAGAACACGGTCTTGTCGCGAAGGCCCTCGGGCACGTCCTCACTCAAGATCCGCTGGGCAAGGCCCTCCACGATGGCGGTCTTTCCGACACCGGGCTCGCCGATGAGAACGGGGTTGTTCTTGGTCTTGCGGGAGAGGATCTGGATGACCCGGCGGATCTCCGCATCACGCCCGATCACCGGGTCAAGCTTGCCCAACCGGGCGTCAGCGACCAGGTCACGGCCGTACTTCGCCAACGCCTCGTACGTCTGCTCGGGGGTGGCGGAGTTGACGTGCTGGTTGCCGCGGATCTCGGTGAGTGCGCTGAGGAAGCTCTCCCGGGTGACACCGTGGCCGCGCAGCACACGGGACGCGGGACGGTTGGAGGAGTCGTCGACGAGGGCCAGAACGAGATGCTCCACGGAGATGTAGGAGTCTTTCAGCCGCTTTGCCTCCCGCTCCGCCCGTTCCAGGGTGGAGGTGAGGCTGCGGCTCACGTACACCTGACCGGTCTGCGGGGAGGACCCGGAGACGCTGGGCTTGCGGGCGATCTCCGCTTCGACGTCGGCGCGTACCGCTTCCACGTCAGCACCCGCTGCCTGCAGCAGTCGGGGAACCAGCCCCTCCTCCTGCTGCAGCAGTGCGAGCAGGAGATGCTCCTCGTCCGTTTCGACCTGACCGGCCTGGACCGCGATGCTCTGGGCCGAGGTGAGCGCTTCCTGCGACTTCTGAGTGAGTGAGTTCATGTCCATGGGATGTCTCCTTCAAGTCGGATGGTCCGGTGCTGCTCGAGCTGCTCGATGCGGGCGAGCAGGTCGAGCACGAGTGCGATGCCGGCGTAGTTCACGGCAAGATCGGAGTGCAGACGCACGATGGTGTGCACGCGGGCGGGGACAGTACGGGCGAACCACAGCCGGCCGCTGGTGTCGACGTGGGCGGTGACCAGCCCCAGCTCGACGAACTTCCGCAACGTATCCGGGTGGATACCTGCGGCCACCGCGGTCGCCGCCAGGTCGGCCCGGGCGACACGGACGGGCAGGTGACGTGAGGTCATGATCCTCTCCTGGCATCAAACGACGATTCGTCGCGGAGCTGCTCGAACAGCTCCCTCTCCTTCTTGCTGAGAGTGCGGGGAACGACGACCTTCACCCGCGCATACAGGTCTCCCGGCTGTCCCCTGCGCGGCATCCCCTGCCCGCGCAGGCGGAGCCGCCTGTCCGTGGACGAGCCGGGCGGAACGTGCACGGTGACCGGGCCGCCGGGGGTGGGCATGCTGACATCCGCGCCCAGCGCCGCCTCCCACGGTGAGATGGGAAGGTCCGTTTCGATGTCCGCGCCGCTGAGCCGGTACCGCTTACTGTCCTTCACGCGCAGCGTGACCAGCAGGTCCCCGTCCTGTCCGTCGGCGCCCGCGATCCGCAACCGCTGCCCGTCGACAGCGCCCGCTGGGATGTCGATGGTGTACTCCTGCGCGCCGCCGTACGGGGACGCGACCTGCACCGTGCGCCGCCCGCCCCGGTAGGCCTCCTCGACCGTGATCTCCAGCTCCGCGGTGCGGTCGGCGCCGCGACCGAAACCACCGAAGCCACCCCCGAAGAGGTCCTCCCAGTTCACGCTCTGCGCGCCGCCCCCGCTCCACGTGTATCGGGTGCCGCCGCTGCGGCGCGGCTGCTCGGAGGAGCGAGCCGCGTCCGCGGCGGCGTACTGCCGGAAGTTCTCACCGAACCGGTCGTACTGTGAGCGGGTTTCCGGGTCCGACAGCACATCGTGGGCTTCACTGATCCGTTTGAAGGTCTCCTCCGCCCCCGGGGCCTTGTTGACGTCCGGGTGGAACTTGCGGGCCTTCTCCCGGTAGGCGCGGCGGATCTCCTTCTGATCCGCCGACCGGGAGACCCCCAGCACGCTGTAGAGATCCTCCGCCATCTCCTACTCCTCCTCCGGCCTGCGGGTGACCACGACCGCAGCCGGTCGCAGCATCCGCTCAGGCGTTCCGAACCCGGAGCGAGTGACGGCGAGGATGCTGCCCGGCGGGACGCTGGCATCCTCGACGACCGAGACCGCCTCGTGCAGCTGCGGGTCGAACTCCGCACCGTCGATGACAATCTCGGGGTACCCGAGTGCGCGCAACGCATCAGCGGCCTGCGCCCGGACGGCCTGCATGCCACCCAGAACGCCCTCGTCAAGGTCCACCCCGAAGCTGAGCGCCCGGTCCAGCCCGTCGACGACGGGCAAGAAGACTTTGGCGGTGTGCTGCCGCTCCTGCTCGCGGACGGTCTGGATCTCGCGCGCCGTTCGTTTGCGGAGGTTGTCGTAGTCCGCCGCCGCCCGGCGCCACCGGTCCTCGGCCGCCTCCAACTGGGAGGCGACCGCTGCTTGCGCGGCGTGGACCTCCTCCGGGGACACGTCGGTGAGGTCGTCGTTCAGCAGGTCCACGGCCCGCGTGTCCTCGTTCTGCTCCTCGACCATCGCGATCCTCCCTCCGTGCTACTTGTCGAATTCGGCGTCGACGACGTCGTCATCGTCATCCTGAGCGGGCTGCTCAGCGTGGCTGGCGTTCGCGCGGGCCGCAGCAAGGGACTGCGCAACCTGCAGCAGCTCGCTGGTGCGCTCTTTCGCTTCCTGCTCGCCCACGTTGTTCTGCACTGCCTCGCGGGCCTGCGTGATGAGCAGCTCCGCGCGGGCACGCTCGTGCTCCGGTGCAGCGTCGCCGAGCTCACGCAGTACCCGCTCGACCTGGTAGGCGGCGGAGTCCAGCTCGTTGCGGGCGTCCACGGCCTGGCGCAGCGCCTGGTCGTCAGCCCGGTGCTGCTCGGCTTCCTTAATCATCCGGTCGATCTCGCCCTGGTCCAGATTCGAGGTGTCACTGATGGTGATGCCCTGCTCGGTGCCGGTGTCCTTGTCCTTCGCCGTCACGTTCAGGATGCCGTTCGCGTCGATGTCGAAGGTGACCTCGACCTGCGCTTCACCGCGAGGAGCGGGGCGGATGCCGGTGAGCTCGAACCGGCCCAGCACCCGGTTGTCCGCGGCGTTCTCCCGCTCGCCCTGCAGGACGACGATCTCCACCGACGGCTGGTTGTCTTCGGCCGTGGAGAACACCTCGCTGCGTCGGGCGGGGATGGTGGTGTTGCGTTCGATGATCTTCGTCATCACGCCACCGCGGGTCTCCACACCCAGCGACAGCGGCGTGACATCCAGCAGCAGCACGTCGTCGACGTCGCCCTTGAGGACGCCCGCCTGGATGGCGGCGCCCACAGCGACCACCTCATCGGGGTTCACCGTCATGTTCGGCTCCTTGCCGCCGGTGAGCCGCTTGACGAGCGCTTGGACAGCGGGGATGCGGGTGGAACCGCCCACGAGGATGACCTCGTCGATATCGTCCTCGCTGATCTTCGCGTCGGCCATCGCCTGACGCACCGGACCGAGGCACCGCTCAACGAGGTCAGCGGTGAGGTCTTCGAACTTGGACCGCTTCACGGTCATGGTCAGGTGCTTGGGCCCACTGGCGTCAGCGGTGATGAAGGGCAGGCTGACCTGGGTCTGGGACACCGAGCTGAGCTCGATTTTCGCCTTCTCGGCCGCCTCGAACAGTCGCTGCAGCGCCTGCGGGTCGTTGCGCAGGTCGATGCCGTTCTCGTTCTTGAACTCGTCGGCAAAGTGGTCCACCAGCCGGCGGTCGAAGTCGTCGCCGCCCAGGTGGGTGTCACCGGCGGTGGATCGCACTTCGACGACCCCGTCGCCCACGTCGAGGAGGCTGACATCGAACGTGCCGCCACCGAGGTCGAACACCAGGATGGTCTCGTGGTTCTTCTTGTCCATTCCGTACGCCAGTGCGGCGGCGGTGGGCTCGTTGATGATGCGCAACACCTCGAGCCCGGCGATGCGTCCGGCGTCCCTGGTCGCGGTGCGTTGGGCGTCGTTGAAGTAGGCGGGAACAGTGATGACGGCCTCGGTCACCTTCTCACCGAGGAACTTGCTGGCATCGTCAACGAGCTTGCGCAGCACCTGGGCACTGATCTCCTCCGGCGCGTACTGCTTGCCGCGGATGTTGAACCGTGCTTCGCCGTTGGGGCCTTCCACGACGTCGAAGCCGACGGCGTTGGCCTCCTCCTTGATCTCGTCGAAGGACCGGCCGATGAACCGCTTGGCGGACGAGATGGTGCCCTTCGGGTTGAGGATGCTCTGCCGGCGGGCAAGCTGCCCCACCAGCCGTTCACCGTCCTCGGTGAAAGCGACCACCGACGGGGTAGTGCGGGCTCCCTCCGCGTTCGGGATGACCTTCTCCTCGCCGGCCTCCCAGACGGCGATAACGGAGTTCGTGGTCCCCAGATCGATTCCTACTGCTTTGGCCATGATGGTCGTTCCTTTCTTGTCACGTGAGGCGCGCTACGAGAGACACGCTACAGGGGCCGTCGATTCTTGTCATGTGAGATACGTTACTGGGATGGTCAAAGAGCGCGGCAGGATCGGCATAGGCGCAGGGCTGAGTGCGCATAGTCAGGAAGCAGGATGCTTCAGGGGGATCTTTCCGGACGGTGGGCTGCTCGATGGACATCACCATCCGCAGGACGCCCAGGTCGCAGCTGGCGGTGACGCTGTCGATGCCGGGCGCCAGGCCCAGCAGCCGCATGAATTGCCCGTGGGGACCGTTCGGCGGTGAACCACTTCGCGCCGGCGGTCGCCGACTGGGCCGCTCACCGCGCGGACAGTGATCGGCTGGGCGCCCACCCAGCCCGATGGACTCCGAGTCGATGCCTGGCAGGTCCGCACACGAGGTCACCATCTCACCACCTCCACATTTACGCTGAGTCGCTATACCGCCACTGCCGATGTTTGTTCGACGGTCGGAGGTGTAGACCCCACCGAGCTGCGGCGCCCAGCCACCGTGCGGCGCATCGGCTCGCGCTGCCCGGCCGAGTCCGCGAGACGAAACTCGTTGTGGCGTCAGAATGGACCCACGTAGACATTTCTCAAGTCATTTGCCTGACGAACACTGAAGAGCCCTGAGTTTGTTGGAGGCTCCTGACCTTGGAAACGAGGATGGGGTTATGCCGAATGAGCAGACATCAGGGAAGCCGACGACGCGTCGGTATTCACCGGAGGAGAAGGCCGCCGCGGTCCGGATGGTGAGGGCGCGGCGAGCAGAGCACGGGACCGGCAATCGGGTCGCGACGCAGCTCGGGTACGGGGTCGAGTCGGTGCGGAGGTGGGTCAAGCAGGCCGACATCCACGACGGTCACGTCGCTGGGGTGAGCACGGTGGAAGCGCGGCGCGAGCGGGAACTCCGGCAGGAGGTCCGTGAGTTGCGTCGGGCGAACGAGATCTTGAAGCGGGCTGCGTCTTTCTTCGGGGCGGAGCTCGTCCGCCAACACCGGAAGTAGTCGCGCTCATCGACGCGAGTTAGGACGACGTCGTCGAAGGCCGCCCGCTGGGAGTCGAGCCCAT
>NZ_JBQXFD010000015.1:0-53914 GCF_052615555.1 Micrococcus sp. EWR3.9.1
TCGACCCTGCCGGCCTGCTCGGAGAAGCCCTGTCTGAAGCGTCCCCGGACATGATGCGCCATCTGCTGCAGACCATGATCAACACCTTGCTGTCCGCGGATGCCGACGCGGTGGTCGGTGCCGAATGGGGCAAGCCCAGCTCCTCGCGCACTGCTCAGCGGAACGGGTACCGCCACCGGGACCTGGACACCCGGGTCGGCACCCTGGACGTGGCCATCCCCAAGCTCAGATCGGGCACGTACTTCCCGGACTGGCTACTTGAACGCAGGAAGAGAGCGGAGTCGGCGCTGATCACCGTGGTCGCTGACTGCTACCTCGCCGGGGTCTCGACCCAACGGATGGACAAGCTGGTCAAGACTCTGGGCGTCAACGCCCTGTCCAAGTCCCAAGTCTCCCGGATGGCCACCGAGCTCGACGAGCAGGTCGAGGCCTTCCGCCACCGCCCGCTCGGGGTGGCCGGCCCGTTCACGTTCGTGGCCGCCGATGCGCTGAGCATGAAGGTCCGCGAGGGCGGGCGCGTGGTCAACGCCGTGGTGCTGCTGGCCACCGGGGTCAACGCTGACGGCCACCGCGAGGTCCTGGGCCTGCGGGTCGCCACCTCGGAGACCGGGGCGGCGTGGAACGAGTTCTTCGCCGACCTGGTCGCCCGCGGCCTGGCCGGGGTCCGGTTGGTCACTTCTGACGCCCACACCGGACTCAAGGACGCCATCGCGGCGAACCTGCCCGGAGCGACGTGGCAGCGCTGCCGCACCCATTACGCGGCGAACCTGATGGGCATCACCCCGAAGAACATGTGGCCGGCCGTGAAAGCCATGCTGCACTCGGTCTATGACCAGCCCGATGCGGCCAGCGTGCACGCGCAGTTCGACCGGCTCCTGGACTACGTGAGCGGGAAGCTGCCCACCGTGGCTGAGCACCTCGACGCCGCCCGGGCGGACATCCTGGCCTTCACCACGTTCCCGAAGGACGTCTGGACGCAGGTCTGGTCGAACAACCCGGCCGAGCGGCTCAACCGGGAGATCCGCCGCCGCACCGACGCGGTGGGCATCTTCCCCAACCGGGCGGCCATCGTCAGGCTCGTGGGTGCGGTGCTGGCCGAGCAGACCGATGAATGGGCCGAGGGTCGACGCTACCTCGGTCTCGAAGTCCTGGCCCGCTGCAGGCTCACCACCGTGACCAACACCGGAGACGAGGTGGACCCCGACACCGAACTCACCCTCGGCCTCAGCGCCTGACCCCCATGAAGGATCAGACCGCTACACCATCACGAGGGGCTTGACCAGGGGGGACGCTGGTCCATGAGCCGAGCGCAGCTTCCCTGCCGACAGGCCACCAGGGGCCCTGCGGGGCACGTCCAGGCAGGTATACCCCTTTACACGCCCCGCCCGCCCACGAGACCATCACGTCAGAGACGGTGTGAATCGCAGCGCTAAATGGCGTGGTTTTTGTAACGCTTTAAGGCCTGCTAATCAGGTGGGTGATCGGATCTGAGCTTTCCGCAGACGACAGGTTCTACGTCCGGCTGACGGCGGGTTTCATAGGCACCCCTGGCGCAACAAACGTTTTGTCGTGAAATCCTAGATCCCGCCCTAGAGGGCCTGTGGTTGAAGAGTCGGTCTTACGATGGACAATGGTCCAAACCAGCGACACCAGTGCGCACTGTTCGTGCTGTGGGCGGCGTCTGCCGTTGAGCAGGTTGCACGCGTTGGCGGATGGCGCGGCTTACGTCTGCCGGCGGTGCGGCTTATGGATTGCGGTCCGTCGTCGCTGAGTGATTCCGTTGAAACGTCTGGTTGTGGATGTGCCGATGATCAAAGGTAGCTACAGATGACTTCGGCATTGCACTGAGCGGGGTCGCCGGCCGCCGCGGTTCCGTGAAGGCCGGCAACGGTTTCTCTGAGCGCGGTGAGTTCGGCGATGTGCCTGTCCAGGTTCGTCAGGTGCTCGGCAAGCTGATCACGCACGTGGCCGCACGGCGCCGTGCCAGCATCCCGGATTTGGAGGATGTCGAGGATTTCGGCCAGAGTGAGGCCGGCAACTTGGCTGCGCCGGATGAATTCAAGCCTGACGATCGTGTCCTCTGGATAGTCGCGGTAGCCGTTGGTGGCTCGGTCGGCCTGCGGCAGGAGCCCTCGCTCCTCGTAAAACCTCAAGGCCTTGGTCGTCACGCCGGAGGCCGCCGCTACTTCACCGATACGCATGCTTCACCTCGTTCTCGAAAGACTCCGTAATCTTCCATTTTGCTGGAAGATCACGAAGGTGATGGGGGTCTTTGTGGTGTGCCAATTCCTTCGTGCTCCCGCCTGTACGTTTCTCGACCCGGTTAGGGGGTGAGGTCGAGTTGTTCGAGGGCGACCTGGTAGGCCTCGTGGTAGGTCGGGAATTGGGCGACCTGGTCCAGGAGCGTGTCGATCGGCAGTTGCGTGCGGATGGCGAGGGAGGCGTGGTGGATCCACTCTCCGGCCATGGGGCCGACGGCCCAGGCTCCGATGAGGATCTTCCGGTCGGCGTCGGCGAGTAGGCCGAGGTGCCCGCGGGGGTCCTGCTCGTAGGTCCAGGGTCGGGCGATGGCGTCGGCGAGGTCCAGTTCCGTGGCGATGGTGCGGATGCCCTGCTTCGTTGCCTGTTCCTGGGTTAGTCCGGCGCCGGCGATTTCGGGGTCGGTGAATACGACACGCGGTATGCCGTCGTAGGTGGCCGGGTGGGGTCGGCCGAGGATGGCGTCGGCGGCGATCCGGCCTTGGTACTTCGCGACGTGGGTGAAAGGCATGATGCCGGTGACGTCGCCGATGGCCCACGTGTTTTCGCCGGCGCGGCAGTGGTCGTCGATCTGGATTTCTCCGTGGTCGCCGAGGGTTACGCCAGCGTGTTCGAAGCCGAGTCCTTCGGTGCGTGGTGTGCGGCCGGTACCGAAGATCACGACGTCTGCTGCCACCTCACCGGCTGGATCGCCGTCGCGTGTCTGAAGCTCGATGATGCTGTCGGCTCCCTCGCGCCGCGCCTGGACGGCGGAGGTGGCCAGCCGGATGTCGATGCCGGCCTCCTGCAGGTACTGGTGGGCAAGTTCCCCCACCCGGGGCCCTTCGCGGTCCAGTAACCTCTCGCCGCAGTGGATCAGGGTGATGGCCACTCCGAAGCGGGCCAGGAACGTCGCGGTTTCCACGCCGACGGCGCTGCCGCCGATGATGACCGCCCGCTCGGGGAGCGTGCTGGTGGTGTAGGTTTCACGGTTCGTCCAGGCCGTGATCTGGTCGATGCCGTCCAACGGTGGGATCACGGCGTCGGAGCCGGTGGCGATAATGATGTGCTCGGCTGTGATCTCGCGGTCTCCAGCCTGGATCCGGCCCGGTCCGGTAATCCGAGCTTCGTCCTTGATCACCACGGCGCCCTCTTTGATGTACCCGTCGACCTGTGCCTGGTCATCGAGGTTCCGGATCATGTAGTCCCGGTACTTTGCAGTGGCAGCCCAGTCCAGTTCGGCGCCGGAGACACCGGCGGCCCGTTGAACTTCCGTGCGCGCTTCCGGCGGCCGCAGGACGGTCTTGGAAGGGATACACGCCCAGTAGGCGCATTCCCCGCCGATTAGTTCCCGCTCGAAGACCACGACGTTCTTCCCGGCTTTCAGAAGCCGGTCGGCCGCGACCTCCCCGCCTGGGCCCAGACCGAGGACGGCAACATCGAAATGTTCACTCATGAGAATTTCTCCTTCAGATTCAGCGGATCTTTCCCGGCTCTTTCCGGTCCTTCGTCAACATCTCGCACCGGCCCCGGCCCGCCTCCTGCACCGGTACTGAACCCGTGCAAGCCCTCCAGTTGCCAGTGGTGGTCCGGCGGGTAGTGGTGGGTGGTCGGTTGGTTCAGCAGGCGCAGCTTTGGACGCCGTTGCTTACCTGGTCGGTGGCGGGTCCTGGTGTGTGGGTGAGCATCTTCTCAGCCATGGAGGATCCGAGTTCGTAGGCCTCTTTGACAGGCATGATGGTGCCGCCGGGGTGGGTTTCGAGCCAGGGCGCTGCGTCGTCGGGTGAGGCGAAGAAGTGGACCTGGTTGCAGAACGATGAGCGGACGGAGCTGATGTCCTCCGGGTTCACCAGGGACACCACGGCGGTGGCCGGCTCCACGCTGGTGACACCCATCGCTGTGACAGCCACCCGTACCGGGGTGCCTGTGGCCTGATGTGAGGATTCGATACGCGCGGATGCGCCCAGCAGGGTCGGGAAGATCAGGGTGTCCAGCGCGCACCAGGTGTAGAGTTGCTCACCGTTTACCTCGAACCGGTGCTGCGTGGGGCGCTGCGTCAGGCCCTGCCCGATGATCCGCCCGGACCCGTCGTACTCCGTGTCGCCCATCGCCTTGAGGGCAGTGCGGACTTCCTCCCCGGCACGGCCGGTCGCCGCGGCGAGGTCGCTCACGTCGACCGGGTCGCCCAGGGCGAGGAGTTTCAGTAGGGGCATCCACAGCCAGGGCTCCATCCCCGTCTCGTTGGACGCAAGCCGGTCAGTGACCTCGCTGATGTTGTTCATCGCGGTCGTTCCTTTCAAGGCATGGTGTGTCAGTGTTCGGCGATCGGTGGTTCAGGTGTTCAGGCGGCGCAGCAGGAAAGTTTGGAGACATCCGTCTTGAAGGACTGGGCAACGATCTTGATGCCCTCGGCCATGGTCAGGTACGGGCTCCAGAGGTTCGCGACCTGATCGACGGTCATCCCGGCCTGCAGGATGTACACGCCTGTTGCAGCGAGGTCGCCGGCTTCCTTCGCGACGGCGGTGATACCGACGATCCTGCCGGTGTCGGCGTCTGCGACCATCTTGATGAATCCGCGGGTGTCCCGGTTCACCACGGCGCGG
The DNA here is from genome assembly GCF_052615555.1 of Micrococcus sp. EWR3.9.1. Lineage (NCBI taxonomy): Bacteria > Bacillati > Actinomycetota > Actinomycetes > Micrococcales > Micrococcaceae > Micrococcus > Micrococcus sp. EWR3.9.1. Next base: position 4,842 of record NZ_JBQXFD010000015.1, read on the forward strand.
GGTATGTATTCCAGCGGTACAACCCGGCATTCGCACCTGATCCCGGCGTCTCTTGCCTGCTTGTCGGTCATGCCGACAACCGCGAGGTTAGGGCTGGTGAACGTGACGCGGGGCAGGTGGCTGTAGTCCACGGCGCGGCCGGCGTCGCTGAAGGCGTTGTCGACCATCAGGGTGCCGTGGGATGCGGCGACGTACACGTATTCGGGGTGCCCGGTCACGTCCCCCGCAGCCCAAACGCGTGGGTTAGAGCTCACCAGGGTGTCCTCGACGACGACTTCCCCCTTGTCCCCGGTCTTCACGCTCACCCCGGCCAGGTTTAGCCCGTCGGTGACCGGGCGCCGACCCGTGGCGATGAGGACCTTGGAGGCCCGGAGGGTTTCGCGCCCGCCGGCGATGTCGGCCTGGGCGGCAATGCCGCCGTCCGTGTCCTGGGTGATGGAGGAGACGGTGGAGCGGCGGATGACCCGGATGCCCTCGTTGGCGAAGACGCTCATCAATGCCCTGGATGCTTCGGGTTCCTCACCCGATGCCAGGCGAGAGCGCACCAGCATGGTGACCTTCGAGCCGAGGCGGGCGAAGAGTTGGGCCTGTTCCAGGGCGACGTACCCGCCGCCGATGACCAGCAAGGACTCGGGTACCTCGTCGAGTTCCATGGCCGTGGTCGATGTCAGGTAATCGACCGTGTCCAGACCATTGATCGGTGCGGCCCACGGGGTGGAGCCGGTCGCGACCAGATAGTGGGCGGCCGTGATCGTCTCCCTGGTCCCGTCCTGCGCGGTGACCTCCAGCGCAGGGTCCGCGGCGGTGCCGGTGAATACAGCATTGCCGTGGCGCAGCTCCCACCCGTAGTCCGCGACGAGGTCCACGTACTTATCGGAGCGCACGTTCTCCACCAAGGCGCGCTTTCCCGCGATGAGTGCTTCCATGTCCACGGGTCCCGCGGTGGCGGTGAGGCCGGGGAACCTGCCGGCGTCCTGGGCGGTGTGGCGTGCCTCGGCTGCGGCGAGCAGAGCCTTGGAGGGGATGCATCCGGTGTTCACGCAGGTCCCGCCCACGGTCCCGCGTTCGATCATGACGACCCGTTTGTCGAGGTTCGTTGCCCTGATCGCGGCAGCGAACGCGCCACCACCGGAACCGATGATCGCCAGATCGAAATGCGGTACTGCCTCGTTCATGCGAATCTCCCTACACTGCCATCGGGCACCGGTTCATTGCGTGACGGCAGAAGCTGATGGCTGGTTTTCCAGTGGTTGATCTTCAGTCTGCACCTTCCCCTACGGGGGAAGGTCAAGGGTTCTCTGAACGGACGACGGGCTGGGGGCCCTCGAGGTGGTCGAGGCCGGTCCAGGCGATGTCTTCAAGCGGCCCGTAGGCGGGCGAGGTCGTTCCGGCGCGGCAGGCGTACTCCCACTCGGCCTCGGTGGGCAATCGGTACCCGTCAGCGCTCGTGTTCCAGGTAACGGAGCGTCCGTCCCCAGCACGCGTGTAGGCCGGCTGCAGCTCTTCGGCATTGGATAGCTCGTTGCAGAGGTTGATGGTCTCGAACCATGTCAGAGGCGTGAGCGGGCGTCCGGTGCTCCGGTCATGGAGGGGGTGCACTGCCATCTCGAAGGGCTCCAGTTCCACATCCCGTGTGGTCCCGCGGCGGGCGTCGCGCAGGGTGATTTTTCCCGAAGACAGGGTGGCCATGGAGGGCTGGTTCATGGTGTCAGCGTCGCACACGGGCTGACTGGAGAACTATGACCCCTAGTCGATCAAGGTTCAAATGTCAATACCTAAGTGACTCATGGTCGCATGAAACATATTTGCGCGTTTGTGAAATCTTCGCTGCATCTCGACAGCACCATCGCCCGGAAGCGCACCCCGGCCGCCCACACCTCCGCCCCTGCAGTAGACTCCTGAACACTGTTCAACTCGTCGGGCACTCGCCATGCGCCCAGCGCCTCGGCTGAGCGCCCCCTCGCACTCGCTTCCGCACCAGGAGTCCCTCCATGAGCACTTCCGTGCCCTCGTCCCACGACGGCCACGTCCGCCCCGCGGCCACCACGACGGCGGACCGCCCCGCCGACGCCGGCCGCCCCCGTCGCGGTTCCGCCGGCGGCAGCCTCGCGCGCATCGCCGTCATGACCGCGTTGATGGCCGTCCTCGGTCTGGTGCCGCCGATTGCCGTCGCCGGTGTGCCCGCCCCGATCGTGCTGCAGAACATCGCCGTGATCCTGGCCGGTGTGATCCTCGGCCCGTGGCGTGGGGCCGCCTCGATGGCGCTGTTCGCCGGCCTCGTGGCGCTCGGCCTGCCGCTGCTCAGTGGCGGCCGCGGCGGCCTGGGCGTGTTCGCCGGCCCGACGGCCGGCTTCATCCTCGGCTGGATCCCGTCCGCCCTGATCGTCGGCCTGATCTTCTGGGCCCTCACCTCCCGGGCCCGCCCCGGCCTCGGCGCCGGACGGGTCGCGCTCGGCGCGGCCGTCGCCGGGCTGATCGGCGGCGTCGTGATGGTCTACTTCTTCGGCGTGCTCGGCTTCGTGGGGATCGCCGGGATGGAGTTCGGCGCCGCCGTCCTCTCCATGGCCCCGTTCGTGCCCGGTGACCTGATCAAGCTCGTCGTGGCCGTCATCCTCATCGTCGGCCTGTGGAAGGCCTACCCCCGCGCCTTCCGATGAGCCCGGACCGTTCCCTCACCCTCACGGGCGTCCGCGTCGAGGCCGACGGCCCTGAGGGCGTCGTCGTCCTCCTCGACGGCGTGGACCTCACCCTCACCGCCCCGCGTGTGGCGGTGATCGGGGAGAACGGCTCCGGCAAGTCCACGCTGGCCCGCGCGATCGCCGGGCTGGCCGACGTCGTCGCCGGGGAGGTGACCGTGCACGGGGTGGACGCCGTCCGGGACATGAAGGCGCTGCGCCGCACCGTCGGCTTCGTGTTCGCGAACCCGGCCGCGCAGATGGTCATGCCCACCGTCCGGGAGGACGTGGAGCTGACCGTGAAGTCGCTCCGGGACGACGCCGGCCGCCGCCTGGCCAAGGACGACGTCGCCGCGCGCGTGGCCGCGGCGCTCCAGGAGCACCGGCTCACCGCGCTCGCGGACCGGGCGTGCCTGTCCCTGTCCTCGGGGCAGGCGCAGCGGCTGGCCATGTGCTCGGTGATGACCGCCGGGCCGTCCCTCGTGATCGCCGACGAGCCGACCTCCCTGCTGGACGGCCGGCACCGGCGGATCGTGGCCGACCGGCTGCTGGCCGCCGACCCCTCGGCCCCGGACGGGTTCCAGCTGCTGCTGGTGACCCATGACCTCGAGCTGGCCCGTGCGTGCGACGAGGCGGTGTGGATCCACGGCGGCCGTGTGGAGCGGACCGGCCCGGCCGAGGACGTGGTCGAGGCGTACGAGCGCTTCCTGGACCACGCCGTGGCGGCGGAGCTGCGCTGATGCTCTCCTTGTACATCCACGGCGACTCACCCCTGCACCACGCCCGCGCCGGCCTCAAGACGGGCCTGTTCGCGGTGTGGGTGCTGGCCCTGACCCTGCTGCCGCTGTCCCTGTGGACGGCGGGCGCCGCCGTCGTGGGCGCCGTGACCGCGTATCTCGTGGGCTTCGGGCTGCGGCGCGGGGCGGCGATGATCGCCTCCGACCTGCGCGCTCTGTGGCTGTTCTACGTGGTCCTGTTCGCGGCGCAGTGGATCTTCACCGACGCGTTCGCCGCCGGACTCATGGTGGCGCGCGTGCTCGGGCTCGTGCTCACCGCGCAGGTGTTGACGCGCACCACCCGGATCGCGGACATGACCGGGGTGGCCGAGGCGGTGCTGCGGCCGGTCGAGCGGATCCCGTGGGCGGGGCCACGCCTGGCGCGGGCGGGGTTCCGCGCCGACCGCGTGGGCCTGGCGATGGGCCTGGTGCTCTCCTCGATCGGCCACCTGCGCGCGCTGGCCGAGCAGATCCGGCATGCGCAGGCCGCCCGCGGGGTGCGGATGGCGCCGTGGGCCTGGGCGCTGCCGCTGCTGGTGCTCAGCTTCAAGCACGCCGACGACGTCGGGGACGCCCTGGCCGCCCGCGGCATCGACTAGAACCGCCCGCCCTTCCGCGTTGGGGGCGGAACTCGGTGGTATTCCGGGCGGGGATCCCCGAGTTCCGCCCCCGGACCGCGTGGGGTGGCGGCCGGTTCAGAGGGGGTTGTCCAGGGGCAGACGGTCGCGGTCGTAGGTGATCTCGGTGAAGCCGTGGGGCACGGGCTTGCCGTCCTCACCCAGGGACACGAACACGATCTTGTCGATGGTCAGGATCATCTCGCCGGTCACGATGTTCCGCACCTTCGCCCGCATGGTCAGGGACGTGCGCCCGAACTCGGTGGCGCGCAGGCCCATCTCGATCATGTCGCCCTGCTTCGCCGAGGCCAGGAAGTTGATCTCCGAGATCAGCTTCGTCACGCACCGCGGGTTGCCCAGCTGCAGGGTCGCGTAGATGGCCGCCTCCTCGTCGACCCAGCGCAGCAGCGAGCCGCCGAAGAGGGTGTTGTTCGCGTTGAGGTCCTCCGGCTTGACCCACTTGCGGGTGCGGAAGTTGACGTCGTCGTGGGCGGCGCGGTCGGCCGAACGGGTGAAGAGCGTGGAGTCCATGGCCCCACGGTAGAGCGACGCCGACGCCGGCACGAGGGAGGGCGCCCGATGCGGAGACGTGCTCGAGCAGGCCGTAGGGTCGCCGGAAGGGATCCGCAACGGAGCACACAGGAAGGACCCGGCCGATGACCATCCGCCCCCACTCCGACCCCGTCACACCCGACGCCACCTGGCGCGATGTGCCGGTGCTCGGCTTCACGGTCGCCGCCGGCATCGCCGTCCTGTTCTGCCTGGTCTGGCTGCTCCGGGACGGACTCACCACCGACTACACGTGGGGGCTGCTGCTGTCCCCGGTGCTCATGAGTGTGCCCGGGGCGGCGGTGATGGTCCTCTGGGAGCGGCTCCTCGCCCGCGTCCCGCGGCTGGCCGCCACGCTGGTGGCCGTCGCCGCCCTCCTGGCCCTCGGGCTGGTGCTCGCATGGTGGCTCGTCGAGGTGAACGCGCAGACGCACCTGTTCACCGGGAGCACGTTCTGGCTGCTCGCCGTCGCCCCGGTCTGCGCGGGCCTCGCCTGGCTCGCGCACCGGCTGCTCCCGGCGGCCCGCCGTCCCGTGGAAGAGCCCCCCGCCGCCCTCGACGACGACGCCTGGGCCCGCCGCCCCGCCGGCGGGCCTGGGCGGTCACCGCGCTCGTGCTGCTCATCCTGGCCACCCGTCTCCCGGGCGTGGTGGCCGGGGAGCGGCTCAGCGCGTGGGACGTCGCGTACCTGTTGGTCGCCGTCGTCGTGCTGGTGTCGGAGTGGTGCGGCTACCGGGCGGCGGTGCGCCGGGCCCGCCGCTGAGGGGTCTCAGGCCCCCGCGGCGGCCAGCACCCGCGCCACGTGGCGGCGGTGCACCTGGTGGATGATTTCGATCAGTCCGCACCCGAGCGCCGCGATCACCAGCGCGGCCACGAGCACGTCCGTGGGCGGGACCTCCATCTGGTGGTACCAGCGGGAGGCCGGCACCAGCACGACGGCGGCCAGCACCGCGTACATCGCCAGGATGAGGACCACCACGCGCGCGCTCAGCGGCCGGGACATCACGCTGAGCACCCACAGGCCCAGCAGGGTCAGGGTGATCATGAAGGCGGCCTGCTGGCGGGGCAGGTCGACGTCGCCGGCGGTGAGGCGCACGTACGTCTGCAACGTCACCATGGACAGCAGGATCACCGCGCCGGAGGGGATCGCGAACCGCAGCGCCCGCCCCAGGAAGCCGGGCACGTAGCGGCGCGGGTTCGGCAGCAGGGCGAGGAAGAACGTGGGTGCGCCGATCATGATGAAGTCCACGGTGGAGGCCTGCCGTGGCAGCAGCGGGAACTGCCACGCGAACAGGGAGAACACCACGCCGAACAGCAGCGCGTACGTCGTCTTCGTCAGGTAGATGTGGGCGAGCCGCTCCATGTTGGCGATCACCTGGCGGCCCTCGCCGAGCACGCGTGGCAGGCGGTCGAAGCGCCCGTCCAGGAGCACCATCCGGGACACCGCCTTGGTGGCCGGGGCCGCGTTGCCCATGGCGATGCCCAGGTCCGCGGTCTTCAGGGCCAGGGCGTCGTTCACGCCGTCGCCGGTCATGGCCACCACGTGCCCGCGCGACTGCAGCGCCTGCACCATCGCCTTCTTCTGGTCCGGGCTGACGCGGCCGAACACGTCGTGCTCGGCCATCACGGCGGCGAGCTCCCCGGGCTCGTCCGGCAGGGTGCGCCCGTCGTAGGCCTGGCCCGCCACCTCGAGGCCCACCTCGCGGGCCACGGCGGCCACGGTGCGCGGGCTGTCCCCGGAGATCACCACGGTCCGCACGCCCTGCGCGTGGAAGTAGTCGAGGGTCTCGGCGGCGTCCGGGCGCACGTTCTCGCGGAACGTCACGACGGCGACCGGGACGCCTCCGGCGGGCAACGCATCCCCGATCAGGGGCTCGTCCGTGCGGGCCAGCAGCAGCACGCGGCGGCCGGCGTCCGCGTCGGCGTGGACCTGGGCGCGGACGGCCTCGGCGGCGTCGGGGCCCAGGAGCCGCTCGTCCACGAGGGCCTCGGGCGCGCCGAGCAGCCACGTGCCGGCCGCGGCCCCGGCCTCCGGGCCGAACGCGACCGCCGACCACCGGCGCGCGGAGGAGAACGCCACCTGGGCCGCGGGGTCCACGGCCGGGACGGCCGTGAAGGGCTCGCGCAGGGCCGCCGCGGTGGGGTTCACGTCCGGGTCCGCGCCGAACCAGGCGAGCACGGCCCGAGCCCCGTCGCCGACCTCGGCCGGGGCGCCGTCGTCGTGGGCGTCCGGGGACGCGTCCGCCGAGGCGGGCGGGGTGAGCCGGTCGAACCGGACGCCGCCCTCGGTGAGGGTGCCGGTCTTGTCCAGGCAGACGGTGTCCACGCGGGCCAGGACCTCCACGGCGGGCTGCTCCTGGATGAGGACCTCCTGCTGGGCCAGCTTGAGCGCGGAGACGGCGAACGCGATGGTCGTCATGAGCGCCAGGCCCTGCGGGATCATGCTGGTCACCGCCGCCACGGACGCGATCAGCGCGGGCTCCAGGGCGGCCTCGCGCGGCTGGGAGAGGGCGAGGGACCAGCCGCCGACCGCCGTCATCTGGCCGTGCACGATGACCGCGATGATCGGCACCAGGGCGATCGTCAGCCAGCGGGCCACCTTCTCCAGGGCGCCGCGCAGCTCCGAGTGGATGGCGGAGTAGCGGCGGGCCTCGGCGCTCAGCCGGGCCGCGTGCGAGGCCGAGCCCACCGCCGTCGCGCGCACCAGGCCCGCGCCGGCCACGACGGCCGAGCCCGAGAGCACGGCGTCCCCGGGGGTCTTGGGCACGGGGTCGTTCTCGCCGGTGAGCAGCGCCTCGTCCATGTCCAGGCCGTCCGAGACGAGGACCTCGCCGTCCACGGGCACCTGGTCGCCGCGGCGCAGCACCACGACGTCGTCCCGCACGATCTGCGCCATCGGCAGGGGCACGCGCGCCCCGTCCCGGATGACGAGGACGTCGTCCTGGTGCAGCAGCGCGATCCGGTCCAGCTTCCGCTTGGCCGAGTACTCCTGGACCACGCCGATCACCACGTTGGCCACGGCCGCCAGCGAGAACAGCAGGTCCAGCCAGCGGCCCATCAGGATCACGACGACGGCGCACAGCGCGATCGCCAGGTTGAACAGCGTGAACACGTGCACGCGCAGGATCTGCCCCAGCGAGCGGGACGTGTCCCGCGACTGGACGTTGACCAGGCCCGCGGCCTCCCGCTCGGCGACCTCGGAGGCGGTGAGCCCGGTGATCCCCTCCACCCCGGTGAACCCCAGGCCCGTCCCGCTCTCGGGGGCGGACGGGTGCGCGGACGCAGGGGAGGGGGAGGCCATGGCACAGAATCTACCCAGCCGGCGCGGGGCCGGGCATCCGACGAGGGGATGAACCCGGGTGCGACCGCAGGCGGGACCGCGGGTGGGGCGGGCTCACTCGCCGGCCTGGCCGTCGATCCCCTCGCGCAGCAGGTCGGCGTGGCCGGCGTGGCGGCCGTACTCCTCGATCATGTGGGTGAGGATCCACCGCAGCGAGACCGGGTCCCGCCCCTCCCGGATCCGGTGGGCGCGGGCCAGGGCCGCGGCGCCGTCGTCGCCGTCCGCCGCGAGCAGGTCCACCACGATCTGCCGGGACCGCTCCACCTGGCCCTGCCAGAGGGCGCGCAGGTCCGCCGCGGAGTCCTGCGCCGCGCTGTGCCAGTCCCAGTCGGGGTCCGCGTCGAAGTCCGCGCCCACCCAGGGCGTCGAGGTGGGCTCGCCGAGGGCGACGGCCTCGAACCACCAGAACTCGACGAACGCGAGGTGCTTGAGCAGGCCGCCGAGCGTCATCGCGGACGGGTGCCCCGGCAGGCGGCGGTGCAGCGCGGCCGTGTCCAGGTCCGCCGTCTTCCACTCGATCGTGGCGCGCAGGAAGTCGAGGAAGCCCAGCAGGGTGGCGGCCTCGCCCGCGGCGAAGGGCGGCTCGGGGCGGCCCTGGTCGTCGTAGAACACGGTGGTCATGGCGGCCAGGCTACGCCCCACCCGCGTTGTCGTTCGGGAAACGGCGCGTGCGGGGGCGGGTGAGCTGGCGGACCTGGAACGCGTGCGGTCGCTCCGAGCCTGAAAAGTGCGCTCATACCGACCGCAGGCGTTCCCGGAAGGGGCGGGCCGGCGTCGTGGCCACCCAGGAGGACCCGGAGGAGCTCGTCGGGGTCAGCGAGGACTGGGCGGCGCAGGCGTACGCGGACGCCGCCGCGGTGGGCGGCGATCCTGCTCACCGCGGCGGATCCACCACGAGCCGCACCCGCGGGCTCGCCTGTTCGGCGGCGCCCTCCTGGGTCTCGGCGATCCGGCGCCAGATGCGGTCCGCCGACGGGTCGACCATCAGGTGCCCCATCTGCCGGATGACGGTGCCGAACACGGACGTCGGCATGCTGCGCCGCGGGGCGAAGCCGGACCGGCGCAGGCGCTCGGTCTGTTCCGTGGTCAGGTCCACGAGGCGCTCCAGCAGGGACTCGGTCTCCCCGCCGGCCTCCAGCAGCGAGCGGCGCACGTAGGCCCCCACCACCGGGTGGTCGGCCAGCAGGTCCGCGAACGCCGCGTCGCGGGCCGCGGACACCTCCTGTGGGGTGCCCACGAGCGGGACCTCGTCGAGGGTCGCGGCGATCAGGCGCAGCACGTCGTCGTCGACGGCGCGGGTCAGCCCCGCCTTGCTGCCGAAGTGGTGCCGCACCAGCCCGGGGGCGACGCCGGCCCGTTGCGCTATCTCGCGGACGCTGGCCATCTCGACCCCCCGCTCGGCATACAGCTCGAGGGCCGCCAGGCGCAGGCGCGCGGGGGAGGAGAGATCGTCCTGATCGAAGGGCAGGGGGGTGTTCATCGGGTCCTCGGGGCTGGGTCGGCGGATGGGATGGCCCGTGGTCGGGAGATGAGGATGCGGGGGCTCGCTGAACCCTACGGCAGGGATCGAAACGCCCCCCGCACCCTTCTTGCACGCTAGTGCAACATCGTGCTTGAGTGTGCAACATCAGCTCAGTGAGGCATGTCACAGACGACTGCCGCCCGCCTCCGCGACCACCACACCTCCCAGGGGGACCCATGCAGACCACCGACACCGTCCTCGGCACCCCGTCCACCATGGGCGACGACGAGCAGCTCACCACCACTCGCCTCCTGCGGGACGCCGCCCGGACCTTCGGGGATCAGCAGATCATCCACACCCGCGGCGGCGGCTCCCGGTGGCAGACCACCACCTACGCGGCCGTGTGGGAGCGGGTGCGCCGCATCGCCGCGGCCCTGCGCGCCGAGGGCGTCGGGCCGGGGGACCGGGTCGGCCTGCTGCTGTGGAACGACGTCCGCCACCTCGAGTCCTACTTCTCCGTCCCGCTGCTGGGCGCGACCATGGTGCAGCTCAACCTGCGCCTGGCGCCCACGGACCTGGCCTACGTGATCACCCACGCGCAGGTGGGGACGATCGTCGTGGACGAGACCCTCCTGGAGCTCGCCGCCGCGCTCGAACCGCACCTGCCCGACGGCGTCCGCTGGATCGTGGCCGGCGACGGTGAGCTCCCCGCCGACTGGGCCGGTCGCGACGACGTCCTCTCCTACGAGGCCCTCCTCGACGGGCACGAGCCGCTCGAGACAGGGGGCCTGCCGAACGTGAGCGAGCGCTCCGCCTCCGGCGCCTGCTACACCACGGGCACCACCGGCCGCCCCAAGGGCGTCTTCTACTCGCACCGTGCCACCTGGCTGCACGCGCACGCCGTGGTGTCCACCCTGGGCATGACCATGGCGGACACCGCCCTGCTGCTGACCCCCATGTTCCACGCGCAGTGCTGGGGCCTGCCGTTCGCCGCCGTCGCCGTGGGCGCGCGCCTGGTGCTGCCGGGCCGGTTCAACCTCACGGACACCCCGTGGCTGACCTCCACCCTCGTGGACCACGGCGTCACCGTGGCCCCGGCAGCCCCCGCGATCCTCATGCCGATGCTCCACCACCTCCGCACCCTCGAGACGCCCCCACGGATGGACGGCGTGCGCCTGCTGTGCGGCGCGACGGAGCCCCCCGTGGCCATGATGCGCGGCTTCGACGAGCTCACCGGCGCGGAGGTCATCCACGCCTACGGCGCCACGGAGACCTCGCCCATCGTCTCCCTCAACCGCATGAAGCCGAGCCTCATGGACACCCTCTCCGAGGATGAGCGGTGGAACCTCAAGCGGTTCCAGGGCCTCGTCGTCGTCGGGGTGGACGTGAAGATCACCGACCCCCTGGGCGAGCTGCTGCCGCCCGGCGAGGAGAACGTGGGCGAGATCCGCCTGCGCGGGCCCTGGGTGACCACCTCCTACGCAGACAACGCCGAGGCCACCGAGGCCGGCTTCGACGACGAGGGCTACTGGCGCTCCGGGGACCTGGGCTACCTCTCCCCGGAGGGCTACCTCAAGGTCACCGACCGCCTGAAGGACGTGGTCAAGTCCGGTGGCGAGTGGATCTCCTCGATCGACCTGGAGAACCACATCATGACCGTCCCCGGGGTCCGCGACGCCGCCGTGATCGGTGTCCCCCACCCCCAGTGGGAGGAGCGCCCCCTGGCCCTCGTGGTGCGGGACGAGGACTCCGACGTCGACCAGGACGCCGTCCTCGCCGCACTCGCCGAGCGCTTCGCCACCTGGCAGCTGCCCGACGAGGTCCGCTTCGTGACGGAGATCGATCGGACCGGCGTCGGGAAGGTCAACAAGCGCAAGCTGCGCGCCGACTACGCCGACGCCCTCACCTCCGGCCGCTGACCGGCCCGCCCCCTCCCCAGACCCACCCCGACCCCAGGAGACCCCGTGACCCAGGACGCCTTCCTCTACGACGCCCTCCGCACACCGCGCGGTGCCGGCAAGCCCTCCGGCTCCCTCCACGAGGTCAAGCCGATCGACCTCGTCGTCGGCCTGACCCACGCCCTGCGCGACCGCCATGAGGGGCTCGACCCCGCCGACATCGAGGACATGATCCTCGGCTGCGTCAGCCCGGTGGGCGACCAGGGCGCGGTCCTGCCCCGGGTGGCCGCCCTCAAGGCGGGCCTGCCGCAGACCGTGGCCGGCGTGCAGCTGAACCGGTTCTGCGCCTCCGGGCTCGAGGCCGTGAACCAGGCCGCCGCCCGCATCCGCTCCGGCTGGGAGTCTCTGCTCGTGGCCGGCGGCGTGGAGTCCATGTCCCGCGTGCCCATGGGCTCCGACGGCGGCGCGTGGGCCATGGACCCGGCCACCTCCCTGGCCACCGACTTCGTCCCGCAGGGCGTCTCCGCGGACCTGATCGCCACCCGTGAGGGATTCAGCCGCGCAGAGCTGGACCGCTTCGCCGCGCAGAGCCACCGCCGTGCTGCGGCGGCGTGGCAGGAGGGCCGGTTCGCCCGCTCCGTGGTCCCGGTGACGGACATGAACGGGATGACCGTGCTGGACCGGGACGAGACCATCCGCCCCGACTCGTCCGTGGAGACCCTGGCCACGCTCAAGCCCTCCTTCGAGGCGCTGGGCCGGGAGGCGGGCTTCGACGCCGTGGCGCTGGAGAAGTACAGCTCGCTGGCGGGGATCGAGCACCTGCACCACCCCGGCAACTCCTCGGGCATCGTCGACGGCGCCGCGCTGACGCTGATCGGCTCCGAGGAGGCCGGCCGGCGGGCCGGGATGAGTCCGCGGGCCCGGATCGTCTCCGCCGCCGTCGTCGGCTCCGAGCCCACCATCATGCTCACCGGCCCCACCCCGGCGTGCCGCAAGGCCCTCGAGGTGGCCGGCATGACCGCCGCGGACATCGACCTCGTGGAGATCAACGAGGCGTTCGCGGCCGTGCCGCTGCTGCTGATGAAGGAGATGGGCTGGACCGAGGAGCAGACCAACGTCAACGGCGGCGCGATCGCCATGGGCCACCCCCTGGGCGCCACCGGCGCCATGATCCTCGGCACCCTCGTGGACGAACTCGAGCGGCGCGACCTGCGGACCGGCATCGCCACGCTCTGCATCGGCGCCGGCATGGGCGTCGCCACGATCGTCGAGCGCGTCTGAGCGCCCCACCCACCCGACCGACCAGCACGGCAGGAAGAGCACCGGCATGAGTGAGCACATGATCACCTGGGACCAGGACGCCGACGGCGTCGTCACGCTGACCATGGACGACCCGCAGGCGCGGGTCAACACGATGAACGAGCGGTACCAGGACGCGATGGACGCCGTCGTGGACCGCCTGGAGGCGGAACGGGACACGGTGACCGGCGTCGTCCTGACCAGCGCGAAGAAGACCTTCTTCGCCGGCGGCGACCTGGACTCCCTGGCCCAGGCCGGCCCCGAGGACGTGGAGTCCGTGTTCGCGCTGACGCAGCGGGTCAAGGGCCAGCTGCGCCGCCTCGAGACCCTCGGCCGCCCCGTGGTCGCCGCGATCAACGGCACGGCGCTCGGCGGCGGCCTGGAGATCGCGCTGGCCTGCCACCGGCGCATCGCCGTGGACGACCCGGGGCTGAAGGTCGGCCTCCCGGAGGTCACCCTGGGCCTGCTGCCCGGAGGCGGCGGCATCACCCGCCTGGTGCGCATGGTGGGCGTGGAGCGCGCCCTGATGGACTGGCTGCTGCAGGGCACCGCCCGCGACGCCCGGGCCGCGATGGAGAAGGGGATCATCGACGAGGTCGTGACCGACCCCGCGGACCTGGTGCCCGCCGCCAAGCGCTGGATCCTGGAGCACCGCGACGACGCCGACGCCGCCGTGAAGCCCTGGGACGTCAAGGGCTTCACGATCCCCGGCGGCACCCCCGCCCAGGCCTCCTTTGCCTCCCGCCTGCCCGCGTTCTCCGCCACCCTGCGCCGGCAGCTCCACGGCGCGGACCTGCCCGCCCCGAAGGCGATCCTCAGCGCCGCGGTGGAGGGCTCGCAGGTGGACTTCGACACCGCCTCGCGCATCGAGACCCGGTACTTCGTGTCCCTCGTGACGGGCCACACCTCCTCCGCCATGATCCAGGCGTTCCACTCGGACATGCAGGCGCTGCGTTCCGGCACGGCCCTGGGCGGTCCCTCCCGCGAGCGCAGCACGATCACCACGGCGGCGGTGCTGGGCGCCGGGATGATGGGCGTGGGCATCGCCCACGCGCTCGCGCTCAACGGCGTGGACGTGATGCTCAAGGACGTCAGCCTGGAGGCCGCCGAGCGCGGCCGTGAGCGGGTGGGCGCCCTCCTCGAGGGGCGCGTGGCGAAGGGGCGCATGAGCCGCGAGGACGCCGACGCCGTCCTGGCCCGGGTACAGCCCACCGAGGACTATCAGGACCTCGCCCACGTGGACGCGGTGATCGAGGCCGTGTTCGAGGACGTCGAGCTCAAGGACGCGGTGTTCGCCGAGGTGGAGGAGGTGGTCGGCCCGGACACCCTGCTGTGCAGCAACACCTCCACGCTGCCGATCACCCTGCTGCAGGGCCCGCGGGAGCGGCCCCAGGACTTCATCGGCCTGCACTTCTTCTCCCCGGTGGACCGGATGAGGCTCGTGGAGATCATCCGTGGTGAGCAGACCTCCCAGCGCACGGTGGAGCGCGCCTACGACCTGGTGCAGCAGATCCGCAAGCTGCCCATCCTGGTCAACGACGGGCGCGGCTTCTACACCTCCCGCGTCTACGGCACGCTCGTGCTCGAGGCCGCGGCCCTCGTGGAGGAGGGCGTCGACGCGCAGCGGATCGAGCGGGCGGCCCGCCACGCCGGCTTCCCGGCCTCCCCGCTGGCCATGATGGACGAGGTCTCCCTGACCCTGATCCAGCACATCCGCCGCGAGGAGGAGAAGGCCGTCGCCGAGGCCGGCGGTGAGCGTCCGGTGCGTCCGGGCGAGCGCGTGGTGGAGCGCATGGTGGACGAGTTCGGCCGCCCGGGCCGCGCTCAGGGCGCCGGCTTCTACGAGTACCCGGAGGAGGGCCCCAAGCACCTCTGGCCGGGCCTGGCCGAGCACTTCGCCACCGGGGCGGACGTGCCCGAGCAGGACCTGCAGGACCGCCTGCTCTACCGCATGGCCATCGAGACGGCCCGCTGCTTCGACGACGGCGTCCTCACCGACGCCCCCTCGGCGAACCTCGGCGGCGTGTTCGGCATCGGCTTCCCGCCGCACACCGGTGGGCCCGTGACGTTCATGACGCACCGCGAGGGCGGACCGGCCGCGTTCGTGGCCCGCGCCGACGAGCTGGCCGACCGCTACGGCGAGCGGTTCCGTCCCGGCGACACCCTCCGGCAGCGGGCCGAGCGAGGCGAGGGGCCGGGCCGATGAGCGCCGCACCGCTGGCCGGGGTGCGCGTGGTGACCATCGCGCTGAACCTGCCCGGGCCCGTCGCCGCGGCCCGCCTGCAGGAGCTGGGCGCCGACGTCGTCACGGTGCTCCCGCCCAGCGGGGACCCCGTGGCCACCCTGGTGCCGGCCCTCTACGAGGAGCTGCACCGCGGGCAGTCGGTGCGCACCGTGGACATGAAGTCCCAGGCCGGGGCCGCCGAGATGGAGCAGATCCTGGCCGAGGCGGACGTGTTCCTCACCTCCCACCGCTCCGGGGCGCTGCGCCGGCTGGGCCTGGACGCCGACGCCGTCCGCGCCCGCCACCGGCGGATCTGCCAGGTGGACATCACCGGATACGACGGGGACCGCACGGACGTGCCAGGCCATGACATCAACTACCAGGCCGCGGCGGGCCTCCTGGCGCCGGGGGCTCCACCGCGGATCCTCGCGGCGGATCTGCACGGTGCCGAGCGGGCCGTCTCCGCCGCGCTGGCCCTGCTGTGGGCCCGCGGCGCGGACGGGGACGGCGGGCACGCCACGGTGGCGCTCGCCGATGCCGCGCACGCCCTGGCCCTGCCCAACCGGCACCGCATGACGGGCCCGCGCAGCCCCCTGGGCGGGGCCCTGCCCCACTACGGGGTGTATCCGGCGGCCGAGGGCCATGTTGCCGTCGGCGCGCTCGAGCCGCACTTCGCGGCCGCGCTCGTCGAGGGTCTCGGGCTGGACGCGGACGGGGACGTCCGCGCGCAGCTCACCGAGGCCCTCTCCCGGCACGACGCCGCCCACTGGCAGGTATGGGGGGAGGAGCGGGGCATCCCGCTCACCGCCCTGGCCAGCCCCACCGCCTGACCCCCACGACTCAGCACCCCCCCTCGAACGACCTCCAGGAGCCCCTCATGACCACCACGGATTCCCGCACCCGCTCGCTGATCGACGTCGACGTCCTCGAGTACCACCGCCTCCTGACGCCCGAGCAGCAGGAGAAGCTCGCGGAGATCCGCGCCGCCCTGGCCGAGATCGTCACCCCGCACGTGGCCGAGGCCTGGAGCCGGGACGAGTTCCCGCACGAGATCGCCCGCCGCGTCGGCGAGCTGGGCTACAACCACATCAGCGGCATGACCGAGGACCCGCTGTTCCGCGGGCACCTGATGGCCGAGCTGGCCCGCGCGGACATCTCCCTCAGCGTGTACTTCGCCCTGCACAACGACCTCGTCGGGGCCACCCTGGAGGCCCTGGGCTCGGAGGAGCAGAAGCAGACGTGGCTGCCGGGCCTGTACGCGATGGAGTACACCGGCTGCTTCGCGCTGACCGAGCCGGAGCACGGCTCCGACGTCGCCGGCGGCATGGCCACCACGGCCCGCCGAGAGGGGGACGAGTGGGTGATCAACGGGGCCAAGCGGTGGATCGGCAACGGCACCATGTCCCGCATCGCGATCGTGTGGGCCCGGGACGAGGAGGACGACCAGGTCAAGGGCTTCATCGTGGAGACCGACACCCCCGGCTACGAGGCCACCAAGATCGAGCACAAGACCGCGGTGAAGATCGTCCAGAACGCGGACATCACCTTCACGGACGTGCGCATCCCGGCGGAGAACAAGCTGGAGAAGGCCAACACCTTCGCGGACACCAACGTGATCCTGCTGGGCTCCCGCAACGGCCTGGGCTGGCAGGCCGTGGGCGCGCAGCAGGGCATCCTCGACGCCGCCCGCCGCTACGCGCTGGAGCGCACCCAGTTCGGCCGCCCGATCGCCGGGCATCAGCTGGTGCAGTCCCTGCTCGTGCAGATCGCGGCCAACCTGGCGGCCACCCTGGGCATGGCGCACCGGGCGGTGCAGCTCGAGGCCGCCGGCGAGGTGTCCATGACGCAGGCCTCCCTGGTGAAGCTGAAGACCTCCCAGATGTGCCGCGAGTCGGCCGCGCTGGGCCGGCAGATGATGGGCGGCAACGGCATCCTCGCCGACGTCGGGCTCGGTCGGTTCTTCTGCGACGTCGAGGCGATCTTCACGTACGAGGGCACCTACGAGGTGAACTCGCTGATCGTGGGCCGCGGCCTCACCGGACACTCCGCCTTCCTCTGACCCCCCTCCGACGACCGCCCCACCAGATCAGGAGCCACCGTGACGACCTCCGAGACCACCTCCGAGACCACCTCCGAGACCCCCGACACCTCCGCGACCACCCACGGCCGGCCCACCGAGCGCCGGGGTCATGTGGCCGAGCTGCTCTCGGCCACCGTGGCCCGGCAGCCGGATGCCGTGGCCCTGCGGATCGGTGAGGCCCGCATGACCTACCGCGAACTGGACCAGGTCACGGCCGCGACGGCCGGCTGGCTGCGCCACCGCGGGGTGGGCCCGGGGGACCGGGTGGCCGTGATGCTGCCCAACGTCCCGGCCTTCGTGGCGGTCTACGAGGCGCTCATGCGTCTGGGCGCGGTGATGGTGCCGCTCAACCCGCTGTTCACCGCCCGTGAGCTGGAGTACTTCCTCGAGGACTCCGGGGCGCGCATGCTCTGGGCCATGCCCGGGCTGCCGGCCGTGGACGAGGTGGCCGGGAACGTCGACGTCGAGGTGGTCACCCTGGACCTCGAAGCGGTCGGGCGGGAGTGCGCCGCCGAGGGCATCGCCCCGGTCACGGAGATCACCCCGCGGGACCCCGACGACGACGCCGTCCTGCTCTACACTTCGGGCACCACGGGGCGATCCAAGGGTGCCCGGCTGACGCACACGAACCTGCGTTCCAACGCCATGGCGACGGCGACCGGTCTGGGCCGGCTCGGCCCGGACGACGTCGTGTTCGCGGCGCTGCCGATGTTCCACGTGTTCGGGCTCTCGGTGGTGCTCAACGGCGCGGTGTTCGCCGGGTCCACCCTGTCCCTGATGCCGCGCTTCGTGCCGGAGGCCGCCTACGACCAGCTGCAGGACCACGGCATCACGTTCCTGCCCGGCGTGCCCACCATGCACGGGGCGTTCCTCTCCGTGGCCCGGGCCCGCCGTGAGGCCGGGGCCGAGCCGGCGGACTTCTCGCGGCTGCGCATGCCCCTCTCCGGCGGTGCGAGCCTGCCGGTGGAGACGCTGCGCGCGGCGGAGAAGCTGTTCGGCGTGCCCGTGTTGGAGGGCTACGGGCTGTCCGAGAACGCGGGTGCGTGCTTCTTCAACCCCGTGGACGCGCCGACCCGCCCGGGCACCGTGGGCCGGCCGGTGGACGGCTTCGAGTTCCGGATCGTCGCGATGGACGGCACCGAGGTGCCCGAGGAGGACCTCGAGACCTCCGGTGAGCTGCGCATCCGGGGCGAGGGCATCATGGCCGGCTACTGGGGCCGCCCGGAGGACACGGAGGCGGCGTTCGACGAGGACGGCTGGTTCCGCACCGGGGACATCGCCCGCCGGGACGAGGCCGGGTACGTGATGATCGTGGACCGGCTCAAGGACGTGATCATCCGCGGCGGCATGAACGTGTACCCCCGTGAGGTGGAGGAGGTCCTCTACGAGCATCCGGACGTGGTCGAGGCCGCCGTGGTGGGTGTGCCGGACGAGCGGCTGGGCGAGGAGATCGCCGCCTTCGTCTCGCTGGCCCCGGGCAGCACCGCCACGGGGGAGGAGCTCCAGGCGTTCGCGGCCGAACGTCTGGCCCGCTACAAGCAGCCGCGGGAGGTGACCATCATGGACGGGCTGCCCAAGAACGCCACGGGCAAGATCCTGCGGCGCGAGCTGCGTCAGGGGTGAGGGGCGCCGGGCGGTCTGGGCGCAGGTCGTCTGGTCTGAGTGAGAGGAACGACGGACAGGTGGCCTCTCGCTACGCTCCCGCGGTGCACGAGCAGGCGATGCGCCGCCTGGCCGAGGTGACCGGACTGGTGCCGGTCGAGTACCCCACCACCCGGCAGCTCGGGGCGAGTCCCGAGAGCCGAGCGCGGGACCTGAACGCGGCGTTCGCGGACCCGCAGATCCGGGCGGTGATCGCCACGGTCGGCGGGGAGGACCAGATCACCGTGATCGGCCACCTGGACGCGGACGCCGTGCGCGCGGACCCCAAGCCGTTCCTCGGCTACAGCGACAACACCAACCTGCACCAGTGGCTGTGGGCGAACGGCGTGGCGAGCTTCTACGGCGGCTCCACCCAGGTGCACCTGGGGCCGGGGCCGGCTGTGGATGAGGTGCACGCCGCGTCCCTGCGGGCCGCCCTGCTGACGGGAGGGCGGCTGGAGATCACGGAGCCGGGGGAGTCGGAGGATCACGGCGTCGACTGGCTGGACCCGCGGGCGCTCACCGAGTTCGGGACGCGCGAGCCGGTGCCGGGCCCGCACGACGACGGCGCGCGCGGCGTCGGCGCGGGCGCCTCACCGTGGCGCTGGGCCGGGCCGCGGCGCGCCGTGACCGGCCGGACGTGGGGCGGCTGCCTCGAGGTGCTGCCGTGGGTGATGGCGGCCGGCCGCGGGCCTGCGGACATGGCGGTGCTCGAGGGTGGTGTGCTGCTCATCGAGACCAGTGAGGAGCTGCCGAGCGCCGGCGAGGTGCGGCGGCTGCTGCGGATCCTGGGGGAGAGCGGCGTGCTCGGCGCCGTGGACGCCGTGCTGGCGGCTCGCCCGCCGACGAGATCCTTCGAGGTGCCGCGCGGTGCGGAGGAGCGGGCGCGGCGGCGCGCGGAGCAGGCCGATGTGGTGCTGGAGGAGGTCGGGCGCTACAACCCGGACGCGGTGGTGTGCGTGGGCGTCCCGTTCGGCCACACCCGGCCGCAGTGGGTACTGCCGCACGGCGGGGTGATGACCGTGGACGGAGCGGAGCGGCGGGTGTGGGCGGAGTACTGCTGAGAACAGGCACCGCGACCCAACACCCAGAAAGATGCACATCACAGCCAGGCCCGCGAGCCCGGCGCGCCACGCCCCGTGCCCACCATGGGCATGGACCTCAGCTCTGCGCTGGACGGCGTTTCCGTCCTGACCATCACCCTGAACCTGCCCGGCCCAGCGCCGTCGTCGGGCTGCCGACCCGGCACGGCCTGCTCGAGCCCGACACCATCCTCGGCAGCGTGGCCCGGTGCGGCCAAGCCCGATGCGGGGCCGTGCTTGGTACGGTGCGACATAGACGGCGTCCGCGTCTGAGGCGCTCGCGAGCAAGGACCCCCATGAGTGAACCGATAGGGCTGCGTGACGCTGCCATTGAGTGGCTGAAGATGCGTTCGCTCGATGGCCAGGTACCGCTCACCCGGGAGGACATCGGTGACTTCCGGTGGAACGGGGAGCCGTTCCCGCTGATCTCTACGCAGAACGGAATCCGCAAGCCGGCAGGGTTTGATGCCGCGCTTTCCTTTTACACGGTGTATCGCCCAAAGGGTCATGCCCGTCCCTACGAGGATGAAATCGGCGACGACGGCCTCATGCGCTACAAGTGGCAGGGCACGAATCCCCGTCTCCCAGCGAACCAGGGGCTCTTCCGGGCATACGAGCGCGGCCTCCCGCTGATCTGGTTCGTTGGCGTGGGCATGAGTCCGGCACGGTTTCAAGTGGTGGCTCCGGTCTATGTTGTAGGACGCGAGGATGAGCGACACCAAATCGTCTTTGCGCCGATGGAGCCGGAGGACTATTCGCCGGAACTCATGCATGAGTCTGTTCTGGAGGCGTCTCTCAAGCGGTACCTGAGGCGGGAGGTCAAGATCCGCGTTCACCAGCCGCATTTCCGTTCCACCGTGCTGGCCGCCTACGACAACCACTGCGCGGTCTGCAATTTTGCGCATCCGGAATTGCTGGACGCTGCTCACATTGTTCCGGATCGTGAGGTGCATGGTCTGCCGACCGTTGTCAATGGCCTTGCCATGTGCAGGATCCACCACGGTGCTTTCGACAATCACTTCTTGGGCATCACACCTGACTTCACCGTGGAGATCCGACAAGATCTCTTGGACGAGGTAGATGGGCCGATGCTGCGGCACGGACTTCAGGACCTCCACGGGCGAAAACTCATGAAGCTGCCCACGCGGCGGGCGGACCGCCCATGCCGTGAGAATCTCGCGTGGGCATACGAGCGCTTCCGGGAGGCCACCGTTGCCGATGTCGCCTGATGCGGCTCGGCCGTCGTGATGGTCCGCGGGCTGTGACGTGCCGGGGATGGGGAGCAACCATGACGGCGACGAAGATGCGTCGGGGAGAGCCCGTTGCGGTGACGGCACCCGGGGGCTCGAGCTTGTCCCTTCTCTCCTCAGTGGCCCCAAGGTCTCGCCAAGCCCCCCACCCATGCGGGTGAACTGGGTGTTCCAGTCCCGAACTCCCCGTTGAGAGAGGAGCACCTCATGACCCCCACGACCTCCACCCCCGCCACGTTCCACGACACCCGTGTGGACCAGCAGTTCATCGCCGGCCAGTGGCGCGACGGCGCCTCCGGTGACCGCGCGTCGGACATCAACCCCTACACCGACGACGTCGTCGCCGAGTTCGCCCTCGCCACCGCGGAGGACCTCGACGAGGCCTACCGCGCCGCCGCCGCGGCCCAGGAGGAGTGGGCCGCCATGCCGCCGAAGGACCGGGCCGCCGTCCTGCGTCGTGCGGCCGAGATCCTCGAAGAGCGCCGCGACGAGGTCATCGACTGGCTCGTGAAGGAGGCCGGCTCCACCCGCATCAAGGCGGACTCCGAGGTCAGCCTCGCGATCGCCATCACCCAGGAGGCAGCGAGCTTCCCCACCCGAGTGCACGGGAAGATCTTCGATTCCAACACGCCGAACCGCGAGACGCGGGTGTACCGCAAGCCGATCGGCGTCGTCGGGGTCATCTCACCGTGGAACTTCCCGCTCCACCTGTCCCAGCGCTCCGTGGCTCCCGCGCTCGCGCTGGGCAACGCGGTGGTCCTCAAGCCCGCGTCGGACACCGCGGTCACGGGCGGAACCCTGATCGCCCGCGTCTTCGAGGAGGCAGGACTGCCCGCCGGCGTGCTGTCCGTTGTGGTGGGTTCCGGCTCCGAGATCGGTGACGCCTTCGTCACCCACCCCGTGCCGCGCCTGATCTCCTTCACCGGCTCCACCGTCGTGGGCAAACAGGTGGCCGCGAACGCCGTCACCGGGGACACCATCAAGAAGGTGGCGCTCGAGCTCGGCGGGAACGCGCCGCTCGTGGTGCTCGACGACGCCGACCTCGACGCAGCGGTCGACCAGGCCGTGCTCGGCGGCTACCTCCACTCCGGGCAGATCTGCATGTCGGTGCAGCGCGTGATCGTGGACGAGTCCGTCTACGACGAGTTCCTGCCCAAGTACGAGGGCGCGGTGAAGGCGCTCAAGGTCGGCGACCCTGCTGAGGAGGGCGTCCTGGTGGGGCCGATCATCAACGACTCCCAGGTCGAGAGCCTCAGGAAGAAGATCGCGTCGGCGGAGGCGGACGGTGCCCGGGCACTCGTGGGCGGCGAGATCCAGGGCCGTGTGGTGCCGCCTTTCGTCTGGGTGGACGCCACGGCCGACATGGACATCGCGCGTGAGGAGATCTTCGGCCCCATGACGGTGGTGCTCAAGGCCCATGACGAAGCCCATGCGCTCGAGCTGGCCAACGACCACGAGTACGGCCTCTCCTCGGCCGTCTTCACGCAGGATCTGGACCGCGGGCTGCGCTTCGCGAACGGACTGGCGGCGGGCATGAGCTTCATCAACGAGATGACCGTGCAGGACGAGGCGCACGTGGCCTTCGGTGGCGCCCGGAACTCCGGTCTGGGGCGGTTCAACGGCGAGTGGGCCCTGGAGGAGTTCACCACCGACCACACCATCGGCGTGACGCGGGTGGGCTGACCCAGACCGGCTACGCGCAGACCCCCTGCTGAGTGACGAGCCCTGCGATATGGCCCCTAAAACCCGCTGGCAGGGGCCATATCGCAGGGCTCGTCACCGGGGGTGGGTGGGGGCGGTGCTGGACGGTCTCCTGCACAGGTGCGTGTGGCCGGGCCGTGGTCCACCGGTCGGACTCCGCGCGCCCCGATCGCCCACGCGGAGCACCAGCCTGGTCGCATGCCGCGACCCCTCGCTCCTCTCGCCACGTCGCTTCCTACGATTTTGACCGTCCCGGAGGGCCGAGAGGCCGGCCTGAGCCGCGCCCGGCTCCGCGCACCGGACCTGGTCGCGATCGGCCACGGCCTGCGCATGAGCCGGGATGTCGAGGCCACGTGGACGGACTATCTGCGCGCCGTCCAGTCGCTGAACCCCTCGGGGGTGTTCTCCCACGCCACGGCCGCGCGGATCTGGGGGATGTGGATCCCGGGCCGGCTGCTCGAGGATCCGCGGGTCCATCTCGCGAAGGAGCGCGGCCACGGAGGACGGACGAGTCGGTCGGGCCTGGTCACTCACCAGCTCCAGCCGGACGCACCCGTGATCGAGTACCGGGGTCTGCGTCTGACCGCCCCCGCCTGGACCTGGGTGGACCTCGCCCACCACCTCTCTGTCGAGGATCTCGTGGTCGCTGGGGACAGCCTGCTGCCGTCACCGCACGGGGCGGAGGCGCGCCGTCTCGGTCACCTGCCTCCCCGGGCCACCACGGTGGACGAGATGCGGCGTCTCGCGCACGCACGGAAGAACGTCCGCGGCATCGTGCGGGCTCGCGCTGTGCTGGACCTGTTGCGCACGGGCGCGGACTCTCCGCCGGAGTCGCGGCTACGGCACCGGCTCCACGAGGCGGGATTCCCCGAGCCTCAGGTGAATCCCCCGATCCGCTTCAGCTCCGGGGAGACGGTCCGCGTGGACCTGGCCTGGGAGGAACTGCGGATGTGCCTCGAGTTCGACGGCGACCAGCACCGTACGGATCGGGCTCAGTGGCAGCGGGATCGGGCGCGCAGGCGCGGTCTCGAAGCCGACGACTGGGCCGTCACCTGGGTCGCGGGCGAGGTCTTCACACGCGGTGGCTGGCCCCGCTTCGTCGGGGACCTGTCCCGCCTCATGCGTCGCCAGGCCGCCCGACACGGCACGGTGCTGCCGCCGCGACTGCCCGGGGAGTGAGCCGGCGGCGCGTGCCGGCGTCGTGGTCTGCCTCCACGGGACGACGAGCCTTGCGATATGGCCCCTAAAACGCCCCGGAAAGGGCCATATCGCAAGGCTCGTCGCAAGAACCGCCTCGCCTCAGCGCTTCCGGTACAGCCCCTTCTTCTGGAACTTCGGCTCGCTCGTCACGAGCATCCCCAGGGACCGGAAGATGCCCTCGTCCACGGAGCCGAGGATCGTCGTCGTGTGCACGTCGCAGCCCTCGAGGCTCGCCAGCTGCTCGACGGCCGCCCTCGCGTTCGCGTCGGTCGCCGCGGACACGGACAGCGCGATCAGCACCTCATCCGTGTGCAGCCGTGGGTTCTTGGAGCCCAGGTGCACGGTCTTGAGCGTCTGGATCGGCTCGATCGAGGCGGGGGAGAGCAGGTGCACGTCGTCCTCGATGCCGGCCAGCACCTTGAGGGCGTTGAGCAGCACCGCGGCGGAGCAGCCCAGCAGCTCCGAGGTCTTGCCGGTCACCAGGGTGCCGTCCGCCAGCTGCACGGCCGCGCCGGGCTCACCGGTGCGCTCGGCCACCAGCTGCGCGGCACCCACCACCGGGCGGTCCTCCGAGCTCAGGCCCAGCTTGGACATCACCAGGGCCACGCGCTCGGACTCGGTGTCGTCCGCGCCCTCCAGGGCCTCGTTGACCTGGGCCTTGTAGTAGCGCCGGATGATCTCCTGCTTCGCGGCCTCCTGGCACACCTCGTCGTCCACGATCGCCGCGCCGGCCATGTTCACGCCCATGTCCGTGGGGGACTTGTACGGGGTGGTGCCCGTGACCTTCTCCAGCAGCGCGGACAGCAGCGGGAACACCTCGACGTCGCGGTTGTAGCTCGTCACCCGCTCGCCGTACTCGGCCAGGTGGAACGGGTCGATCAGGTTGATGTCGTCCAGGTCCACGGTGGCGGCCTCGTAGGCGGCGTTCACCGGGTGCTCGAGCGGCAGGTTCCAGATGGGGAACGTCTCGAACTTCGCGTAGCCGGCCGGGATGCCCCGCTGCCGATCGTTGTACACCTGGCTCAGGCACGTCGCCAGCTTGCCGGAGCCCGGGCCGGGGGCCGTCACGACGACGAGGTCCCGCGTGGTCTCGGACCACTCGTTCGCGCCGAAGCCCTGCTCCGAGACGATCGTGGACATGGCGTGCGGGTAGCCGGGGATCACGCGGTGGCGGGCCACCTTCAGGCCGAGCCGCTCGAGCTTCTCGAGGAATGCCAGCGCGCGGTGGTTGGCGTCCTCCAGCTGCGTGACCACCACGTGCTCCACCAGGAACCCGCGCTCCCGGAACACGTCCACGAGGCGCAGGACGTCGTCCTCGTACGTGATGCCCAGGTCCGCGCGGACCTTGTTCCGCTCGAGGTCCTTGGCGTTGAAGCACACCAGGATCTCGGTCTCGTCCTTGATGCGGTCGAGCATCGCGATCTTGTTGTCCGGGGTGAAGCCGGGCAGGACGCGGGAGGCGTGCAGGTCGTCGAAGAGCTTGCCGCCCATCTCCAGGTACAGCTTCCCGCCGATCTGGCGGCGGCGTTCCTGGATGTGCTGGGACTGCAGCTCGATGTACTTCTCGCGGTCGAACCCGAGGGGACGCGCGGTGTACTGGGTGGCCATGGTGGGGACGCTGTCAGCGGTGCCGGTCATGGACCTCCAGCATAGCCACTCTCAGCGCCCGTCAGCCCCGCGACCCGTCCCGGTCCGGGCCAGCGTCGTCCTCGGGGCTGCGGTCCGCCACCCAGTCGTCCTCCGGGTCGTCGTAGGAGCGGGTGCGGCCCGTGCGCAGGTCCGTGACGTCCATGATGCCGGTCTCCGGGTGGTAGCGGACGGACTGCCGGGTGGCCTCGTCCACCACGGTGATGGACTGCGTGTCCGGGTCGTAGTCCTCCACCCGCACCTGGTCCTCGTACTCTTCGGCAGGGCCGAACACCGGCCGCAGCGTGCGCTCCCGGGCGCGCGCCGCGCGTCGGGCCGCCGCGGCCTGCGCCTGCTCCGCCAGGCGACGC
The DNA here is from genome assembly GCF_052615555.1 of Micrococcus sp. EWR3.9.1. NCBI lineage: Bacteria > Bacillati > Actinomycetota > Actinomycetes > Micrococcales > Micrococcaceae > Micrococcus > Micrococcus sp. EWR3.9.1. Next base: position 30,633 of record NZ_JBQXFD010000015.1, read on the forward strand.
AGACGGTCCAGCTGGTCCTTGTCCTGGGTGACGTGTGCCCCGGGCAGCCGCCACTGGTAGCGGTACGCCACCATGCGCACCGTGAAGATCAGCAGGGCGATCAGGAAGCCCGTGAACGCGTTCAGGGCGCCGTTCTGGGCGGCCATCTCCGCCACCCCCGCCCCCACGAAGGCGGGCATCACGTAGACGCCGCGGGGGTCGAAGATGGAGGGCACCTCGTTGGCCACGATGTCCCGCAGCACACCGCCGCCGAGCGCCGCGACGGTGGCCACCACCACCACGGACACCGGATGGATGCCCATGGCGTGCGCGATCATCACGCCGGACACCGTGAACAGGGCGAGGCCGGCGGCGTCGAACAGGGTGATGGTCAGGTTCAGCCGGTTGGGCCGGATCGCGCCCACGTACACCAGCAGGGACACCAGCACGGGCGGGGCCAGGTAGACCGGGTCCTGCAGCGACGCCGGCAGGCCCCGGTCCAGGACGATGTCCCGGGTGATGCCGCCGCCCAGGCCCGCCAGCAGGGCCAGCGCCACGGAGCCCACCAGGTCGAAGTCCTTGCGTGCGGCCAGCAGGGCGCCGGAGACCGCGAAGAAGAACACCCCCACCAGGTCCAGGACGGTCAGCAGCCAGGGGACGTCGGCCAGCTCGGCGAACAGCTGCGGCAGGGCCACGGCGGCTCCTTTCCAGGGGGGGTCAGCGGCGGGAGGCGGCGTCGTCGCCGTCGACGGTGCGGTCCATGGCGTTCTCCTCCACCTGCGGGGTGGGCGTGGTGGGCTCCTGGCCGCTCTCGCGCGGCGGGTCGGCGGGGCTGCCCTGGTCCCGGACGTCCGGCACGGGCGGGGCGTCGTCCGGGTCCATGCGCTGGCGCTGGGTCTCCCCGGTGATCTCCGCGCCCGGGGCCATCCACTCCCGGCGCAGGGAGACCACGCGCAGCGCCAGGACCACGAGCATCACCGCGAGCATCGTGTAGATGCTCAGCAGCTCGGCCTGGCCCAGCGCGGAGGTGGCGGCGGCGCCGATCAGCGCCGGCACGGCGTACCAGCCGCGCCCGCCGAACACGGCCGGGGGCTCGCCCGCCACCACGTCTCGCAGCAGGCCGCCGCCCACCGCCGTCACGAGCCCGAGCACCGCGGCCGAGACGGGGGAGAGCCCCCCGAGCAGCGCGATCCGGGTGCCGACCACGCAGTACACGGCCAGTCCCACCGCGTCCACGAGCATCACCGCGTGCTTGCCGCGCTCGCCGTCGAGGACCTTGAAGAACACGGCCAGCGACGCCAGCACCGGCAGGATCAGGTACCACGGGTTGCGGAAGGCAGCCGGGACGTCCTGGTTGACGATCAGGTCGCGGATCACGCCGCCGCCGGTGCCCACCATGAGCGCCAGCAGCAGGGAGCCGACGATGTCGTACCCCTTCCGGACGGCCAGGATAGCGCCGGAGATCGCGAAGAAGAACACGCCCACCAGGTCCACCGCCGTGACGATCTGGGTCACGGCCTCGGCCACCTGGCCGGTCTCGTCGACGGCGGAGGGCAGGTCGCGCTGGAGCTCTTCCGGGCTCTTGGGGGACGTGGTCAGCAGCCAGACGGCGACGGAGCAGGTCAGCATGGGGTCACGGTAGCGGGGACGCTCCTGTGGTGTCCCCGCAGCCCGGGCCGGCGCCCGTCATGTCAGGGGAGGCGGGTAGGCGCTCCAGTCGTCGTCCGGAGCCGACGCCGGGCCCCTGTCGGTCAGAGAGCGGATGTAGGCGCCGAGGTAGGGAAGGGCGAAGCGGAGGTACCCGTGTCCGTCCGGTTGCACGTAGCCGCTGTCGATGAGTCGGTTCCGATACTGATTCACATACTGGCTGTAGGAGCCGAGGCGCGCGGTGATGTCGCCGATGCGGGATCGCTCCTCGTCGACAGCCATGGCGCGGAGGAACTCCTGATCCTTGGCGGAGAGGTCGTTGAAGACCTTTGACAGCACGCGGTCCATCACCGCCTGCAGCCCCCGGGCGCGGGCTGCCTCGGCGGCAGACAGGTCGATCCGGGGCTGGTTCGGCCGGTGTCGCCACGCGTAGTCGCCCAGCAGCTGGACGAGGTAGGGGTAGCCCTGGGCCGCGGCGATCAGCATCTCCAGGGCTTCTGCGGTGAACTCCCGGCCGCCGAGGCGTGCCGTCTCCGCGAGGACGTGGCGGGTCTCCTTCGGGGAAAGTCGGTGGAAGTCGGCGGTCCGGGAGCGGCGGAGAAAGGTCGTGTGCTCCTGCCGTACGAGTTCGTCGAGGTCGACCTTGATGCCGGCGAATGCCACGACGATGTCTGCTCCGCGGCTGATGGCATGGGAGATCTCCCGTGCGACGGCGCTGACCTCTCGCAGGCGCGTCTTGCCCGAGGAGACCTCGTCGATCGTGATGAGGATTCCGCGCACCCCGGCATGTTGGGCAACGGTCACCAGATCATTGCGCATGAGTGGACGAGAGGGACGCTCTGTGACCTCCCACGCGGCGGAGAAGTGCCAGAGCCCCAGTTCCTTGAGCTCACGTTTGGTCTGCCGGGGTAGGGAATTCACGACGTCTGGCAACGTGCTCTCCACCAGCCGGCGTTGGAGGCCCGCGCTGGCATCCTCGCTGATCACGAGCCAACCAGCATCTCGGGCGAGGTCTTCGATCCGCTGCAGCATGGAGGTCTTTCCGGCGCCCCTCAGCCCGGACAGGAGGACGGACTGGTTCTCGCCGAAGTCATGGTCTTGGAAAACTCTGCCCATGTCGCGGAGCAGGTCTTCGTGGCCGCCGAACACGAGGGGACGCCGCCCGTACCCCGGCGTGAAGGGGCTGTTCGGCTGGTCTGGGCAGGGCACGGGATCGCGCATGCTCACATCGTATTTGTTTTTTTTGTTCGGCAGACCCGTCAGCGCCCGCCGAACTCGGCGGCCAGGCGCGCCGCGAGGCCCGTGTAGCCGGCGGGCGTGAGGGCGAGCAGGCGCGCCTGAGCGCCCTCGGACAGGCCCAGGCCCTGCACGAACTCGCGCATGCGCGCCCCGTCCACGCGGTGGCCGCGGGTCAGCTCCTTGAGGCGCTCGTAGGGGTTGTCCATGCCCGGCACGCCGGCGATCGCCTCGGCACGCATCACGGTCTGGACGGCCTCGCCGAGCACCTCCCAGTTCGCGTCGAGGTCCTCGGCCAGCACGGACTCGGCCACCTGGAGCTGGCCCATGCCCTTGGTGACGTTGGTCAGGGCGAGCACCGAGTGGCCGAGGGCCACGCCGATGTTGCGCTGCGACGTCGAGTCGGTGAGGTCGCGCTGCCAGCGTGACTCCACGAGGGTGGCGCCCAGCGAGTCGAGCAGGGCGCAGGAGAGCTCGAGGTTGGCCTCCGCGTTCTCGAAGCGGATCGGGTTCACCTTGTGCGGCATCGTGGAGGAGCCGGTCGCGCCGGCCACGGGGATCTGCGCGAAGTAGCCGATGGAGATGTAGCTCCACACGTCCACGCAGAAGCCGTGGAGGATCCGGTTGAAGCGCGCGACGTCGGCGTACAGCTCCGCCTGCCAGTCGTGGGACTCGATCTGGGTGGTCAGCGGGTTCCAGGTGAGGCCGAGGTGCTCCACGAAGGACCGGGACAGGGCCGGCCAGTCCGCGTCCGGGGCGGCGGCGAGGTGGGCGGCGTAGGTGCCGGTGGCGCCGTTGATCTTGCCCAGGTACTCCTGGCCGGCGATGCGCCGGGTCTGGCGGGTCAGACGGTGCACGAACACGGCCATCTCCTTGCCCAGCGTGGTGGGCGTGGCCGGCTGGCCGTGCGTGCGGGAGAGCATGGGGGTCTCGGCGGCCTCGGCGGCCATCGCGGAGACGGTGGCCACGGCGGCGCGGGCGGCCGGCAGCCAGACCTGCTCGACGGCGTCGCGCACGCCCACCGCGTAGGCGAGGTTGTTGATGTCCTCGGAGGTGCACGCGAAGTGCACGAGCGGCTTCAGCCGGCCCAGGCCCAGCCCCTCGAGGCGGTCGGCGATGAAGTACTCGACGGCCTTCACGTCGTGCACCGTGACCTTCTCGGTGGCCGCCAGCTCGGCCACGGACTCCGCGTCGAAGTCCGTGACGATCGCCCGCAGCCCCGCCTGCTGCTCGGCCGTGAGCGGCTCGAGACCCGGCAGCACGCGGTGCTCGGCCAGGTGGATGAACCACTCGACCTCCACGTGGATGCGGTTGCGGTTCAGCGCCGCCTCGGACAGGTGCTCCACGAGCGGCTCCACCGCCGCACGGTAGCGGCCGTCCAGGGGGCCGAGGGCGATGCCGGCCTCGGCGAGGGAACGGCGGTGGGCGGTGGACGCGGGCGCGGGCTGCGAGGTCATGGCCCCCATTCTGGCAGGCGCCGCGGACGCCCGACGAAGGCGGCGACCGGGCCGTCCTCAGCCGTCCGCCGACGCCGGCCACCAGTCTCGCCGGAGCACCGCGAGCTGCACCGAGTCCCATCGCCGGCCCTCCCAGGAGTGCGCCTCGGGGATGCGGGCGACCTCGGCGTACCCGACGCGGACCGCCGACGCGATCATCCGCGCGTTGCCGGACCACGTGACCAGGCTCAGCAGGTGCGCGTCCGTCTCCGCGAACGACGCGTCCGACCACAGCGTGAGCGCCGCCCGCCCGACGCCGCGGCCCCACGTGGTCGGGTCGAACAGCAGGATGCCGAGCTCCCACCAGCCCGAGCCCGCCGGATGCTGCTCCGTGCGGGTCACGAGACCGACGGGGGCGCCCTCCACTGTGACGACCCGGACGTCCGGGTCGCCGACGCGCCGGCGCGCGTGGTCGGCATCGAAGTCCGCGCGGCTCGGCGGGGCGGTCGTGTCCGCGGCGTGGAAGTAGGGGGCGTCCCACGACTTCCACTCGGGGTCCTCGGCGCCGTGGATCCAGGTCCACAGGAAGTCGGCGTCGTCGGCGGCCACCGGGCGCAGCGCGACGTCGGTCCGGGGTGGGGCGGCCGCGCGCGTCCCGGAGGGGCGAGGGGTGGCGGGATCGAGCTCGGTCATGGCGCCATCCTGCCCTCAGCCGCGACGGGGTGGCGAGTGCAACATCGAGTGCAACATGCGGACGCGCCCGGTGGCCCGGGGCGCGGCGGACCTACCGTGGCTGACGTCGCCGTCGCCCGGCGTCGGCGTGCCGAGAGGGATGAGGAGACCGAGATGACGGAACTGACCGGGCAGGCCAGCGAGGCCGGGACGATCGACCGGCTGATGGCCGGGTGGGTCGCCGACGTCGAGACCCCGGACGCCTGCGCCGCCCACCTGCTCTGCGACCGATGGCCGGCCGACGCCGTGGCGTTCCGGTTCGTGGCGGAGGACATGTCCGCCGTCGACCTCACCTTCGGCGAGCTGGCCGACCGCTCCCGCCGCCTCGCCACCGGCCTCGCCGCCCGCGGCGTCACGCGCGGCGACCGCGTCCCCGTGATGATGTCCAAACGGGAGGAGCTCGTCATCACGCTGCTGGCCCTGTGGCGGCTCGGCGCCGTGCACGTGCCGCTGTTCACCGCGTTCGCCGAGGGCGCCGCACGGATGCGCATCGAGGGCGCGGCGGCGCGGTTCGTCGTCGCCGAACCCCGCCAGGCCGAGAAGCTCACGGACATCCCCGGCATCGAGATCATCCGCACCGGCGCGGAGTGGGACGCGCTCGCGGACTCCGCGCCGCTGGCCGAGGACGTCGCCGTCGGCGGGGATGGGCCGATCGCCCTGCTGTTCACCTCCGGCACCACCGGCCGCCCCAAGGGGGTGCCCGTGCCGCTGCGCGCGGCCGCCGCGTTCGCCGTCTATCTCACGTGCGCGGTGGACTTGCGCCCCGAGGACCTGTTCTGGAACGCGGCCGACCACGGCTGGGCGTACGGGCTGTACTACGGGATCGTCGGCACGCTGGTGCTCGGGGTGACCTCGGTGCAGTACCGCGGCGCGTTCTCCCCGGCGACCATGGTCGAGGTGATCCGCTCGCAGGGCGTCACGAACCTCGCCGGCGCCCCCACGATGTTCCGCGCGCTGGCCAAGGCCGGGGAGGTCACCGAGGACGCCCCGCTGCGGCTGCGGCGCGTGTCCACGGCGGGGGAGCCGCTGCCGCCGTCCGTGCTCGAGTGGGGCCGGTCGGCCCTCGGCACGGAGATCCGCGACCACTACGGCCAGACCGAGCTGGGCATGGTCATCTGCACCCTCGCGCACCCCGAGCTGGCCGCGCCGCCCCGCCCGGGTTCGATGGGTGTGCCCCTGCCGGGGATCGCCGCCCAGATCCGGGGCGGGCAGATCGCGATCGACGCGGCCTCGCCCCTGTTCTGGTTCCCCGGGTACCTCGGGGAGCCGGAGAAGACCGCGGAGCGCTTCACCCCGGACGGCCGCTGGTACCTGACCGGGGACACCGCCCGGCAGGACGACGACGGCTGGTTCTTCTTCTCCTCCCGGGACGACGACGTGATCCTCGCCGCCGGGTACCGGATCGGCCCGTTCGACGTGGAGTCCGTGCTCATCGACCACCCGCGGGTGCAGGACGTGGCCGTCGTCGGCCTGCCGGACCCGGAGGGGGTGCGGGGCGAGGAGGTCGTGGCGTTCGTGGTGCCCGCCGGGGCCGTCGCGGACCCGGACGCCCTGGCGGCCGCGCTGCAGGCGAAAGTCCGCGACGAGTACTCCAAGCACGCCTACCCGCGCCGGGTGCACTTCGTGGACCGGCTGCCCAAGACCCCCTCCGGCAAGCTGCAGCGGTTCCTGCTGCGCCAGGGCGCCGCCGGCTGAGTCAGCGGTGCACGAGCCGCAGGAACGCGCCGATCATCGGCAGGTCCTCGGGGCTGGTGGGCAGCGCGTCCGCGAGGGCGGGGGAGTGGACGAGGTAGGCGGCCCACTGTCCGCGCGAGATCGACACGTTGAGCCGGTTCCGGTTCAGGAGGAAGTCCAGCCCGCGCGGCACCTCCTGGGGTGAGGACGCCGCCATCGTCAGGATCGCGACGGCGGCCTCCCGGCCCTGGAACTTGTCCACGGTGCCGACGGTGGTGCCCTCGAGGCCGGCGGCGTCGAGCGCCTCCCGGACCGTGGCGACCTGCGCGTTGTACGGGGCCACCACGATCACGTCGGACGGCTCGAGCGGTCGGCCGGGGTCGTCCGGGCCGGTGGACCAGGTGCGGCCGAGCAGTGACCGGATGATCTCGACGACGGCCGCGGCCTCCTCCGGCGAGGACACCGCGTTGCCCGTGTGGGAGACCGGCCACGGGTGCAGCCCGGGCTCCACGCCGTCGAGGCGGCGGGCGTCCGTGACGTCCTCCTTCGCGCCGAGCTCGCCGGCGTAGGAGAGCGTGGAGACGGCCTCCGTCAGCGCGGAGTGCATACGCCAGGAGGTGTCCAGGAAGAAGCCGCGGTCTGCGCGCAGCACCGGCTCGTCGGCGGCCAGCCAGCTCAGCGCGGCCTCGCCAATCGGCTGGGGGTGGGTCCCCTTGGTGACCTGCGGCAGCTGCTGGGGGTCGCCGAGCAGGAGCACAGTGCGGGCCATGGCCGCCGCGGCGAGGGTGTGCGCCAGGGAGAATTGCCCGGCCTCGTCGATCACCAGGAGGTCGAACTCCTGCACGTCCTCGTGCGCGAAGGTCCAGGCGGTGCCGCCGACGACGTGGCCGGGGAGGCCGATGTACGGCTTGGCGTCCGACACCGTGGCCCAGGGGCGCTCGGGCGCGTCCTTGCCGCGCTTCTCCGCCTTGAGCACCTGTTTCTTCGGCACCCCGATGGACACGAGCTTGCCCAGGAAGTTCTCCACCACGGCGTGGGACTGGGCCGTGACGCCCACGCTCCACCCGCGTTCGAGCAGGGCCTTCACGGCGTGGCTCCCCACGTGGGTCTTGCCCGTCCCGGGAGGGCCCTGGACGGCGACGTAGGAGCCCCGCGCGGACTCGAGCGCCTCCACGAGCGCCTCCCAGCCCTGGCGGGCGGGAGCGGGCGCGGAGTCGCCCTCGCGCAGCTCGGTGGAGATGGCCGCCAGGGGGCGGCCGGCGGTCGCCGGGGGGCGGCGCGCCAGGATGTCGAAGGCGGCCGTGGACGGGGCGGCGGCGTCGCCTCCCGATCCCGGCAGACCGCCGGCCTGCACCGCGGTCCGGGCGCGCTCGCGCAGGCGCTCCTTGAGCTTGTCCGTGTTCACCACCGTGTGGGCGAACGCCGCCATGGGCAGCTCCGAATGCTGCTCCACGTCCTGCGTGGGGATCTTCTCCCGCAGCAGCACCACGGAGCTGCCGTCCGGGCGGTCCTCGACGTCCTCCACGACGGCCTTGGCACCGACCCAGCGCACCGCGTTGGGTTGGAGGAGGTCGCGGCGGTCCGCCGGGACGTCCTCGTACACCGTGATGGCCTCGGCTCCGGGCTGCAGCGAGCTCCCCGGCTCCAGGGTGCCGGCCATCCGCAGCACCCGCTGGAAGGTCCGAGCGCCCTTGGGTCGGTGCCAGTCCTCGGCCACGTCCACGCGATCCGCCACGACGTTGGCGCGGGCGTCCTGCCACTCATCCGGCGGGGAGATGCCGCGGTCGAAGAAGGCCCACCACACGGGTTTGTCCTCGCGCTGGTAGAAGCCCAGCCCGGCGGCGAGCAGGGCCACGCCGCGCTGCTCGTCGTCCAGGACGGCGTCCGCGTCGTCCGCGGTGGGCAGGAGGCCCAGGAGGTCCGCCTCCAGGCGCGCGTCCTCGCCCTCCAAGGCGGGGGCGGGCTCGACGAGGTGCTCATCGTCGTCGGGCCGGGGTGCCGTGGCGCCGTGCTCGGCGGTGCGCCCCACCTGCTCCAGCAGCCAGTCCCGCAGCCGCGCCGTGGAGACGCAGTCGTACCGGTTGTAGTCCTCGATGTCGGCGCGGATCGCCCTCGCGACCTCGGTGTCCCCGGCCTCCAGCGCGGCGACGTACCGGTGGTACTCGGTGACGCTGTCCGCCGCCGTCGTGACGCCGTCCTCCGCCCGGTGCTCCGCCCCCATGTAGAGGGGCTCCAGCTTCTTGATGGAGTAGCTCGGCACACCGGCCCGCAGGGCGGCGCGGACCGTGGAGTAGAGGTCCACGAACAGCCCCGCGCGCAGCCAGTCGTCCAGCTCGCGCTCGCCCACGCCGTGGCGCACGGTCAGCCGTTTCAGCGCGGTGACCTCGTACGCGGCGTAGTGGTAGATCCGCATCCCCGGGTGGGTCGCACGCCGCGCCTCCACGAACGCCACGAACTGCTCGAGCGCCGCCCGCTCGGCGGCACGGGTGTCCGCCCACAGACCCGTGAACCGGAAGTCGGCCGAGGCGGTGCGCGCGGTGTCCCCGCCCGGCGCCTCGACCCAGCCCCACAGGTACTCGAGGCCCTCCATGCTCCCGTCCGCGGAGACCCACAGCGGGTCCCCCTCGAAGTCGAAGAAGACGTCTCCGGCGTCCGGCGCCGGCAGCCCCGCCACGGCGCGCGGGTCCACGATCCGATGCGGCGGAAGCCCGTCCGCCCCGGCCGGCTCCAGCTGGATGGCCGCCTGTTCCCGCAGCGCCTCCCACGTGCGGCGGGCCATGCCCTCCGGCGGTGCGACGGACGCCGCGAGCTGCTCGATGGTCGTGATGCCGGCCTCGCGCAGCCGGGTGCGCTGCAACCGCGTGGCCCCCGCCGTGAGCAGCACGTCCCGGTGCTCGGCGACGGCCTCCTCGCACGCCTCGCATGCGCCGCAGACGCTCAGGCGGTCGTCGCCCCAGCGGGCGGGCTCCCCGGCGGCCACGTGATCCTGCAGCAGCGCCTCCAGCCGGGCGCGCTGGTGCCGGTACACCGGGATCACCTCGTCCAGGTCCGCGACGTGCCGGGAACCGTCCCCGAGCCACAGGCTGCCCTGCCGCGTCCGCGGCACGCCCATGCCGTCCAGCAGGTCCGCGTACGCGGCGATCTGCAGCAGCGCCGTCACCCGTGCATGCCGGGCCAGCTTCGTGTCCACCACCTCGTACGCGCCCTCGGGGTGCTCCTCGTCCGTGCGGAGCACGAGGAAGTCGGCCAGGCCGCCGAACGCGCCGTCGTGCAGCATCCCCTGGAACACGACGGCGGGACGCGCGGCCAACGCCGCCGCGGTGCGCTCGCGGGCGGCCCGCACACCCTCGGGCGTGTAGCGCTCCGGGCGGGCGAGCCGGACCACCTGGTCCCCGCCGCGCTCCGCCTCGAGTCGCGCGAGCACGCGGGACTCGTGCTCGTCCCCGAGGCGGGAGACCCGCTCGAGGAACGCGTCCGCCACGCCGATCCGCGGGGCGCGCCCGAGCGCGGGGTCCACCGTCCCGCGCAGCCACCCGTACGTGCACGTCGCGGCGGCGGTGATGTCCGAGGGGCTGAGCATGAAGGAGGCGCGGTCCGGCGCGAAGGTCACCATGCCGTCACCCTAGACAGGAGTCGCGGACGCGATGGGCAGGGCCCGCGCACAGGATCCCGGCGCGCCTCGCCCCGGCGGCGGCAGGGTGGGGCCGGCGCGCGTCACACACCGGAACGGACTTGACGTGGGTCACATCCAGGGAGTTACCTAATGATCGTTCAGTAATTCTCTGCGCCGCCGCGCCGGCGCGCCCGTGCCGGCAGGGAGGCCCGCCCATGACCGAGACCGCCCACCACCCCATGCTCGCGGAGGACCGCGTGGCACGGTGGCTCGGCGTCACCCTCGAGGCCGCCGAGAAGGACCACGCGCGCATCCGGATGACGCTCACCGAGGACCAGCACAACGGCTTCGGCCTGGCCCACGGCGGCGCCGTCTTCGCGTTCGCGGACACGTGCTTCGCGCTGACCTGCAACGACCCCGCCTCGGACGGCTCCACCCTCACCGTGGCCTCCGGCGTGGACGTCAACTTCCTCGCGGCCACCCGCGCCGGGCAGACCCTCGTCGCGGAGGGCCGCCTGGTCGCCGCCGCGGGCCGCTCGGCCGTCTACGACATCACCGTCACCACCGACGACGGCACCCCGGTGGCCGCCTTCCGCGGCCGCTCCCGCACCATCCCCGCCCCCGGACGCTGACCGGCGGGCGCACCCGCCGGTGCGCCGCCGTCGTCGACCGCCGCCCGACCCCGCATCCCCAGGAGGACGCCATGCTCGAGGCCTCGATCCCCAACCCGTACACGCCGGCACCCCTGCCCGCCCCCGCCGACCGCGGGGCCCCGGACCCCGAGGAGACGATGAGCCGGGACCAGATCGAGGCGCTTCAGTTCGAACCCCTCCGCTGGACCCTGCACCACGCCTACGAGAACGTGCCCGCGTATCGGGAGCACTTCGACGCGCACGGCGTCCACCCCTCGGACTTCACGGAGCTCGGGGACCTCGCCAAGTTCCCGTACACGGACAAGGAGTTCCTGCGGAAGAGCTACCCGTTCGGCGCGTTCGCCGCCACGGGCCCCGAGCTGCGCCGCATCCACGCCTCCTCCGGCACCACCGGCCAGCCCACCGTGGTCGGCTACACCGACGACGACCTGGCCACGTGGACCACCCTCGTCGCCCGCTGCTTCCGCGCCGGCGGCATCCGCCCCGGTGACCGCGTGCACAACGCGTACGGCTACGGCCTGTTCACCGGCGGCCTCGGCGCCCACTACGGCGCCGAGCGCGTCGGGGCGGCCGTGATCCCGATGTCCGGCGGGCAGACGGAGAAGCAGGTGCAGCTGATCACCGACTTCCAACCGCGCGCCATCCTCTCCACGCCCACCTACCTGCTGACCATCGCGGACGGCTTCAAGAAGCTCGGGCTGGACCCCCGCGAGTCCTCCCTCGAGGTCGCGATCCTCGGCGCGGAGCCGTGGACCGAGGAGATGCGCCGCGAGATCGAGCAGACCTTCGACCTCGACGCCCTGGACATCTACGGCCTCTCCGAGGTCATGGGCCCGGGCGTGGCCGGCGAGTCCGCGGCCACCAAGGACGGCTCCCACATCTGGGAGGACCACTTCCGCCCCGAGATCATCGACCCGCTCACGGACGAGGTCCTCGAGACCGGCCGCCACGGCGAGCTCGTCTTCACCTCGCTCACCAAGCAGGCGCTGCCGATCATCCGGTACCGCACCCACGACCTCACCCGCCTGCTGCCGGGCACCACACACCCGGGCCACCGCCGCATGGGACGCATCACCGGCCGCTCGGACGACATGATCATCCTGCGCGGCGTGAACCTGTTCCCGTCGCAGATCGAGGAGCTGGCCCTCAAGGAGCCGGCCCTGTCGCCGCACTTCACCCTCGAGATCACCCGCCCGGACCGCATGGACCAGATGGCCGTGAACATCGAGCGCCGCGATCATGCGACCCTCGAGGAGGCCCAGGCCTGCGCCGCGCACCTGCGCATGGAGATCAAGACGAAGATCGGCTCCTCGTGCGTGATCAACGTGGTGGAGCCGGAGACCCTCGCCCGCTCCTCCGGCAAGCTCAAGCGCATCTACGACCTGCGCGACCAGGCCTGATCCCGCCCCCGCGGCCGAACCCGACGCCGGCGTGCCCGGTAGAGTGGACCGGTGCACCGTCGTCGTCGTCGGCGTCCGCCCGCCCCCGAAGGAGCCCCGTGCCCCAGAGCAGCCCCACCCCGCGCCGCGGCCGGCCCGGCTATGACCGGCAGACGCTGCTGGCCGAGTGCGTCGAGCTTTTCAACCGGCACGGCTACGAGGCGACCTCCATGGGCATGCTCGCCACCCACCTGGGCATCTCCAAGTCCGCGATCTACCACCACGTGGAGTCCAAGGAGGCGATCCTCGACCACGCGGTGACGGAGGCGCTCGACGCCCTCGAGGCGTGCCTGGACGATGTGGTGGCCAGCGGGGTCGACGCCGGCGCGCAGGTCGAGGCGGCCATCCGCGGCACGCTCGGGGTGCTGGCGGAGAAGCAGCCCGAGGTGACCCTGCTGCTGCGCCTGCGCGGGAACTCGGCGGTCGAGGTGGCCGCCGTCGAGCGCCGTCGTGAGATCACCCGGCGCTTCGGTGACCTGCTCGAGGCCGCCCAGGCCGCGGGTGCGGTGCGCTCCGACGTGACCCCGCGCAACCTCGCCCGTCTGGCGCTCGGGATGATCAACTCGATCGTCGACTGGTACCGGCCGGATCGCGGCGTCCCCGGCCAGGAGGGACCGGGCCAGATGATCGACGCCGTCACGGGCGTGGTGCTCGGGGGCCTGCGGGGCTGAGGGCCCGCTGTCCTCAGCCCTCGCCGTCGAGCGCGGCGAGCACGTCGGCCACGATCGAGGCCGCGCGGTCCTCCGCGTCCGCGGGCACCCCGCCGTCCGCGTCGGCCTGGGCCACGGCCACGGTGCGGGCGCCGTCCTGCACGGCCGTCAGGTGAGAGTAGACGGACCCCCCGGGGGCCGGGAGCGCCGTGTACGCGGTGCCGCCCTCGTGCTCGGTCCGCGTCACGCTCTCCACGCCGAGCCCGGCCAGGTCCACCCCGGTGCAGGCCTGCGCCGCCGCTCGGGCGTCCTCCAGGGCGGCGCGGGCGGCCTCCTCCGTGGGGTACACGGTGACGCGCACGCCGAGCGGAGTGACCTCGGCGTCGGGGGACGCCGTGAAGGAGGGCACCGGCGTCGTGGTGGGCCCGCCGCCGGTGGTGGCGGCCGTCTCCGGCTGGGCCGTGAGCCCCAGGTCCGCGGCCCCGGCCTCGGCGTCCCGCTCCAGGGCGGAGCGGGTGGCGTCCAGGCATGCCTGCTGTTCCGCGCTGCGGGTGGGAGCCGGGCTCGCGCCGGCGTCGACCGCCTGCTCCAGGCCGGCGGCCCGCTGGCGCAGCTCCGTCTGACGCTCCAGCGGCGAGGCGGCGCTCAGCCCCACCTCGGACCCCGGCCCCGCGGCCCGCTGCACGGCGGCCTGCACCGCCAGCGTCCGCTGCCCGTCCAGCGCGGGGGGCATCTCGAGGGACAGACTGCTGGAGGCGGAGGCGCTGGCCGTGCTCTCCGTGGAGGTGCTGGCCGCGGGCGACGCGGACGCGGACGAGGCCGCCGTCGTCGTGGACGACGCCGACGACGCCGACGAGGGGGCGGGGGAGGAGGGCTCTGCGCCGCCGCCCGCGCACCCGGCGAGGGCGAGCGCGCCCACGGCGAGGGCGCCGAGCAGGGGGAGTCGGGAGGTCGTCATGGCCCGACTCTACGTGCGCTGTGACGGATGCCACAAGGAAGCGGCGGGGGCATGCGTCGGGGCCGCCCGATGCGTGGTGCGCACCGGACGGCCCCTGATCCGTCAGTCGAGGAGGTCAGCCGAGCGGGGTGTCCTTGTCGCCCAGGTTCCAGTCCTCCACCGGGCCGAGGTTCTCCCCGTCCGGCCCGTAGCGGTAGAACCCCTGGCCGTCGGCCACACCGCTGTGGCCCTCCGCGATGCTCTTCTCGAGCAGCTCAGCGAAGCCGATCTGCCAGTCGACGCCCGCGTTGCGGGAGACGTTGGCGGCCACGTGGAAGCCCACGATGTCGTAGGTCTGGAACGGGCCGCGCTCGTTGCCGGTGGCCACGCGCCAGGTGCGGTCGATGTCCGCCGGGTTGCCCACTCCGTGCATGTACAGCTTGGAGCCGGCCTGGAGCCACGGGATGAGCAGGGAGTTGAGGAAGTAGCCCGGGATCTCCTTGCGCACGTGCACGGGGACCATGCCGGTCTCCTCGGCGAACTGCAGGGCTCCCGCGACGGCCTCCGGCGAGGTCGCGGCGGTGCCCATGACCTCGGCGGTGTTCTGCGCCCAGATGCGGTTGGCGTAGTGCAGGGCCAGGAAGCGCTCCGGATGGCCGCTGGCGTCGGCGAAGTCCGAGGGCAGCAGGGAGGAGGTGTTCGTGGCGAACAGGGTCGTGGCGGGGGCGAGCTCGCCCACCTGGGCCCACACCTTGCGCTTGAGCTCCAGGTTCTCCGGGACGGCCTCGATCACGATGTCCGCATCCGCCAGGGCCTCGCCGAGGTCCGAGGTCGGCGTGATGCGGGCGATGGCCTCGTCGAAGCGCTGCGCGTCGTAGCCCTCCCCGAGGTCCGCTTCGTAGCCCTGGCGGATCCACGCCCATCGGCGCTCGATCCCCTCGAGGGCGGCGGGGACCGCGTCGTAGGCCATCACCTTCTTGCCGTGGTACGCCGCCTGCATGATGATCTGCGAACCCAGCACGCCGGTGCCCAGCACGGCGACCTGCTCGAAACGGGTGAACTCGGACATGTATGTCGACCTTCTTCTCTCGCGGTCCGAATGGGACGCCCAGGTGAACGTCCCGGGCACTCTCCTTGTTCCCGGGGACGACGACGGGCCGCCCGGTGCGCAGCGGGCGTACGGGACGGCCCATCGAAGCAGGGGGGCTCAGCCCTGGGAGGCCTCGGACGGGGCCATCGGCCAGGTCTTGGCCACGAGCGTCAGCACGTCGTACTGAGCGCAGAGCTCGTCCTTCTGGTTGTGGATCCGGCAGTCCCAGGCCACCTCGCCGTACTCGTCGCTCACGCGCGGGGTGATGCGCTTGGCGGTCAGGGTCACGCGGATGGCGTCGTCGTAGGTCACCGGCGTGATGAAGCGCAGGTTCTCCAGGCCGTAGTTGGCCAGCACCGGGCCCGGATCCGGGGCCACGAACAGCCCCGCGGCCCACGAGACCAGCAGGTAGCCGTGAGCCACCCGGCGCGGGAAGAACGGGTTGGCCATGGCGGCCTCCTCGTCCGTGTGCGCGTAGAACCTGTCCCCGGTCTCCTCCGCGAAGGCCGTGATGTCCTCCAGGGTGACGGTGCGCAGGCCGGAGGCGAACTGGTCGCCCACCCTCAGCTCGGCCAGGGACTTGTAGAACGGGTGCACGGCCGTGCCGGCCTCCACGTCCTCGCGGGTCACCGTGTGGGCCGCGGCGCCCTGATGCCACACGCCGGTGATGGCCGTGAGCATGTCCGGGGAGCCCTGGATCGCCGTGCGCTGCATGTAGTGCTTCACGGCGCGGACCCCGCCGAGCTCCTCGCCGCCGCCGGCGCGGCCGGGGCCGCCGTGGACCAGCACCGGCACGGGGGCGCCGTGGCCCGTGGTGGTCGTGGCGGTCTGGCGGTTCAGGACGTGCACGCGGCCGTGGTGGGCGCCGATCCCGGCGGTGAACGCCCGGGCGGTCTCACCGTCGTTCGTGGCGACCGTGGCCACGAGCGATCCCGAACCCAGGGCGGCCAGGGCCACGGCGTCGGCCACGTCCGTGTAGCCGATCACCGAGGTGACCGGACCGAACGCCTCGACGCTGTGCACCTCGGGGGTGCGCGCGTCCTCGAAGGTGAGCACCGTGGGGGCGAAGAACGCGCCGGACTCGGCGTCGGCGTCGCCGGTCGAGCCCTCGGGGCCGCCGAGGCGGACCTGCCCGCCGGCGTCGACCAGGCGCTGCACGGCCTGACGGACCTCGCTCTGCTGCTCCTTCGAGGCCAGGGCGCCCATGGTGGTGCCCTCGACGCGCGGGTCCCCCAGGACGACCTTCGCGGCCAGGCGCTCGGTGAGGGCGGCGGTCACGGCCTCGACCCGATCCTGCGGGACGATCACCCGGCGGATGGCGGTGCACTTCTGTCCGGCCTTGACCGTCATCTCCTGGAAGACGACCTTCACGAACGCCTCGAACTCGGGGGACTCCGGGTCCGCGTCCGGGCCGAGGATGGCGGCGTTGAGGGAGTCGGTCTCCGCGGTGAAGCGGACGCCGCCCTCCTGCACGTTCGGGTGCTTCTTCAGCGTCGCCGCGGTGGCGGCGGAGCCGGTGAACGCGACGTGGTCGCGGTAGTCCAGGTGGTCCAGCAGGTCGCGGGCGGAGCCGGAGATCAGCTGGATCGAGCCCTCGGGCAGCACGCCGGACTCGAGCATCAGCTCGACGCACTTCTGCGTGACGTAGCCGGTGGGGGTGGCCGGCTTGACCACGGTGGGCACGCCGGCGACGAAGGCCGGGGCGAACTTCTCGAGCATGCCCCACACGGGGAAGTTGAAGGCGTTGATCTGCACGGCCACGCCCGGGATGCGCTGGTAGATGTGCTCGCCGATGAAGGAGCCGTCGCGGGAGAGGGGCTCCACGTCCCCGTCGATGATCACGGTGGAGTTCGGCAGCTCGCGGCGGCCCTTGCCGGAGAACGTGAAGAGGGTGCCGATGCCGCCGTCGACGTCGAAGGCGTGGTCGCGTTGCGTGGCGCCGGTGGCGAAGGAGACGTCGTAGAGCTCCTGGACGCGGGAGTTCAGGTAGAGCGCGAGCTCCTTGAGCTTGAGGGCGCGCTCGTGGATGGTCAGCTCGCCCAGGGCCTGCTGGCCGACGGTGCGGGCGTGCTCGATGGCGGCGGCCGTGTCGAGGCCGTCGGTGGAGACGCCGGTCAGGCGCGCGCCGGTGTTCGCGTCCGTCACGTCGGTGACCTTGGACGGGTGCGACGGCGTCCACCAGCTGCCGGCGACGTAGCTGGGGAGGATCTCCGGGAGGGAGGGGGCGGTGACGGTCACGGGGTCTCCTGGTGTCGGGGGCACGGACGAGTCCCGACCGATCGGTCGGTTATTGGTCCTCACCCTAGCCGAGACGTGCGTCACGCGGGAGGGGGAGCCGGGCCGGTGACGCCGTCGTCGTGGGGAGGGGTGGGGTGGGGTCTGGCGGCGACCCGTGGCGCCAAAGCCCGCAGACACGCCGCTATGGCCAGGACGTGGCGGCGCGTCTGCGGGCCTCGGTGGGGCGTCGTCCACAGATCCCGGCGGACGACGACGGCGGCGCGCCCGGATCGGGCACGCTCGGCCCATGCCCCGCTCGCCCGCGCCCCTGCCTCCGATGCGCTGCGGACTGGACGGCCTCCTCCGCGCTCCGACGGTGTTCTCGACCCCGGCCGCGCGCGAGGCGGGCGTGAGCGCGGCCCGGCTGCGGCGCGGGGACGTGGTCTCCCTCGGCTGGGGGCTCTGGGGTCGGCGCGGCGTCGAACCGGACCCCATGGACCATGTGCGGGCACTGCAGGATCTGCACCCCGAGGGCGTGTTCAGCCACGTCACGGCCGCCAGGGTGCTCGGCCTGTGGCTGACCGGGCCGCTCGCCGCCGACCGGTCCGTGCACGTCGCGACCCCGCGCGGCCACGGCACCGCGTCGAGCCGGGCCGGGGTCCGCTCACACCGCCTCCGCGCCGACGCACCGGTGCGGATCGTGGACGGGGTGCGCGTGACCGCACCGGGGTGGATCTTCGTGGACCTCGCCGCGCAGGCCGGGCCGCTCGAGCATCTCGTCGCGCTCGGGGACAGCATGGTGCGGACGGCGACCACGGAGGCCCGCCGCCGTCGGCTGCCTCCCGGGGTGACGGACGTGGCCGAGCTGCGCGCCGCCGTCGAGGAACGCGGTCGGGTGCGCGGGATCCGTGCGGCCCGGGAGGCGCTGGAGCTCGTGCGTCCCGGGGCCGACTCGCCGCAGGAGAGCCGGCTGCGGGTGCGGCTCGTCCTGGACGGCGTCCCCGAGCCCGCGGTGAACCCGTGCATCCGCCTCGCCACGGGACAGCGGCTCCGCGTGGATCTGGTGTGGGCGGACGCCAAGGTGGCCGTCGAGTACGACGGCGATCAGCATCGCACGGATCGCCGGCAGTGGCGTGAGGACCGCGAGCGGGACGCGGCCCTGCGCGCGGAGGGGTGGGAGGTGATCCGGGTGACCGCCGACGTGTTCCGGCCGGGGCACTGGGAGCTCTTCGTGCGGCAGCTGCGGGGCCTGGTGGCTGCGCGGACCCCGCCGGGCCGAGTGCCGCCGTCGTGGATCTGACCCGCCCAGGCCCGCAGACGCGCCGCTACCGCCGGGACGTAGCGGCGCGTCTGCGGGCCTGGGCGAGAGGGGCGGAGGCCTCGGGCCATCGGGCCGCCGTCGACCCCCTGCCCCTCGTCTCCGGACCGGCGTAGAATCGACCACCGGTCCCCTCGGACCCGCCCCACCCCCTTCATCCGGAGAGTTCTGCCGCATGCTGCGCACCATGTTCCACGCCAAGATCCACCGGGCCACCGTGACCCAGGCGGACCTGCACTACGTGGGCTCCGTGACCGTGGACCAGGACCTGCTGGACGCCGCGGACATCCTCCCGGGCGAGCTCGTGTCCATCGTGGACGTCACGAACGGCGCGCGACTGGAGACCTACACCATCGCGGGCGAGCGGGGCTCCGGCGTGCTCGGCATCAACGGCGCC
Source organism: Micrococcus sp. EWR3.9.1 (assembly GCF_052615555.1). Taxonomy (NCBI): domain Bacteria; kingdom Bacillati; phylum Actinomycetota; class Actinomycetes; order Micrococcales; family Micrococcaceae; genus Micrococcus; species Micrococcus sp. EWR3.9.1. The sequence continues at coordinate 49,651 of NZ_JBQXFD010000015.1, forward strand.
GCCGCCCACCTCGTGCATCCGGGGGACATCGTCATCCTCATCGCCTACGGGCAGATGGACGACGACGAGGCCCGCCACTTCCAGCCCAAGGTCGTCCACGTGGACGCGGACAACAGGATCGTCGAGCTCGGCGTCGACCCCGCCGACGGCCTCCTCGACGGCCTCTCTCGCCCGCCGCTGTCCCGCGAGTGGAACGAGGCCCAGGCCGAGCTCTGAGCCGGCCGGCGCGCCGGGCCGTCATGGACGAGTTGTTCAAGCGGGATCAGCGGTCGGCACGGCCTTCGCCCCGAGCGCCCGACGCGCGGAGCGCATCGCGGCCGCGTGGCTGAGGCCCATCGCGGTGCGGGCGCCCGGCACGCGGGCCACGGCGCGCATCCACGGCGAGGTCAGCACCACCTCCTGCTCCCACGCCACGATGCAGCGCGGCGCGTGTCCGGCCGGGGCGCCGTCGTCGTGGACGGTGACCCGTACGGTGCCCGTCAGGTCGCCGCTCAGGCGGGCGAGCAGAAGGCCGCGGGCGCGGTCGTCGATGAGACGCTCCATCGTCAGGCGCACCGGCACGAACCCGCGCAGCCGGACGGCGGCGCGGTCGGGGCCCAGGCGACGGGCGCGCGGGACGGCCGGCCACCAGTGTGGGTAGCCGGCCGGGTCGGCGAGCAGGGTCAGCACGGACCGGGCGTCCGCGGGGACGGCCCAGCGGTGGGTGAAGCGGAAGGGGCGGTCGGCCGACATCAGGCCCGGCCGAAGGTCTCGGGGTCCACGGGGCGCCGGGTGCGGGGGAGCTTCGCGACGATCAGCAGGTACGACTCCGTGACGAGGTCCCGGACGAGCTGCTCGTCGAGGTCCGGGTGCGCGGCCAGGCTGAGCCAGTGCCGCTTGTCCATGTGATAGCCGGGCGTGATCGCCGCGGGCAGGGCCGCGCGCAGCTGGGCGCCGTCCTCCGGGCGGGCCTTGACGTTCACGAGGCGGCGCCCGTCGTGGTCGATGAACACCGCGAACAGCTTCCCCTGCACCTTCATGACCTCGGTGTCCGGGCCGAAGGGGTGCGACGCGGCGCTGCCCGGCAGCTCGAGGGCGCGGTCGCGGGCGACGCGCAGCAGCGTGGGCTCGTCCATACCCGTCACGCTAGCCGCGCCGCCCCGCCCCCGCACTTTCGAACGTGATATTGGGGGAATGGGTGCTTTCGAACGGGAGATAGGCCCTATCTCACGTTCGAAAGCGCCTGCCCCGGGGGCTCAGCGGTAGTCGAAGAAGCCCTTGCCGGACTTCCGGCCGAGCTCGCCGCGGGCCACCATGTCTCGCATGAGCTGCGGCGGGGCGAAGCGCTCACCCAGCTGGGACTCGAGGTACTCCGCGATGCCCAGGCGCACGTCCAGGCCCACGATGTCGGTCAGGGCCAGCGGGCCGACCGGGAACTTGTAGCCGAGCACCATGGCGGCGTCGATGTCCTCGGGGGAGGCCACGCCCTCCTCGACCATGCGGATGGCCTCGAGCGCGATCGCCACGCCCAGGCGCGACGAGGCGAAGCCCGGGGCGTTCTTGACGACGACGGGGGTCTTGCCGAGCCCGCGGACCCACTCGGTGGACAGGGCCTGGAGCTCCGCACCGGTCTGCTCGCCGATCACGACCTCCACGAGCTTCGAGGCGGGCACCGGGTTGAAGTAGTGCAGGCCGCAGAAGCGTTCGGGGCGCTGCAGGTGCGTGGCGATCTCGTCGATGGAGAGGGAGGAGGTGTTGCTGGCCAGCCAGGCGTCCTCGCGCAGGTGGGCCTCGACGTCGGTGAGCGCCTCGATCTTCACCTGCATGTCCTCGAACACGGCCTCGACCACGAGGTCGCAGCGGGCGAAGTCGGCGCGGTCCACGGTGACGGTCAGGCGCTGCGCCCATTCGTCCAGGTCGCCGTCGATCTTGCCGCGCTCGAGGGAGGCGGCCAAGTCGGCCTCGATGCGTTTCTTGGCCGCCTCGGCCGACTGCGGGTCGCGCTCGACGACGACCACCTCGGACGATCCGGAGACGAGGAACGCGTGGGCGATGCCGCCGCCCATCCGGCCGCCGCCGAGGACGCCGACGACGGCGGGCACGGAGGACGGAACGGTATCAGGGGTGTGCTGCTGGTCGGTCATGTCGGTCCTCACTTCTTCTTGCGGTCCAGGAACGCCTGCATGCGCTCGAACTTGGCGTCGGACTCGAACAGGATGGCCTGCGCGATCTCGTCCACGTGGGGGTGAACCCCGCGAGGGAGGTGGAAGACGCGCTTGGACAGCCGCACCGCCAGCGGGTCCTGCTGCGCGATGCGGTCGGCGAGGGCGTCGGCGGCGTCGAGGAGGGCCTCCGGCTCGTGCAGCTCGGTGACGAGCTTGAGCTCCAGGGCCTCGTGAGCGTCCAGGATCCGCCCGGCGAGCAGCAGCTCGAGGGCCACGGGCTCGCCCACGAGCTCCTTGAGCCGCCACTGGGCGCCCGCAGCGGCCGTGATCCCCAGGCTCGTCTCGGGCTGGCCCATCTTCAGCGCCGGGGTGGCGATGCGGAAGTCGGCCGCGTAGGCCAGTTCCGCGCCGCCGCCCAGGGCGAAGCCGTCGATCGCCGCGATCACGGGCATGGGCAGCCGGTGGATGCGGTCGAAGACCTGCGAGTTCACGCCGCGCAGGGCGTCGTCGCGGCGGCGCTCGCGCAGCTGTCCGATGTCCGCGCCGGAGGCGAAGATGCCGGAGAACGTCCCCGGCTCGCGCGTCGACTCCACCTGCGTGCCCGAGATGATCAGGATCTTCGGCTCGCGTTCGAGGTGGGCGCAGAGCTCGTGGAACTCGTCGACCATGGTCTGGTCGATCGCGTTGCGCACGCCCGGGCGGTCCATGCGCGCGTGGACGCGGTCCTCACGCTCCTCGACGCGCAGTGCCGTGAAGTGGCTGAAGTCGTCCATGCGCTCAGACCTTCTGGACGAGCATCGCGGAGCCCTGGCCCACGCCCACGCACATCGTGGCCAGGCCCCTGTCCGCGCCCTCGCGCTCCATCCGACCGAGCAGCGTGACCACGAGGCGCGAACCCGAGGAGCCCAGCGGATGGCCCAGGGCGATCGCGCCGCCGTCGGCGTTGACGGTCTCCGGGTCCAGGCCGAGGCGCCGCATCGAGGCCAGGGACTGGGTGGCGAAGGCCTCGTTGAGCTCGACGGCGCCCAGGTCCGCCACGGACCAGCCGGAGCGCTCGAGGGCCTTCTCGGTGGCCGGGACGGGGCCCAGGCCCATGATCTCGGGGGCCAGGCCCGCCGAGGTGGACTCGACGACGCGGGCCCGCGGGGTCAGGCCGTACTTCTGCGCGGCCCGCTCGGAGACGACGAGGATCGCCGAGGCGCCGTCGTTGAGGGAGGAGGAGTTGCCGGCGGTGACCACGCCGTCCTTCTTGATGATCGGGCGCAGGCCGGCGAGCACCTCGGGGGTGGAGCCGGGGCGGGGGCCCTCGTCCGTGTCCACGATCGTCTCCGCGCCCTTGCGGCCCGTGACGACGACGGGCACGATCTCGTCCGCGAAGCGGCCGGCCCCGATGGCGGCCAGCGCGCGCTCGTGTGAGCGGGCGGCGAAGGCGTCGGCGTCCTCGCGGGTGATGCCGTCCACCTCGCCGACCTCCTCGGCGGTCTCCGGCATGGAGAAGGTGAACTTCTCCCCGAACTCGCCGTCCGCGAAGCGCGGGTTCACGAAGCGCCAGCCGATCGCGGTGTCGAAGGCCGCACCGGGCTTGGCGAACGCCGTCGTCGGCTTCTCCATCACCCAGGGGGCGCGGGACATCGACTCCACGCCGCCGGCCACGACGACGTCGGCCATCCCGGAGCGCACCATCGCGGTGGCGATGCCGATCGCGGACATGCCGGACGCGCAGAGACGGTTCACGGTGATGCCCGGGACGGTGTCCGGGAAGCCGGCCAGCAGCCAGGCCATGCGGGCGACGTTGCGGTTCTCCTCGCCCGCGCCGTTGGCGTTGCCGAGGATGACGTCGTCCACGACCGACGGGTCGATGCCGGCGTCCTCGATCACGGCCTTGATGGTCAGGGCGGCGAGGTCGTCGGGGCGGACGGAGGAGAGGGCGCCGCCGTACTTGCCGACGGGCGTGCGGCGACCGCCGACGAGCAGGGCCTGGGACTGTGCGGACATGGAGACTCCTTGAGTGACCGACGACGGGGCGGGGCGGGCGCGGCGAATTACCGACCGTGCGTTCAGGTTCAGTATCCCGGGCCGGTGTGACGGGGGTCAACTGCGGGGGCGGGGTGTGACGGGGT
>NZ_JBQXFD010000016.1:0-47176 GCF_052615555.1 Micrococcus sp. EWR3.9.1
GACGGGGTGGGCGGTCACGTGAAGGTCGAGGTCCAGGACCCGGCGAACGTGCCAAACCCGGTGATGTCCGTGGTCTGGGGAGCGAGGGCGTCGACAATGCACCGCACGTCGACGCTCGGCCCCGGCTCCCGGGAGCGCAGGAGCAGGAGGTCGTGGACCGAGTTCCCCACGGTCGTCAGGACCGGGACGTCCACCTTCCGCCGTCCTAGGCGCTCATCAGTGGCGACGACGTAGCTGTCGGAGTGGGAGTAGAAGACGGCCGGGTGGATGAAGTCAGGGGCCCGGCAGTCGGACAGACTCTGCAGATAGGTCCGCAGGTCGGCCGCCTGGTTGATGGCCTGCCTCCTGGGGGATCGTGCGTTGTGGTCCTCGGCCACGATGCGGACGTCGATCTGCCCGGGGGTCTCGGCCTTGCGTTGGAGCTGGATCGCGAAGTCGTCACCGAGGTCGAGGTCGGGGAAGAGGAGCTTCCACGACCGGTGCTCGCCCCGCGGCAGGGTGCCGTCGAAGATGAGTCCCGTCCAGTGCTTGTTCTCGATGAGCGTCACCGACCTCTCGGTCAGCAGGAGATGGTCGACCTGGTGCAGGAAGTATCTGCCGTCATCAGTCGGCGTGGGGAATCGAATATTTGTGAGAAGGACTCCGTTCAGGTCGAGTCTCCGGCACTGGTCGAGAATGAACCGCCGTGATGGCTGCTCGTAGTTCGTGGCAGAGTCCAGCTTCTTCGCGAGTGCCTCATAGCGCTCGACGAGGACCCTCCGGTCATGGTCCATGCCCCGCACATCATTCTGGTGACGGTCGCTGAGGGCTCGAACGTATTGGTCATGCGCCGGTTGTTTGGCGGCCAGCTCGATGGAGTAGTCCGAATGGATCTGCTCCCGTTGCGCAGCGCTCTCGGTTGCCAGTTCGCTCAGGCTGGCTTCGGACTCCTCCTTGGTCGACTCCAGCGAGGCCTGGAGGCGCCTCGTTCGAAACCGATGCCAAGCGGCCAGTAGAGCGAGGCAGCCGGTGAGAACGAGAACGATGATCCATGGTGTGGTGTTTCCCTCCATGTGCTGAGTGGATCACAACAGGGAGACAGGTTAAGAGTCTCGGGTGCTGTCCAAGCCCCGTCGCCCCATCATGTACGGGGGTATCGCCTGCGGGGGCGGGGTGTGGCGGACGGGTGATCGGCTGCACTGGGGTGGGCGCGCCGCACAGCGCCTCGGTCGTGGCCGTTCGGTGGAAGGAACCCCGTGGCGAGACCCTCCCCCGCGCCGACCTCCTCGCCGCCGTCGTCGCACCGCCGGGCGGCTGCGCCGAGGCCAAGTCGATCGGCGTCTGACCCGGCGCACCCCGCGCCGAGGCCCGCAGACGCGCCGTTTCGTCCCCGAGGTAGCGGCGTGTCTGCGGGCCTCGGCGCCGGTCCGGTCGCCCACGACGACGGCGCGCCCTTCCGGAGGAGGACGCGCCGTCGTCGTGGGGTGGGGACGGGCGAAGCCCGTCAGGCGGGCCGGATCAGGCCGGCACCACCGGGTGGGAGCGGGTGGCGACGACCTGCTCGTCGTGCAGCTCGCGGTCCTGGATGCCCTTGGGGACGAACAGGACGGCGATGAGCGAGACCGCGGAGATCGCGATGATGTACCAGGCCACGTTCTCCCAGCCGGTCTTCACGAGCTGGTCGGCGATCAGAGGGGCGAAGGCGCCGCCGATGATGGTGCCGAGCGCGTAGCCGATGGAGACGCCGGAGAAGCGGACGCGGGCCGGGAACATCTCGGCGTACATCGCCGACTGCGGGCCGTAGGACGGACCCAGGCCGAGGGTCAGGACGAACAGGCCCAGCGAGAACAGCGGCAGAGATGCGGTGTTCAGCAGCCCGAACAGCGGGAAGGCCCAGACGATCAGGAACCCGTAGCCGAACACGAAGGTCAGCTTGCGGCCGATCTTGTCCGAGACCCAGCCGCCGAGCAGGGTGAAGATGAACCAGCCGACGCCGCCGACGAGGCTCGCGATGAGCACCTCGGAGGAGGTCATGCCCAGACCCTTCGGGCCGCCGTACTTCGAGAACCACGCGATGAGCAGGTAGCCGACGCCGTTGTTCGCGGCGAAGATCACGGCGGCGAGGATGACCTCCTTGGTGTGGTGCCGGAAGAGCTCGCCCAGCGGGGCGGACTCGTCCACCTTGAGCTGCTGCATCTCCTTGAAGACCGGGGACTCCTCGACGGCCTTGCGGATCAGGTAGCCGACCACGATCAGGATCACGGAGATCAGGAACGGGATGCGCCAGCCCCAGGTGAGGAACTGCTCCTCGGACATGGTGGAGCGCACGATGAACAGCACGCCGGTGGCCAGGATCATGCCCAGCGGCACGCCGATCTGCGGAGCGGAGCCGAACAGGCCGCGCTTGCCGTGGGGGGCGTGCTCCACGGACAGCAGCGCCGCGCCGCCCCACTCGCCGCCGGCGGACAGGCCCTGCAGCAGGCGCAGCACGACGAGCAGGATCGGGGCCCACACACCGATCTGGGCGTAGGTGGGCAGCAGGCCGATGAGGGTGGTGGCCAGGCCCATGCCGATCAGCGTGAGGGAAAGGACGAACTTGCGGCCGAAGCGGTCGCCGAGGTGGCCGGCGATGATCGCGCCGAGCGGGCGGATGAGGAAGGAGATGCCGAGGGTGGCCCACGCGGCGATCTGGGAGCCGTTCTCGCCCATCGGCTGGAAGAAGAGGGCGGCGAAGACGAGTGCGGTGGCCTGGGCGAAGATGAAGAAGTCGTACCACTCGATGGTGGTGCCGACGACGGTGCCGGCGATGACCTTGCGCTCCTCGCGGCGATCGCGCGCGGGGGCGGTCGCCGCGGGGGATGCGACGGTGTGGCTCATGGGTGCTCCTGGGATGCGGTGCGGCGGCCGACCGTGAGACGGCGGCGGGACGGTGTGGCACCCGACCGATCGGTCGGGAAGTGACACCCGTCACCGCATACGATCCCATGTGACTTACGCCACGATCCAGGCTGATGACGGGAATGTGACGCGGCGTAGCCGGGACGACGACGGCGCCGCGCCCCTCGTGCGAAGGGTGCGGCGCCGTCGTCGGTGGCGGGGTGCGGCGGCTCAGCCGCGGCCGGTGAACTCCGGCTTCCGCTTCTCCTGGAAGGCATGGAAGCCCTCGGCGTAGTCGGCGGTGCCGCAGAGCTCGCCCTGGGCGATGTTCTCCGCGTCGAGGGACTCCCACAGGCCCACGCGCCGGTCGCGGACCTGGGCCACGAGCTCCTTCGACGCGCGGAACGCGAGGGTCGCGCCGGAGGCCACCTGGGCGACCTTCGCACGGGTGAACTCGAGCAGCTCGTCCGCGGGCAGGGCCCGGGAGAACAGCCCGGCCTGGACGGCCTCGACGCCCGAGAGGAGCTCGGCCGTGTAGATCAGGTCCAGGGTGCGGTGCGCGCCCAGGCGCTCGGTGAACAGCCAGTGGCCGCCGGAGTCCAGGGTGGCCCCGAGGTTCGCGAACGGCGAGCCGATCTTCGCGTCCTCGGCCACGTACACCACGTCCGTGGCGATCGCGAGGCCCAGGCCCACACCCAGGCAGGCGCCCTGCACCGCCGCGAAGGTGGGGACCGGGATCGCGGACATGGCCCGCAGCACCGGGGTGACCTTGCCCCGCAGGTAGGCGGTGGCGTCGTCCTCGGCCGGGACCACGGCGGAGATGTCGCGGCCCGCGCAGAAGCCGCGGCCCTCGCCGCGCAGCAGCACGGCCCGGACCTCGCCGGACTCGACGCCGGCGGCGGCCCGCTCGTAGGCGGCCTGGAGTTCGGCCAGCGCGGCCTCGTCCAGGGCGTTCATCCTCTGGGGGGCGTCCAGCACGATCTCGGCGACGCCGTTCTCGACGGTGATCTCGATCATCGGGGGCTCCTTCGGTCTCGTGGGCGGGCGCTCAGGCGTCGAAGTCCAGCGTGATCGAGTCGGAGGTCGGGCGGGTCTGGCACGTGAGCACGTAGCCCTTCTCCACCTCGTCCTTCTCGAGCGCATAGTTCTCGTCCATCTCGTACGCGCCGTCGACGACCTTGGCGCGGCAGGTGCCGCACACGCCGCCGGCGCACGCGAAGGGCACGTCCGAGCGGACGCGCAGCGCCGCGTTGAGGACGGTCTCGTGGGCGGACTTGGGGGACTCGACCTTGGCGGTGAGGCCGTCGAGGTTGAACTCGATGGTCACGTTGTCGCCCTTCGGGTCCACCTCGACGACACGTCCGGAGTGGCCCTGCGGGTTCTCCGGACGGCCGGTGGTGAACAGCTCGAAGCGCACGTCGTCCTCGGACACGCCGCGGGCGGCGAGCGTCTCACGCGTGAGCTGCACGAGCTCGAACGGGCCGCAGAGGAACCACTCGTCGGTGCCCTCCACGTCGATCACGCGGTCCAGGAGGGTGGTGAGCTTGTCCTCGTCGATGCGGCCGGAGAGCAGCGGGGACACGCGCTGCTCGCGGGAGAGCACGTGGTGCACCGTGAACCGGGCCGGGTACTTGTCCTTGAGGTCGCCGATCTCCTCGGCGAACATCACGTCCATGGCGGAGCGGTTCGCGTAGACCAGGTCGAAGCGCGAGGTCTCGGAGGCCGCGAGCACGGCCTTGGCGATCGCCATGATCGGGGTGATGCCCGAGCCGGCCGCGAACGCCACCAGGTGCGTGTCCTTCTTCTCCGCGACCTTCTCCGCCGCCACCTTCTGGGCGTCGTTGAGAGAGGTGACGTGCGTGCGGGACGTGAACGCGCCCTGCGGGTTCATCACGTCGATCTTCTCGCCGACCTCGAGGCTCTCGTTGGCCCACGTGGAGAACTTGCCGCCGATGTCCTTCTTCACGGCCACGCGGATCTCGCCGCGCTTCGGGACGGCGCAGATCGAGTAGGAGCGGCGCACCTCGGCGCCGTCGAGCTCCTTGCGCAGGGCCACGTACTGGCCCGGCACGTAGTCGTAGTCGTCGGCGAGCTCCTCGGGCACCGCGAAGGTGATCTCCACGGAGTCGTCGGTCAGGCGGCGCAGCTCGGACACCTCGAGGGTGTTGAACGTGGCGCGGCGCTTGCCGGTGGTGGGGACGTCGGTGGTCTCGGTCATCAGTGCACCTTGAAGTAGTCGAAGGGCTCGAGGCACTCCCGGCAGGTGTAGAGGGCCTTGCAGGAGGTGGAGCCGAAGCGGGTGATCTCGCGGGTGTTCAGGGAGTGGCAGCGCGGGCACTTCACGGCCATGCCGATCCTGACCGGGCCGTCCGTGGTGCGCGCGACGGGCGGGGCGATGCCGTACTCGTTGAGCTTGGCCTTGCCCTCGTCCGTCATCCAGTCCGTGGTCCACGCCGGCTGGAGCACCAGGCGCACCTCGGCGTCGGGGAACCCGGCGCGCTCGAGCGCGCGGCTGACGTCCGTGGTGATGGTGTCCATGGCGGGACAGCCGGAATAGGTGGGCGTGATGACGACGACGGCCCTCTCGCCATCGGCCCGTGCCTCCCGGAGGATCCCGAGGTCCGCGATGGACAGCACGGGGATCTCCGGGTCGTGCACGGTGGAGGCCGCATCCCAGACCCGCGCGTCGGCGGGATCGGCGGGGCGCAGCTCGCTGGCGGTGGTCACCAGGTCGCTCCCGGGTGACGGCGCGCCAGGGACTGCATCTCCGCGAGGATGTACCCGCGGTACTCGCTCATGGCACCGGAACGGTCGCCGCCGCGGGCGGTGCCCGTCGTCGGGACGGTCAGGCCGGCCTCCTCGATGGCCGCGCGGATGCGGGTCATCGTGGGCTCCTCGAGCGAGGACGGCAGCACGGCGACGCCCTGCTCGGCGAGGGCGCGGACGACGTCGTCGTCGTGGAAGAGCTCGGCCACGTAGGGCCACAGCTCGTCCAGGCCGCGCTGCATGCGGCGCTTCGACTCCTCGGTGCCCAGGCCCAGGCGCTGCAGCCACAGGGCGGCGTGGTCCTGGTGGTACAGGACCTCCTTGAGGGCCTTGTCCGCGATGGCGGCGAGCGTGGAGTCCGTGGACTCGCGCAGGCGGGTGTACAGCTCGTACGAGTAGAAGGAGTAGTACAGCTGGCGGGCGATCGTCTTGGCGAAGTCGCCGTTCTCGGCCTCCACGAGGCGGACGGAGCGGAACTCCTCCTCGTCGCGGAAGTACGCGAGCTCGTCCTCGGTCTTGCCCCACGCGGTGCCGGCGTAGGAGAGGAGGAAGCGGGCGTGGCCCACGAGGTCCAGGGCGATGTTGCCCAGGGCGATGTCCTCCTCGAGCTCCGGGGCGCGCGAGATCCACCAGGACAGGCGCTGACCGAGCATCAGGGCGTCGTCGCCGAGGGCGAGGGCGTAGCGGGCGACGTCGTCGCTCGCCTTCTGCTCGCCCGCCGCGATCTCCTCGGCGGTGATGGCCACGCCCGCGGAGTGCCTCGTGGCGGAGTCGTTGGTCGCGAAGCTCACAGGTGCGGCACCCCCTCGGACTGCTGGTAGTAGGTGGCGTGACGGTAGGACTTGCCCTGCGCGGACTCGAAGAAGCCGCCCTTGGAGTCCGGGTCGGAGGCCGCGATGGCCTCGGCCGGGACGACCCACACGGAGGTGCCCTCGTTGCGGCGGGTGTACAGGTCACGCGCGTTGCGCAGCGCCAGGGTGGCGTCCGGGGCGTGCAGCGAGCCGGCGTGCACGTGGGAGAGGCCGCGGTTGGCGCGGACGAAGACCTCCCACAGGGGCCAGGCGTGGGAGGCGGCGGTGGTCTCGCTCATGGGTCAGGCTCCGATCAGGTGGGTCTCGGCCGGCGCGTTCTGCTCGGCCTGGCGGCAGGCGTAGGCGGCGGCGGCCTCGCGGACCCAGGCGCCCTCCTCGTGGGCCTGGATGCGACGGGCCATGCGCTGGGTGTTCATGGGGCCGTCGCCCTTGATCACGGACATGAACTCGTCCCAGTCCAGCTCGCCGAAGTCGTAGTGGCCGCGCTCCTCGTTCCACTTCAGGTCCGGGTCCGGCAGGGTGAGGCCGAGGGCCTCGGCCTGCGGGACGATCATGTCCACGAAGCGCTGGCGCAGGTCGTCGTTGGAGAAGCGCTTGACCTTCCACGCCATGGACTGGCGGGAGTTGGGGGAGTCCTCGTCCGGCGGGCCGAACATCTGCAGGGCCGGGCCGTAGAAGCGGTCCACGGCGTCCTGGGCCATCTGCTTCTGCTCCGGGGTGCCGTGCGAGAGCTCGTAGAGGATCTCCCAGCCCTGGCGCTGGTGGAACGACTCCTCCTTGCAGATGCGCACCATCGCGCGGCCGTACGGGCCGTAGGAGGCGCGGCACAGCGGCACCTGGTTGCAGATCGCGGCGCCGTCGACGAGCCAGCCGATCGCGCCCATGTCCGCCCAGGTGCGAGCCGGGTAGTTGAAGATCGAGGAGTACTTCGCGCGGCCGGAGAGCAGCTGCTCGTTCAGCTCGTCCCGCGGGGTGCCGAGGGTCTCGGCGGCGGAGTACAGGTACAGGCCGTGGCCGGCCTCGTCCTGGACCTTGGCCATGAGGATCGCCTTGCGCTTCAGGGAGGGGGCTCGGGTGATCCAGTTGGCCTCCGGCTGCATGCCGATGATCTCGGAGTGCGCGTGCTGGGAGACCTGGCGGGTCAGGGACCTGCGGTACGCCTCGGGCATCCAGTCGCGGGGCTCGATGCGTGAGTCCTCCGCGATCAGACGGTCGAAGTTCTCCTGGCCGGCCGCATCCTCGGGGGACGGGACGGAGGCCAGGTGCTGGGGGGAGCTGGTCTGCGTCATGGGGATCACCTCACGCTGAGTGCGGGCTGGTTCCGTGGTCAGGGCGCACCGGGGCGCATCGAATTACTGACCGCTCGTTCAGAATAGGCCAGGGTGTGACCTCGGTCAACACGCCGAAGCCGGCGCGACCCGGGTGCGACGCGGCCGCCGGGACGGTGCGAGAGGGTTGGCTCCTGCACAGGCGTCCCGACGGCGTCCCCCATCCCCGGATCGCCCCTCGCCGCGGTCGCGGGGCCCGGGCCCTCCCTACGGTGGCCGCATGTCACCCCTCATCGGACCTCAGCAGATCGCCACGGCCCTGCGGGCCGTCGGACTCGACGACGACGCCGCCCGCCTGGTCGCGTGGGCCGACCCCGCCCGTCGCGAGCGGGAGGCCGCCGAGCAGGCACTCGCCGACCTCGCCGTGGCCCAGACGCAGCTGCGCACGGCGCTGGGCGGGCTGGTCAGCGCCGCCACGGATGTGCGCTCGGCGCTGCACACGGCATGGCGCGGCGAGGCCGCCGGCGCCTATGGGGAGGCCGTGCGGCGGGCGGCGACCCTGGCGGCGGAGCTCGAACGGGAGGCCGGGGAGTGGCTCGCCCTGCGGGCCACCGCCGAGCGGGAGGCGGAGGACGCACGCCGAGACGCCGAGGCCCGGGAGCGGGCGGCCGAGGAGACGGCGCTGGCCGTCCTGCGCTCGTTGGCGGTGGCGGCGTGACCGGCGGGCGGGGTGCCGGCCCGGGGGCGGTGGCCTTCAGCACGCACGGCGGACCGGGCTCGATCTACGCGGAGGCCGAGGAGATGCGCGTCGTGGCCGGGCGGCACGAGCACGCCGCCGACGAGGCGGCCGGAGCCTCGTGGCAGGTCGACGCGGCCGCCTTCGGGCTGGGCCGGTCGGCCACGTGGCTCGCCTCCGCCGCCCTGCTGCAGGACCGACTGGCGGAGGCGGTCGGTCGGGTGCGGAACCTGTCGGAGCAGTGCGCCGAGCTGCACCGTGACCTGCTCTCCGCGGCGGCCCGCTACGAGGAGGCCGAGCGCGCGGCGGCCGGCATCATGGCCGCCGAGGACGCCTCCCTGGGGGAACTGCCGGCGCTGCTCTGGCGGGACGGCCATGACGGCCTCACCACCCGCGAGGCGGAGCGGCTCGTGCAGGACGTCGTCCAGGCGGTGCCCGAGGCCATCGTGGCCGCCATGCTCGCGGCCGCCGGGTTCCCCCTGCTCGCGGCCCTGGCACGGATCGACGTGAAGATGCTGATGAGGGCGCAGAAGCGCGTGCTGAAGCGGCCCGTCTCCTCCGCCGCGAAGAAGGGGACGGATGCCGCGTCGGACCTCACCGAGGCGCTGCGGGTCTCCCCGGACGAGGCGTGGACCGTGGTGGCGGACGCCCTGACCCTCGCCGGCGCGGCGCCCCGGGGCGCGGTGACCCTGCACGGGGCGCCGCAGGACCGGCCGACGGCGCCCGCCCTGCTGGACGGCTCGGCCACGGGGCTGGCCTCGCTCATCCCGCGCGCGGAGGGGGACGGGGACCTCACGGTCACGGAGGTGGTGCGAGAGAACGGGAGCCGCGCCTGGGTGGTGGGCCTGCCGGGCACCCGCGGCGGCCTGATCCCGGATCCCGAGTCGACCGACCCGTGGGACGCCGGCGGGCTGCTGGACGCCCTCGGCTCCGGGTCCGAGGTCACGGCCCCGGCGGTGCGGGCGGCGCTCGAGGCGGCCGGCGTCCCGCACGGCGCCCCGCTCGTCCTGGCCGGCTACTCCCAGGGCGGGGTGCACGCCGTCAACCTGGCCGGGCGCGAGGACTTCACGTCCGTGTATCCCGTGGCCGGCGTCATGACGATCGCGGCGCCGTCCGGCAACGCGGTGGAGACCGGGCGGACCGCGGTGCTGGAGTTCTCCTCGGACGGGGACCTGGCCGTCGCCGCGGACGGGGCGCCCACCCCCGTCTCGTCGCGCCGGGCCGAGGTGGTCTTCCACCCGGCCGGCCACGGATGGGATGCGCCCGGGGGTGGCTTCCGGACCGCCTCTCCGCTGGCGGTCGAGGACGACCTGGGCGTCGCCCACGACTTCGACGCCCAGGTGGACCTGATCCGGCAGTTCGAGGCCGCCGAGCCCGCGTCCCGGGCGGAGGTCGCCGGGCTCTCCGCCGCGTTGGCCGGGCTGACCGCCGGCACCGTGGCCTCGAGCCGGGCGGTGCGCCTGCGCCGCACGCCGCCCGAGCGGGGCCACCTGCCCCCGGGATCCCGGTGAGCGCGCCGGCGGCGGGGCGCCCGTCGCCTGCTCAGTTCGCGTCGAGCAGCACTCCCGCGAAGAACGCGTTCAGGCGGTCGACCTCGTCCAGGCCGAAGACGCCGGAGACGTACTGGTCCGGGCGGACCACGACGACGGCGCCGTCACGGCTGATGCCGCGGGCCTCGAAGATGTCCTCACCGTGCGTGGGCCGGCACGTGGCGAAGATGTTGTTCAGGTCGTGCAGGCCGAGGGAGCCGGTGGTCGGCCGGAAGACCGACGGCACGTCCGGGTGGGCGAACTCGGTCTGCTTCTGCTGGTACACGACCTTGATGTCGAAGCGGGCGTCCTCCGGCCCGTCCGACGGGGTGTGGCGGTTGCGGAAGGACCGCGGGTCCTCCTCGATCGCCTTCGCCCACGCCGCGACCTTCGAATCCTCGGCGCGCGGGGAGGCGGCGTCGGCGAACACGTAGACGCGCCAACGGCCGTCCGCGCGGTGCAGGTGGCCCAGGTGCTTGACGTTGGTGTCGCACGAGCGCTCCACCAGCGCCGACTTGAAGCGCTTGCCGATGGGGTAGCCCTGCGCCAGCGCCTGACCGGTGGCGTCCGTGGTGAGGAGGGAGGGCCGGTACTGCGTCATGAAGCCGGCCGGGAACTCGGCGGTCTTCGTGTAGAACTCGGCCACCTCGTTCGGGTCGCCCAGCTCGGAGGTGGGCTTGGCCATGAGCGTCGACCACTCCTTGTCGAAGTCGATCAGGTTCTTGGCGATCTCCTTGCGCTCCTCCGAGTAGGTCGGCACGAGCTCGGCCGGGGCCATCCCGGAGAGCACCTGGCCCAGCTTCCAGCCGAGGTTCCAGCCGTCCTGCATGGACACGTTCATGCCCTGGCCGGCCTTCGCGGAGTGGGTGTGGCAGGCGTCGCCGAGCAGGAACACGTTGGGGTGGGCCACGCGCTCGCGGTTGTCGAAGCCCGAGGTGAGGCGGTGGCCCACCTCGTACACCGAATGCCAGGCGACCTCCTTCACGTCCAGCGTGTAGGGGCGCAGGATCTGCTGGGCCCGGCGGATGATCTCCTCGAGCGGGGTCTGGCGCACCTGGTGGTTGTCGTCCGCCGGGACCTCGCCGAGGTCCACGTACATGCGGAACAGGTGGCCGCCCTCGCGGGGGATCAGGAGGATCGAGCCGCTGGACGAGTGGATCGCGCACTTGGTGCGGATGTCCGGGAAGTCCGTGTCGGCCAGCGCGTCCATGACGCCCCACGCGTGGTTCGCGGCGTCGCCGGTCAGGGTGTGGCCGATCGCCTTGCGGACGCGGGAGCCCGCGCCGTCCGCGCCCACCACGTACTTGGCGCGCACCTGGCGGGTTGGTCCCGAGGCGGGGTCCTCGAGGGCGTTGCCCTGGGCGTCCACGGTGCGGCGCAGGGTCACGAGCACGGGGTGCTCGCCGTCGTTCGTGTCCTCGAGGGTCTCGAACGCCCAGCCGTAGTCCGGCCGCGCGCGGGTGGGGGAGTTCTTCATGTACTCGGCGAACCAGTCCAGGATGCGGGCCTGGTTCACGATCAGGTGCGGGAACTCGGAGACGCCCTCCGGGTCGTCCTCGGCCAGCGAGGTGCGCACGATCGTGTCCGCGTCATCCTCGGCCGGGTTCCAGAACGCCATGGAGGTCAGGTCGAAGGCCTCGTCGATGATCTCGCTCGCGAAGCCGAAGGCCTGGAAGGTCTCCACGGAGCGTGCCTGGATGCCGTCCGCCTGGCCGATCTCGAGGCGGTGGGGGCGGCGCTCGATGATGCGGGTGTGGACGTCCGGGAACATCGCGAGCTGGGCGGCGGCGATCATGCCGGCCGGGCCCGAGCCGACGATCAGCACGTCCATCTCGTCCGGCAGCTCGGCGGGGCGGTCCAGGCCGATGCCGGCCGCCACCTGGACGCGCGGGTTCGTGGAGACGTAGCCGTGGTGGTGGAAGAGCATGAGGGTCCTTTCGCTGCGGGGGATGTCGCTGCGCGGCGCGCGTGCCACCCGACGGCGTGTTCTCTCAGAGAACACGGTGTTCCCCCTGGGAACACATGTGTGCCAGACTGTACGCGGACGTGACCGGGTTCACAACCGGCGCGCGGGTCGAACACGCCCCGGGCGCGTCACGTCCGGCACGCGAGGCGAGGAGCACGGATGGCGGAGCACGACGGCGGCCCGGTCCGGGAGGGCGCGCCCTCCCAGACGCTCTCCCGCGCGCTCACCCTGCTCGAGACCGTCGTGGAGGCGCCCGAGCCGCCCACCATCGCCGACCTCGCCGACGGCCTGGGCGTCCATCGCTCGGTCGCCTACCGTGTGCTGCGCACCTTCGAGACCCACGGCCTGCTGCGCCGCGACGGCCTCGGCCGCGTCCACGCCGCCCCCGGCCTGGCCGTCCTCGCCCGCCGGGTGGAGCAGGATCTACGCGCGGCGGCCATGCCGCACCTGACCGCCGTCTCCACGGACCTGGGCATGACCGCGTTCCTGGTGGTGTGGGACGGCGCGCACTGCCTCACCCTGGCCACGGCCGAGCCGCCGAGCGGCAACCTCGTCACGCAGCGGCCGGGGACCCGGCACCCCCTCGGGATCGGGGCGCCGGGGATGGCGATCGCCGTCGCCCTGACCGGACAGGAGTGGGCGCGGCTGCCCGGCGAGGCCCCGCCCGAGCGGCCCGAGCTCGACGACGTGCGGGAGCGCGGCTGGGCCGTCAGCTCCGACGAGGTCATCACCGGCGTCTCCTCGGTGGCCGTGCCGCTGCGGGTCCCGGGCCAGCTGCCCGCCGCCCTCGCCGTGGTCTACGCGACGCGGCCGGAGGACCCCGCGCGCCTCGGAGACCGGCTCGGTGAGGCGGCCCGGGCCGTCGCCGTCGCCTTCGGCGCAGCCTGAACCCCGGGGCCCGTGGGGCGGATCACAGCGTCCGCGGCCCGCATTACCCTGGTGGCCATGACTGATGACGCACCGCAGACGCCCGCCGTGGTCGCCCCCCACAAGAAGGTCGGCATGCTGCCGCCGTACGCCGCCGGCAAGCCGCCGGTCGCCGTCCCGGGCCTGCACCCCTACAAGCTCTCCTCGAACGAGAACCCCTACGCGCCCGTGCCCGGCGTGATCGACCGGGTGCGTCAGGTCGTGACCGGCCCGGAGGGCGCGCCCAGCACCCTCTGCCGCTACCCGGACACCCTCTCCACCGGCCTGCGCCAGGCCCTGGCCGCGCACCTGGACGTCCCGGCGGACGACGTCGTGACCGGCGCCGGCTCCCTCGGCGCCCTGGCCCAGGTCATCACCGCCTTCGCCGGCCACGGCGAGGCCGGGGAGGGCGACGAGGTGATCTTCGCGTGGCGCTCCTTCGAGGCCTACCCGATCGTGGTGCGCACCGCCGGCGCCGTGGACGTGCAGGTGCCGCTCACGGCGGACCACCGCCACGACCTGCCGGCCATGCTGGAGGCGATCACGGAGCGGACCCGCGTGATCCTGCTCTGCACCCCCAACAACCCGACCGGCCCCGTGCTCACGACCGCCGAGGTCGAGGACTTCCTGGCGCGCGTGCCCGCGCACATCCTCGTGGTCATCGACGAGGCCTACGTGGAGTTCGTCCGCGACGAGGACGCGGTCAAGGGCCTGGAGATGTACCGCAAGCACGCGAACGTCGTCGTGCTGCGCACCTTCTCGAAGGCGCACGGCCTGGCCAACCTGCGCGTGGGCTACTCGGTCTCGCAGCCGGAGATCACGAAGGCCCTGCGCACCGTGGCCACCCCGTTCGCGGTGTCCACGGTGGCCGAGGAGGCCGCGATCGCCTCGCTCGAGCACCTGGACGAGGTCCTCGAGCGCGTGCAGGTCGTCGTCGACGAGCGCGAGCGCGTCGCCGCCGCTCTGGCCGGGGCCGGCTGGGACCTGCCCTCTTCGCAGGCCAACTTCGTGTGGCTGCCGCTCGGTGAGCGCACGCAGGCGTTCGCCGAGGCCGCCCAGGCCCGGGCCCTGTCCGTCCGGGCGTTCGCGGGCGAGGGCGTGCGCGTGAGCATCGGCGAGCAGGAGGCCAACGACCGCTTCCTCGAGGTCGCGCGCGACTTCCTGACGTGAGCGGGCCGGCGTGAGCAGCACGCTGGACCGGCTGATCCGGGTCCGCTCCGCGTTCGACGCGGAGCGTCCGGCGCTGACCGTGGCGGCCCTGGCCCGGCGCACCGAGCTGCCCCTGGCCACCGCCTATCGGTGGGTGGACCGGCTGGTGCGCGCCGAGCTGCTGCAGAAGGACGAGGACGGCGTGGTCCGGCCCGGCCTGCGGCTGTGGGAGATGGCCTCCCGGAGCGCGCCGAGCATGTCCCTGGCCCGGACGGCCATGCCGTTCCTCGTGGACGTGCAGTCGGTCCTGCGGCAGCACACGCAGCTCGCGGTCCTCGACGACGACGGCGTCCTCGTGCTCGCCCGGCTCTCCTCCCAGGGGGCCGTGGTGAACCAGGCGGACGTCGCGGGTCGGCTGCCGCCGTTCACCACCGCCCTGGGACTCGTGCTGCTCGCCCACGCCCCGGTCGAGACGGCGGAGCGGTTCATCGCCCGGCACCGGGACCGGCTCGGCGCCGTCGTGGATCACCATCCCCTCGAGTCGGGGCGTGCGGTGCCCGCGGGCGTGCGGGCGCGGGTGGCCACGCCCAGCGAGCCGCGGCTGCGAGCGCTTCTGGCGGATGTGCGGCGGGAGGGGTACGCGGCCGTGGACGGCGCGTTGGACGAGGAGTCCCGGGGGGTCGCCGTGCCGGTCCGCGGGGCCGACGGCGTGGCGGCGGCCGCGCTCGGGGTCGTCGTCCCCCGCGAGGCGCCGTACACCCCGGGGGTGCCGCCCCTGCTGATGACGGCCGCCCGGGGGATCGCCCGCGGACTCGGCGGCCATTCTCACTGAGTGAGAACGGCCGGGCGCGGGCCGTGTCCTGCGCCACAGGATGGTCGGGACCTCCGCCGCCGGCCCCGGCCGCGCGGCCCGACCCGCCCGGCCCGACCGGTGACGTCCCCCGGAAAGGACGCCATGACCCAGCCCCCCGTGACCCGCACCCGCGTCGGCATCGTCGGCGGCGGGCCCGCCGGCCTGATGCTCTCCCACCTGCTCGCGCGGCAGGGGATCGACAACGTCGTCCTCGAGTCCCGTGACCCCGAGACCATCGCGCACACCCACCGCGCGGGCATCCTCGAGCAGCCCAGCGTGGAGATGCTGACGGACATGGGCGTCGACGGCCGGGTGAGGACGGTGGGCGACGAGCACCGCGGCATCATCCTGCGCTTCGACGGCGAGTCGCATGCCCTGGACTTCCCGGAGCTTGTGGGTGCCACGGTCACCCTGTACGCGCAGAACGAGGTCTTCGTCGACCTCGCCGCGGCGCGGCGGCGCGACGGCGGCGACGTCCGCTTCGAGACCGAGGTGCTCGAGGTGCTCGACGTCGACTCGGACACCCCCGGCGTCCGGTTCCGCTCCGTGGCCGCTGGCGAGGAGGGGCCGGTCGAGGAACTGCGCTGCGACATCCTCGTGGGCGCGGACGGCTCGCGTTCCACCGTCCGCAAGGCCCTCCAGCGCGACACCGAGGGCGAGGACCACTTCCACGCGTACCCCTTCGCCTGGTTCGGCATCCTCGCCGAGGCGCCCAAGTCCTCGCCTGAGCTGATCTACGCCCGCTCCGAGCATGGCTTCGGCCTGATCTCGCAGCGCTCGGAGACCGTGCAGCGCATGTACTTCCAGTGCGACCCCTCGACCCGCGTGGAGGACTGGTCCGACGACCGGATCTGGGACCGGCTGCAGCGCATCGTGGCCGGCCCGGACGGCTTCACCCTCAAGACCGGCCCCATCATCGACAAGACGGTGCTCGGCTTCCGCTCCTATGTGCGCACACCGCTGAGTCACCGCAACGTCTTCCTCGCCGGCGACGCCGGACACACCGTCCCGCCCACCGGGGCGAAGGGCCTGAACCTCGCCTTCGCGGACGTGCGCGTCCTGGCCGAGGCGCTCGAGTCGTGGGCCGCCACGGGCTCGCGCGACCTGCTCGACGCCTACTCGGAGACGGCGCTGACCCGCGTGTGGAAGGACCAGAACTTCTCCTACTGGATGACCACCATGCTCCACGCCCGCCCGGACGCCTCGGAGTTCGAGGACATGCGCGTGCGCGGTGAGCTCCGCAACGTGGTCCAGTCCCGTTACGGACGGCAGTTCCTCGCCGAGCAGTACACCGGCTGGCCCTCCGCCTGAGCCCGACCGATCCCCGACCCCGCAGAGAAAGGAGCCGACGTGAGCATCGCCGCCCAGGCCAAGGACGACGACACGTTCGACAGCGCCCACGTGCTCGATCCAGCCGCCACCCGCGACTCGCAGGGGCAGATCAGTGAAGAGATCGCGGCCGTCCATGCCCAGGCCCAGGGCGAGACCCAGCCGCGGCTCGACTTCCCGCCCTATCGCTCGTCGGTGTTCCGCCACCCCACCAAGTCGCTCGTGCACGCCGACCCCGAGACCGTGGAGCTGTGGTCCCCGGCCTTCGGCCACCGCGACGTGCACCCGCTCGAGGCGGACCTGACCGTCGGCCAGAACGGCGAGCCGATCGGCGAGCGCATCAAGGTGCGCGGCCGCGTGCTCGACGACGACGGCCGCCCCGTGCGCCACCAGCTGGTGGAGATCTGGCAGGCCAACGCGGCCGGCCGCTACGTGCACAAGCGGGACCAGCACCCCGCGCCGCTGGACCCGAACTTCACGGGCATCGGCCGCACACTGACCGGCGCGGACGGGACCTACGAGTTCACCACCATCAAGCCGGCCCCGTACCCGTGGAAGAACCACCGCAACGCGTGGCGCCCGGCGCACATCCACTTCTCCCTGTTCGGCACGGACTTCACGCAGCGCATGATCACCCAGATGTACTTCCCGGGCGATCCGCTGTTCCCGCTGGACCCGATCTACCAGGGCATCACGGACCAGGCCGCCCGCGACCGGCTCGTGGCCACCTACGACCACTCGGTGACCAGCCACGAGTGGAACACCGGCTACTGGTGGGACATCGTGCTCACGGGCAGCCACCGCACCTGGATGGAAGACGAGGAGGGCGATCACTGATGCGGATCGACGAGACCACCGAGCGCACCGCCGACGGGAGGCTGGTCCCCACCCCGGGCCAGACCATCGGCCCGTTCTTCGGCTACGCGAACGGCTACGAGCAGGTCCACCTGCCGTGGCGCGACGGCCACCAGCTGGTCCCCGCGGGCCGCGCGGACGCGATGCGCCTGTTCGGCACCGTCTACGACGGCAACGGCGATCCGATCCCGGACGCCATGATCGAGATCTGGCAGGCCGACGCCGAGGGCGTCATCTCGCAGGAGGACGGCTCCCTCGTCCAGGACGGCTTCACCTTCACCGGCTGGGGCCGCTGCGCCGTGGACAACGCGGGCCGCTACACCTTCTCCACCGTGGAGCCCGGCGTGGTGAACGAGGACCGCGCCCGGTTCATCCACGTCGTCGTGTTCGCCCGCGGCCTGCTGAACAAGCTGCACACCCGCGTGTACCTGCCCGAGGACGCCGAGGCGATCGTGCAGGACGCGTTCCTGACCTCCCTCGACGAGGACCGCCGTCGCACCCTGATCGGCACCCGGAACGACGACGGCTCGCTCGAGTTCGACATCTGGATCCAGGGCCCCGGGGAGCACGCACCGAAGGAGACCGTGTTCCTGCAGTTCCCCGGCATCGAGTACCCCGAGCTCGACTGACGCCGGCCTCGGCCGCAGGCCCGGCCCCTCCCACACGCGGGACGGGTCGGGCCTGACGCCGCCTCCGGAGCCCGATCCCACCCCTCCGACCCCAGGAGCCCGCCATGACCTCAGCCGCCGCCGACCTCGCCGCCGTCGCCGACGTCGGCCTCCTGGATCCGGCCTGGGCCGGCAGTCGGGCGGAGACCGCCACCGCGGACCGCACCTTCCTGGGGCACCTGCTCGACGTCGAGGCGGCCTGGGTGCGCGTGCTCGCCCGGCACGGGCTCGCCACGGAGGCGGAGGCGGCGGCCGCCGCGGCGGCGGGCGACCCGGACGCCTACGACCTCGCCGCGCTCGCCCGCGCGGCCCAGGGCAGCGGCACCCCCCTGATCCCGGCGCTGAAGGCGCTGCGCGCGCAGCTGCCGGCCGGCTCCCGCGCCGTGCACCTGGGCGCCACGAGCCAGGACGTCGTGGACTCCGCGCTGATGGTCATGGTGGGCCGGGTGGGCGCGATCCTGGCCGAGGACCTCGCCGCCGCGCAGGACGCGCTTGCGGAGCTGGCCCGCGCCCACCGCTCGACGCCGATGGTCGCCCGATCCCTCGCCCAGCACTCCCTGCCCTCCACCTTCGGGCTGCGCGCCGCGAACTGGCTCGACGGCCTCGGCCAGGCCGCGGATCGGCTCGCCGCCGCCGTCGCGGACCTGCCCGTCCAGTGGGGCGGCGCCGCCGGCACCCTGGCCTCCCTGTCCGGGCACGTCGACCGCGCGCACCGCGCGGGGACCCTCGGCCCCGAGGTCACCGCGTTCACCCTGGTCGAGGACCTCGCCGCCGAGCTGGGCCTCGCCGCCCCCGCCGGGCCCTGGGACACGAACCGCATGGCCGTCACGGGCGTGGCCGCGGCCCTGGCCGACGTCGTGGCCGCGTGCGGGAAGATCGCCAACGACGTGCTGACATCGGCGCGGATCGAGAACGGCGAGCTCGGTGAGCCGCTTGCGGCCGGCCGCGGCGGCTCCTCCGCGATGCCGCACAAGCAGAACCCCGTGCTCTCCGTGCTGATCCGCTCCGCCGCGCTGTCCGCCCCCGGGCTCGCGGCGCGGGTGTACACGGCGGCCGGCGCCGCGGACGACGAGCGCCCGGACGGGGCCTGGCACGCCGAGTGGCCCGCGCTGCGCCGCCTGCTGCGGGTGGCCGGCGGGACCGCGGCCCTGACCCGCGAGCTCGTCTCCGGCCTGCGCGTCCACGAGGACCGCATGCGGCGCAACCTGGAGCTCACCGGCCCGCTGCTCGTCTCCGAGCGGATCATGGCCGAGCTGGCTCCGGAGCTGGACGAGGCCTCCGGCGAGCCGGGCTCCGGGAAGCGGCTGATCCAGGACGTCGTGGACCGCTCCCTGGCGTGCGAGGGGAACTTCCGCGCCCTGCTGCGCGCGGCGGTCCCGGAGTCCGTTCCGGACGCCCGCCTCGACGACCTCCTCGACCCCGCCGCCTACACGGGGGAGGCCGAGGCCCTCGTGGACCGCCTCCTCGCCGCCCGCCGGGGCACGACGACGCCGCCCCGCACCTGAGACCATCTCCGTCAGAACCGGCCGCGCCCCTCGGGATGCGGCGCCGCCGCAGAGGAAGGACCGCCCATGAGCACCCCCCGTGTCACCACCACCCTCCTGAAGCCCGCCCAGGACCCCGCCCGCGTGCTCGTGGTCGGCGCCGGCCTCGGCACCGGCGTCCAGGCCCTGTGGAGCCTCGCCGCGCAGCAGCTCCCTGAGGACACCGTGGTGGTCGGCTACGACCTGCCCGGCCACGGCGCCTCCGAGCCCCACGCCGAGCCGTTCTCGATGGCGGAGCTGGCGGACGCCGTCGTCGCCGCCGTGCAGGCGCTGCAGGAGGACGGCACCGTTCCCGCGGACCTGCCCGTGCACTTCGCGGGCGTCTCCCTCAACGGGTGCGTGGCGCTGCAGCTGGCCCTGGACCACGCGGACACCGTCTCCGGTGTGGCCGTGATCTGCTCCGCCGCGAAGATCGGCGAGGCGGGGTCCTGGCGCGAGCGCGCCGAGCTCGTGGAGCGTGCCGGCACCCCGACCCTCGTCGAGGGCTCGGCGCAGCGCTGGTTCGCCGACGGGTTCATCGCGGCCCACCCGGAGCGGACGACGGGCCTGCTGCACACCCTGCAGGAGGCGGACCGCCATTCCTACGCGCGCCTGTGCGAGGCGCTGGCCGACTTCGACGTGCGCGGGCGCCTCGGGGAGATCGCCGTCCCCGTCCTCACGATCCACGGCGTGGCGGACCAGGTCACCCCGCCCTCGGCGGGCGAGGAGATCGCCGCCGCGGTGCCGGGCACCGTGACCCACGTGTTCGACGAGACCGCCCATCAGGCCCCCCTCGAGCAGCCCGAGCGCACCGCCGCGGCCCTGGCCGCCTTCCCGGCGCGCTGAGCCGCCCGCCCCCTCCCGCCCTGCCCCGCACGACGACGCCCCCACCACGAGGAGAGACTGCGCATGAGCGCCGAGCAGCCCATCGGGCACGACATGGACCGCACCTCCCAGGAGGTGCTCGACGCGGGCATGGCCGTGCGCCGCGAGGTCCTGGGCGACGCCCACGTGGACCGCGCCGAGGCGAGGAAGGACGCCACCACCGAGGACTTCCAGAACCTGATCACCCGCTACGCATGGGGGACGATCTGGACGCGGCCCGGTCTGGACCGGCGGATGCGCTCAGCCGTGACCATCTCCGCCATGGTGGCCGGCGGCTACTGGGACGAGTGCGCCATGCACCCGCGCGCCGCCCTGCGCAACGGCCTGACCCGGGAGGAGATCCAGGAGATCCTCCTGCAGACCGCGGTCTACGCCTCCGTGCCGGCGGCGAACATCGCGTTCAAGCTCGCCCAGGAGGACGCCGACCTCGCCGAGGGCAGGCCGCTCTGAGCGCAACGTTCACAGCGCGCACGAGGCCCCATGCCCGGGAAGGACATGGGGCCTCGTCTGCGCGCTGATCAGTCGAGCTCGACGACCACCGGCTGATCGAGGGAGAGGCCGCCCCCGGAGACCTTGACCTGGGTGATCTCGGTCCCTGCCGGAACGTCGAACCACAGGTAGCCGCTGGCCACGTTGCCCGGGTTGGTCGGCTCGATGTTCATGCCGTTCTCGGTGCCGTAGATCGATGCGTCCGTGCTGTAGCTGTACTCGGCCCCGTCTGCGCTGACGAGCTTCACGCTGTCGGCGAAGAACGTCCGCTCCTCCTTGGCGTTGTTCTTCGCGCTGATCTGCACGGGCACGAACTCGCCCTGGGCCTCCGTGGAGAAGCCGGACGGGCCGACGCTCGCGACGGGCGTATCGACCGACTCAACGGTCGTGGCCCAGTCGCCCACGGTGAACTCCTGGCCGAGGCCGACCTTGGCTGCCTCGTCGCTGGAGCTGGTCTCGCCCTGGGAGGCGGCCTCTCCGCCCCCCTCCGAGGTGCTGTTCGAACCGCCGCCCATCATGGAGGCGAGGACGGCGATCACGATCAGGGCGAGCAGGCCGATCAGGGCGTACTTGAGACACCCCCCTTTCTTCTTCGCGGGGGGCTGCACGACATTGCCGTTGGCGTCGTAATACACAGGATTGCTCTTGCGGGCCACGATGCTCCTTCGGGAGGGCGCAGTGATGTCACATGCCGTTGTGGCCAACGGCTGCCATGCACGGCGCGTGAATTGAGTAATGAATGATGGGAGTATCGCATGCCGTAGAGGAAGCTGGGAGTACTCCCCGGAGCATCGCGTTCCAGCTGGCCCAGGAGGTCTTCGCCCGGCACGATGCCGACCTTGCCGACGCCGGGTCCGGCGTCGTGCTGGGCATGTGGGACCCGGCCGGCCTCCTCTACGGCCTCGGACTCATGGCCGTGGCGGCCGTGACCCTTGTCCGCCGCGCCCCGTTCGGCGGGTCGATCATGGTGCGGGTGGCCCGCTGCACTTGTGACCCTTCTGGCGGCCGTTCCACCCCGGAGAAGGGTCAGAACCGCAGTCGATTCGCGGGGGCCGGTGCTACGGTCGGGCCGAGCCGCCCCACCCCCACTCTCGGAAGGACACCCATGCGTGAGCGCGTCGCCCTGATCGGAGCCGGCCCGTCCGGCATGGCCCTGCTGAGGAGCCTCGCCCTGGCCGAGGACGCGGGGGCGGCGGTCCCGGAGGTCGTGGCGTTCGAGCGCCAGGACGACTGGGGCGGCCAGTGGAACCTGGACTGGCGCACCGGCGCGGACCGCCACGGCGAGCCCGTGCACTCCGCCATGTACCGGGACCTGTGGATCAACGGGCCCAAGGAGTGCATGGAGTACCCGGACTACCCGTTCGATGCGCATTTCGGCCGCGCCGTGTCCTCGTACCTCCCGCGGGAGGCCATGCGGGACTACATCGTGGGCCGGGTGGCCGAGGTGGCCGGGCGCATCCGCCCGCAGATCCGATTCGCCACGGCCGTCCGCTGGGTGCAGCCGCTCGACGACGGCGGGTTCGGGGTGACCTCGGAGGACCTGGTCACGCGCGAGGCCGTCACCGAGCGGTTCGACCGCGTCGTGGTGGCCACCGGGCACTTCCACACCCCGCACCTGCCGTCCTGGCCCGGCGTGGAGACCTTCCCCGGGCAGGTCCAGCACGCCCACGACTACCGAAGCCCGGAGCCGTACACGGGCCGTCGCGTGCTCGTGGTGGGCTCCTCCTACTCCGGGCAGGACCTGGCCCTGCAGCTGCACCGCGCCGGCGCCGCCCACGTGACCACCGCCTACCGTGCCCGCCCGCAGGACATCGCGTGGCCGGCCGGCATGGACGAGGCCCCCGAGGTGCAGGGGTTCGACGGTGCGGAGGTCACCTTCGCGGACGGCTCCACCGCCGAGTACGACGCCGTGCTGCTGTGCACCGGCTACCGCCACCACTACCCCTTCCTGCCGGGCGAGCTGGCGCTGGCCGGCCCGAACCTGCTGGCCCCGTTCGGGCTGTGGAAGGGCGTGGTCTGGCACGCCGACCCGCGCGTGCTCTACCTGGGTGCCACCCAGCAGCTGTTCACCCTGACGCTCCTGGACGCGCAGGCCTTCTTCGCCCGCGACGTGCTGCTCGGCCGCGTCCCGGTGCCCGGCGATGAGGAGCGTCGGGCCGACATGGACGCCTGGTTCGAGCGGATGACGCGGATCGACGGGCCGCCGGCCGCGCTGGCCTACCAGGGCGCGTACATCCAGGACCTGTCCTCCCACACGGACTGCCCGGAGGTGGACGTCGAGGCGGTGGCCCGCACCTTCCTCGAGATGCGCGACGCCCGGATCGAGGACGTCCGGACGTTCCGCGACCGGCGGCACCGCTCGACCGTGACCGGCACGCTGGCCGCGGCGCACCCGGTGCCGTGGATGGACCGCCCGGACGACTCCCTCGAGGAGTACCTCCGCCGCTTCCCGGCCTGACCCCCCACCCTGCCCTTCCCGTTCCGAATCCACTGCACTTCCGACCCTTCTGGCGGCCGTTCCGGGCCTCAGAAGGGTCAGAACCGCAGTCGATTCGCGGGGGCGGGTGCTGGTGCTGGTGCGGATGCGGGTGCGGGGAGTGCTGAAGGGGGTGGGCGCTCAGCGCTGGAGCGCGGCCAGGGCGGCCTCGGCGTCGTCCGCGGCGGCGCGCAGCACCGGCAGGGCCTGCACGACGGCGGCCGCCACCTCCGGCGTGCGCGGCGCCGGCACGCGGGCCCCGGTCCGCAGGGCCGCCCGGCGCGCGCCCGGGTCGCGATGGTCCGGCCCGAGGGACAGCGCCGTGTTGATCGCCACGGCCACTCGCCCCTCGGCGTCGCGCACGGGCACGGCGACGCTGCTCAGATGGGCGTCCAGCTCCGCGGTCACCACGGCGTGGCCCTGCTCCCGCACGCGCGCCAGCTCGGCCATCAGCGCGTCCACGTCCGTGAGGGTGTGCTCCGTGGCGGGGGTGCGCGGGGCGCCTGCGAGCAGGGCACAGGCCTCGTCCTCGGGCAGGTCGGCCAGCAGCACGCGGCCCATGGACGTGGTGAACGCGGGCAGGCGCGTGCCGACGTCGAGGTTCACCCGCAGGATCCGCTCGGTGTGCACACGCGCGATGTACATCAGGTGCGCCCCGTGGAGCACGCCCGCGGAGCAGGACCGGTGCAGGCGCTGCGAGGCCTGGGTGAGGATCGGCCGGAGGATCTCGGAGACGGACCGGCCGGACCAGTAGCCGTGGCCGAGCTCCAGCACGCGCGGGGTCAGCGCGAACCGCCGCCCGTCCTGCACGGCGTAGCCGAGCTCCGTGAGCGTCAGCAGCATGCGCCGCGCCGTGGCCCGGGTGACCCCCGCGGCGGTCGCGGCCTCGCTCACCGAGAGCGTGGGGGTGTCCGGGGTGAACGCGCGCAGCACCGCCAGACCGGACGCCAGGGCGCGCACCACGTCCCCGCCCGACGCGGGACGTGCGCCGGGGGCGTCGACGTCGTCGGTCATGTCCGCCAGCGTAGTCCGCTATGCGCACAGCGCACGCCCGTGCGCGTCACGCACACACCCTTCCCCGCCCGCCGAGGCGGTCCTACGGTGAGGCCATGAGCCTCACCGATGCCTACGTGTTCGACGCCGTCCGCACCCCCTTCGGCAAGGTCGGCGGCGCGCTGTCGGGGGTGCGCCCCGACGACATGGCCGCCCACGTGGTCCGCACCCTCGTGGACCGCGCCCCGGGCCTGGAGGGCCTGCGCGCCGCGTCCGCCCAGGCCGTGGCCGACGCCGCCGCCGGCCGCCCGATCGAGGCCGGCACGGACGCCGCCGCCCCGCAGCGGATCGACGAGGTCGTCTTCGGCAACGCCAACGGCGCGGGCGAGGAGAACCGCAACGTGGCCCGCATGGCCACCCTCCTGGCCGGCCTGCCGCTGTCCATCCCCGGCACCACCGTGAACCGCCTCTGCGGCTCCTCCCTGGACGCGGCGATCATCGCCTCCCGCCAGATCAACACCGGCGAGGCGGACGTGGTCCTCGTGGGCGGCGTGGAGTCGATGTCCCGTGCCCCGTGGGTGCTGCCCAAGACCACCCGCCCGTTCCCCATGCACGACCTGGCGGCGGCGAACACCACGCTCGGCTGGCGCCTGATCAATGACGCGATGCCGCCGGAGTGGACCGTCTCGCTCGGCGAGGCCACGGAGCTGCTGCGCGAGCGCTTCGGCATCTCCCGCGAGCGCCAGGACGAGTTCGCCGCGCGCTCGCACCGCCTTACCGCGCGGGCGTGGGACGAGGGGCGGTATGACTCCCTCGTGGCCGCCGTGCCCGGCACGGACCTGGAGCGGGACGAGACCGTCCGCCCGGACTCCACCCCCGAGACCCTCGCCGGCCTGCGCGCCGTGTTCCGCCGGGAGAACGGCACCGTCACGGCGGGCAACGCCTCGCCCATGAACGACGGCGCCTCGGCCGCCCTCCTGGGCTCGTCGACGGGCGCCGATGTGCTCGGCCTGGAGCCCCTGGCCCGCA
Organism: Micrococcus sp. EWR3.9.1; assembly: GCF_052615555.1. Taxonomy (NCBI): domain Bacteria; kingdom Bacillati; phylum Actinomycetota; class Actinomycetes; order Micrococcales; family Micrococcaceae; genus Micrococcus; species Micrococcus sp. EWR3.9.1. The sequence goes on from NZ_JBQXFD010000016.1 coordinate 25,089, forward strand.
TCGCCGGCCGCGCCACCGCCGCCAACGAGCCCGACTTCTTCGGCTACGCGCCGGTGGAGGCGGTGAACCGGGCCCTGTCCCGCGCCGGGATCGGCTGGAAGGACGTGGCCGCCGTCGAGCTCAACGAGGCCTTCGCCGCCCAGTCCCTGGCCTGCACGGACGCCTGGGGCGTGGACCCGGAGATCGTGAACGCCTGGGGCGGCGCGATCGCGATCGGCCACCCCCTCGGGGCCTCCGGCACCCGCGTGCTCGGCACGCTGGCCCGCCGCCTCGAGGCCTCCGGTGAGCGGTGGGGCGTGGCCGCGCTGTGCATCGGCGTGGGCCAGGGCATCGCCGTCGTCCTCGAGAACGTGGCCGCGCGCTGACGCGTCCGGCCGAGCACCCACCCGACCCCCTCATCCAAGGAGTCCCCATGCTGGAGTTCGTGGACACGGCCGCGCAGGCCGTCTCCCGCATCACCGACGGCGCCACGGTGCTGATCGGCGGGTTCGGCAACGCCGGCCAGCCGATGGAGCTGATCGACGCGCTGCTCGAGTCCGGGGCCACCGGCCTCACGGTGGTCAACAACAACGCGGGCCAGGCGGACGCGGGCCTGGCGCTGCTGATCAAGGAGCGGCGGGTCGCCAAGATCATCTGCTCGTTCCCGCGCCAGTCCGACTCGTGGCATTTCGACGAGGCCTACCGTGCCGGGGAGATCGAGCTGGAGCTCGTCCCGCAGGGCAACCTGGCCGAGCGCCTGCGCGCCGGCGGCGCCGGCATCGGCGGCTTCTTCACGCCCACCGGCTACGGCACGCAGCTGGCCGAGGGCAAGGAGGTCCGCGAGATCGACGGCACGCGCTACGTGCTGGAGGCCCCGATCCGCGGCGATGTCGCGCTCATCAAGGCGTACGCGGCGGACCGCCACGGCAACCTCGTGTACCGCAAGACCGCCCGCAACTTCGGACCCGTCATGGCCGCGGCCGCCGCCACCACGATCGTCCAGGTGGACGAGGTCCGCGAGGAGCCGATCGACCCGGAGCACGTGGTGACCCCCGGCATCTACACGGACACCGTGGTGCGGATCGACACCGAGTCCGGGGAGAAGGAGCGCGCCGAGCGGGCTGCCCTGGCGGAGGGCCGGCCGAAGCCGTGCGCGGCCACGACGACCGCGGCCGAGCCGGCCGCCGAGGGGAAGTGAGGAGAGCGATGAGCATCACCCAGACCGACACCCCGCTGACCCAGGACGAACTGGCCCGTACGATCGCGGCGGACATCGCCCCCGGCTCCTTCGTGAACCTGGGCATCGGCCAGCCCACCACGGTGTCCAACTACCTGGAGGCGGAGAAGAACGTCACCCTGCACACCGAGAACGGCATGCTGGGCTTCGGCCCGCAGGCCGAGGGCGAGCAGATCGATGAAGACCTCATCAACGCCGGCAAGATCCCCGTCACCGAGCTGCCCGGGGCCGCGTACTTCCACCACGCCGACTCGTTCGCCATGATGCGCGGCGGCCACCTGGACGTGTGCGTCCTCGGCGCCTACCAGGTCTCCGCGACCGGCGACCTCGCCAACTGGTCCACGGGCAAGCCCGGGGCGATCCCCGCCGTCGGGGGTGCGATGGACCTGGCGATCGGCGCCAAGGACACCTACGTGATGATGGATCTCTTCACCAAGAAGGGCGATCCGAAGCTGCTGGCCGAGTGCACGTTCCCCCTCACCGGCGTCGGCTGCGTCTCCCGCATCTACGCGGATCGGGGCGTCTTCCTGCTGGACGCCTCCGGGGTCGTGCGGGTCCGCGAGCTGCACGGCATCACGTGGGAGGAGCTGGAGGCGGCGCACCCCGGCGTGCGGTTCGAGAAGCTCGAGGACTGAGCCGCGGCGCCGCAGCCACCGGCCCCACGGGCTCTCGGAGGCCTGCGCCGTCGTCGACTTGTCCTGGGGAGCAACGTCGGTTGACTTATCCCGGGTGCGGCGGCCTACGACCGGTGATAACTCAACCGACGACGTCGGCCGGCAGGCCGCCCCGCGCCGTGAAAGGCCAGCGGCACGGCACGGGCGAGGCCCCCGAGCGCGGTCGGAATGCGCCGAGGAATCTCCTTGACACCCCGTCGGGGGGGGATGAGTACCCTACTCACAGGGATGTGGGAGGCGTCACAGGGGATCAGGGGATCCTCTGGGTGCCACACAGCAAGGAGGCCATCATGGCCCTGCTCAGGAAGACTGCGGCGTGGGGAGCCGCTGCGGTCGGTGCTGTGGCGCGGGTGCAGTACGGGGCCCTGTCCGAGCCCATTGGTGGGAACTGACCGTGACGGGCAGGGGACTCCGGACGCTCGGGCTGCTCGTCACCCGTGCCGTGCTGCTCGTGGCACTGTGCGGGCTGGCGCTGAGCCTCGTGGGCTCCATGTCCGTCCACCAGCGGCAGTACTTCGGTGCCGCCGAGTGCGGCGACGCGGTGTGGGATGTCGGCATCGGAGGCAGCGGCGAGGTCTGGTCCGCCACGGAGGCCGCCCTGACCGGGCGGAACCTGACCCTGATGGCCAACGGGGCGGACCCGCGGGTAAGCCATCTGACCGGCCCGACGGCCCCGTGCCTTGCGGGTGTCGACGAGCAGATGCTGAATTCTCTGCGCATGGAACGGGGCTTCCTGGTGCGCGAGGGCAGTGTGCTGGCCGATCGCGCAGCGGGGGAGGGGGAACTGGCGGGCCGGCCTGTGGCCCTCGCCTCATCGGCCCGCTGGCGAGGACTGCCCTCGGACGGGGTGATCCAGCCGACCCCGGCGTTCGACAACGCCGCCGCCTACGTCGGGTTCCTCGTGGGCGACCCGCCGACCTGGACGGATTCCTGCAGAACCTGCGAACCGCCGGCCTGGAAGTCGACGCGGCGCCGGCACCCACGGCGATGACCGCGTCGCTCGGGACGCCCGTGCTCGGCGTGACCTCGTCGCTGACCGGCCTCACTCTGATGAGCGTCACGGCGTTCTGGGTGCTGACTCTGCGCGCGGGGGAACGTCCCTCTTTGCGGGTGCTGCGCCTGCTCGGGGTCTCCCCGCTCCGGGCCGCCGTGTCTCGGGCTCGCGTGAGCCTGGTGCCGTTCCTCGGCGCTGCGGGGATCTCGGCCGCGCTGTGGCAGGGGATGGTGCTGACCGGCGCGGTCACGGAACCGTCCCCGCTCGTCGCAAGTGGCGTGATCCTGGTCGTGCTGCTGGGTGATGCCGTGCTCGTGGCGGCGACCCATGTGGTCTCCCTCTGGATGCGAGCGCCCCGGTGAGCCTCCGGAGTCTCGGCGTGGCTTGGAGCGACGGGCTGCGCGACACCCTGAGGTTCTGGCCGTTGGTGCTGGTCGCCTTCGTCCACGCGGTCGCCTCGTGCTCGCTCTTGGGACTGTCCTTCCAGCAGGCGAGCGAGGCGCAGGAGATCGATCGGCACCTGCAGCGGTGGGAGCAGCTCGGTGCGGCCTCGTTGCGGGGCTTCTATCTCGCGGGGCCAGGGGATCTGGAGGGAGGCGGCGCCGCGCCTGGCGACTCGCAGCAGGAGCCGCCCGAGCCCGACTTCTCTGCCGACTCCACGGCCGACTCCGCCGACGACGGTCGGCGTACGGCCGCGCTGTTGGCACTCCTGGCGGACCCGCACCGGACGGCGTACACGATGGACCCCTACGGGGACCGATTCGGCGACGACCTCCCCGGCGCCCTGCTGGTGACCGAGGACTTCTTCGCCGGGTCCGGTCTCGACGAGACGATGTCTCCGACGGGTCAGTCCCCGCATCGCGACGCCGGCGGCACTGCCGCTCCCTACGCGGTGCTGGGCAGCGACTCCTCGGCGAAGGACCCGTACGCGCTCACGGTCGGGGGCGTCCTGCCGCCGCCGACGCGTGTGCAGTTCCAGGAGGCGATGATCCCGGTGACCGGACGGCTGGCGCCGGGCGCCACCGCTCTGGATCCGATGATGGGATCGGTTCCGCTGGACGAAGCCGTCCTGGTGGTCGTCCCGACCTCGATGCTGGCGAGCCTGTACCCGCCAGACGCGTTGGAGGGCCTCCTGCTGCGCACCATCGTCCTGGGCCAGGATGCCGTCCCGGCACTGGATGCGGCAGGACGAGCCCTCGAAACGGACGCTCTGGTGGTCACCGCTGAGCCCTTGACCCCGCAGTCCTCCGCGCTCCTGCAGTCTCTGAGCGCCAGCTCCCGCACGCTGCTCGTCCTGTTCGGCGCGGCGGTGCTCGGCGCCGTCGTCTCCCTGTTCGGCGTTCTCGGCGTGCTCGCCCGGGCTCTCGCCCCCACCTGGCGGATCGCCGCGATGGTGGGTGCCGCCCGCTGGCAGGCCGCGGTGCGGATCATCGTTCCCGTGCTCTTCGCGTGGGTCCTGCCGGCCGCCGTCGGTCTCACCGCGGGCGCGTCCGCCCTGCCGGGGCCGCCGCCCACCGGTCTGACGTCCACCGCGCTCATCGCCGTCATGGCGATCGGCGCCGTCGCCACCCTGTCCTCCTGGCGCGCACTCGCGGCGACCTTCGGTCGCCGCCCCCGCCGCCACCGGCCGACCAAGGAGACCGCATGACCCTCCTCGAGGTCCACGACGTGGACAAGACGTTCCTCTCCGGCGGGGAGGCGGTGCCCGTCCTCCGGGGGGCCTCTCTGCTGGTTCCGGCCGGTGAGATGCACGCCGTCACCGGGCCCTCCGGGTCCGGGAAATCCACCCTGCTGCGGATCCTCGCGTGCCTGGACTCCCCGGATTCGGGTCGCGTCCTGCTCGGGGGCGAACCTCTCCCGGAGCCGTGGAGCCAGGGCGGGGACCGGTATCGGAACCAGCGGTGCGGCATCGTCCTGCAGGACTTCGCCCTCATGGAGCACGCCACCGCACTGGAGAACGTGATGCTGCCCCTGCGCTACGGCCCGGACCGGGTCCCGCGTGGGGAGCAGCGACGCCGCGCGGGGGAGGCCCTCGAGCGGGTGGGGTTGGGAATGCGCACGGGTCACCGGGCCCGCACGCTCTCCGGCGGGGAGAAGCAGCGGGTGGCCGTCGCCCGGGCTCTCATCAACGAGCCGCCGCTGGTCCTGGCGGACGAGCCGACGGGTGCGCTGGACCAGGCGAGGACGCGGGACGTCGTCGACCTGCTGCGCGGAGCCGTGGGGCCTGAGCGGGCCGTGGTGGTCGTGACCCATGACCCGAGGGTGGCGGCCGCCTGTGATCGGCGCTGGCACCTCGTGGACGGGGAGCTGGCCCCACAGGACTGAGGCGGCGCGCACCCTCGTCGACTTCTCGTGGCGAGCAACGTCGGTTGACTTATCCCGGGTGCGGCGGCCTGCGACCGGCGACAACTCAACCGACGACGGCGGCCCGCACCGGCACGCGCAGGTGCGGGCCGACGTCGTCCCGGCGGTGTGCTCAGGCGGTGCGCAGCACCATGCCCGGGTGGAGCATGGTCGAGACCGTCATGCCGTTGAGGCGCTGCAGGCGCTCCATGGGCACGCCCGTGCGCTGGGAGATGAGCCACCAGCCGTCGTTCGCCTGGACCACGTACGTGGCGGGCGAGGGCGCCGGGGCGGAGGCGGTCTGGCCGGTCCGCAGCACCATCCCCGGGTGCAGCACGGTGGTCGCGGTCATGCCGTTGAGCCGCTGGAGGGTCTCCATCGTCACGCCGGTGCGGTAGGCGATGATCCACCAGCCGTCGCCCTCGCGGACCGTGTACGTGCCCGGGGCGGGGGCCGGAGCGGGCGTGGCGGCCGGCGCCGTGGCGGCCGTGAGGAGCACCATCCCCGGGTGCAGGACGGTCGACGCCGTCATGCCGTTGAGCCGCTGGAGCTCCGCGGCGGACACGCCGGTCCGTCGGGCGATGACCCACCAGCCGTCGTTCGGCTGCACCGTGTACGTGCCGGTGGTGATCGGGGTGGGATCCGGGGCGGTCGGGTCGGCGACGGTGCGCAGCACCATGCCCGGGTGGAGCACGGTCGACTCGATCATGCCGTTGAGCTCCTGGAGGGTGGCCGCGGGCACGCCGGTGCGGCGGGCGACGGTCCACCAGCCGTCGTTCGGCTGCACCGTGTACGTGCCGGCGGTCGACGGCGCGGTCGTCGGGGCCGGCGTCGGAGCCGGGGTGGCCGCTGCCGGCGTCGGAGCCGGGGTGACCGCTGCCGGCGGCTGGCCGGCCGCCGTCGCGATGGCCTCGGCGCGGTCCCGCAGGTCGTCGAAGCGGGCCATCAGGTGCTGCCCCGGGCACGCGGTCGCGGACGTGGCCCGGTGCGGGAAGATCGTGTCCACGGTGACGGGCGTGCCCGCGGCGTACTTCGTGCTGCCGCCCGAGGTCAGGGTGACCCGGCCGCGCGCGTCGATCCCGTCGCGGTACAGGTAGTAGGCGGTGGCGCGGGCCATCGCGTCCACGACCTCCTCGGACGGGGCGACCACGTCGTAGTTGCCCATCGTGGAGACGCCCATCGTGCCCCGGTTGAACCCGCCCGCGTGCGTGCCCAGCGGGTTCGAGTCCAGGGCGCCACGGCGGCCCTCGTAGATGTTGCCGAAGCGGTCTGTGATCAGGTGGTACGGGAAGTCGCCCCAGCCGAGGGTCTTCGTGTAGTACGCGTAGATGCCGCGCATCTGCTCCACGGCCTGGGCGCGCGTGTAGTCGTTGGTGCCGGCCGTGTGGTGGATGGTCAGGGCGCGCACCTGGTCGAACTGCGGGGAGTCCTCCGCCCAGGACTCGTCCGCGCCCCACTGTGCGCGGGTGATCACGTCCGGAAGGATCTTCGCGCGGGCGTCCGAGATCGTGGCCACGGTGCGGGCCTCGGCGGGCTCCTCGCCCCCGACGACGGCGCTCGACTTCACACCCCGGGGCAGGCCGGCCGTCTCCGTGGCCTGCTCGGCGGTCACCGCCGGCTGCGCGCTCGCGACGGTCTCGTCCGTGGCGGCCGTGCCCGGGTCGATGAGGGACAGCTCGAGACCGGCCGGGGCCGCGCCGTCGACGGTGGTCACGCGCAGCTGGGCGCCGTCCGCGCCGAACGCGACGAACGGGTCCGTGCCGGTGCGCGCGGGGGCGGCGTCCTCGGGCAGGACGGGCCGATCCAGGACCAGCCACGGGCCCCAGGCCCCGTCCTGACGCACGCGGATCTCCACGCGCTTCACGGCGTCGTCCGCCGCGGCGTCCCACACGGCGGCGGCCACCGTGAACGGGCGGTCCACCACGGGCTCGCCGAGCACGACGCCGGCCGGGGCCTCCTCGGCCGGGACGAGGTTCTCGCCCTCCTGCGGGACGGTCGCGACGCCGGCGCCCTCGACGGGAGCGGCCGACGCGGGGGTCGCGGCCGTGCCGGCGGTCGTGGCGCGGGCGGCGTCGTCGCGAGGGCGTGCGTCGGGGGCGCCCTCGGTGGTCGCGGACGGCTGCTGCGGGAGCAGGCCGCCGACGAGGACGGAGAGCGCGGCGACCGCGACGGCGGGCGCGAGCGGGCGGGGGGATGCGGCGGAGCGCGGCGGGAGAATCTTCATGCGGATGCCGTCGGAAGGTGGAGTGCCCGAGGAGCGACAGGCGCAGGCCGTGTCACTTTCCCGGGGCGGTGACGTGGTGCGGGTGGGATGAGGGCCGAAGAGCCGTCGTGATCGTAGCGTGATCGACCATTCCCGGGAGTATTTTTCGGAGGCTTGTCGGGTCATTTCACGCCCCGGTGATGTCCGGTTCATCCATTCACAGGAGGAGGCGATTCCACACCGGGGCGGAGCACAGCGGAGGGGTGTCGGGTCCGCGCCGGGGGATACGGTGACGGGAGACCACCACGGGCCGTCCGGCCCGGGAACCAGAGGAGGCAGACCATGGCGGAGCCGATCCACATCGGCGCGGCGGCGGACGTCCCGGAGGGCGAGGCGATCGTCGTCCCGGCGGCGACGGCGGGGACGAGGGACGACGTCGCGGTGTTCCACACGGACGCGGGCGAGTTCCACGCGATCGACGACACGTGCACCCACGAGGACGCCTCGCTGGCCGAGGGCTGGCTCGAGGACGACCGCGTGGAGTGCCCGCTGCACGCCGCGCAGTTCTGCCTGCGCACCGGCGAGGCGCTCTGCCTGCCCGCCACCAAGGGCGTCGGCGTGCACCGCGTCGAGGAGCGCGAGGGCCAGCTCTACCTCATCCCGGGCGCATGAGCCACGACGTCGAGGCCCCGGCAGGCATGCCCGGCGCGGTCGTCGTGGTGGGCGGCGGCGTCGCGGGCTTCGCCGTGGTCCGCGAGCTGCGGCGCCGCGGCTTCGCGGGCGGGATCGCCCTCGTGGACCCGCAGGGCGTGCCCTATGACCGGCCGCCCCTGAGCAAGGAGTTCCTGACCGGCGACGCGGACGCGCACCGCCTGCTGCTCGCCCCGCCGGCGTGGTTCGCCGAGCACGGGGTGGAGCTGGTGGAGGACGAGGCGGTCCGGGTGGTGCCGGGCGGTGTCCACCCCGACGGCGGCCCCGCGCCCCACCGGGTGGAGACGGCCTCCGGGCGGGTCCTGGAGGCGGACGCGGTCGTGCTCGCCACGGGCGGGCGACCCCGGGCCCTCGACGTCGCCGGCGCCGACCACCCGGACCTGATCACCCTGCGCACCCGCGCCGACGCCGAGACCCTGCGCGACCGCCTGACGTTCGGGACCGAGGTGGCGGTCGTGGGCGGCGGCTTCACGGGGGCGGAGGTCGCGGCCGCGGCGCGCCGCTCGCTCGCCGCGGTGACGCTCGTGACCGGGACGGACGCCCCGGCTCGCGCGGCGGTCGGGCCGGCGCTGGCCGCCCGCCTGCACCGGATGCACGCCGAGCACGGGGTCGCGGTCGAGGTCGGCCGGGCGGCCTGGATCGAGCACCAGGACGCCGACGGTGGCGCCGCGCTGCCGGCCGCCCACCGGCTCCACCTCCACGACGGGCGGACCGTGGACGCCGACGTCGTGGTGCTGGCCGGCGGCACCGTGCCGGACACCGCCCTCGCCGAGGACGCCGGTCTGGAGGTGGCCGACGGCGTGCTCACGGACGCGATGGGCCGCACGACCGTACCCGGGATCCTGGCCGTAGGCGATGCCGCGCGGGCCCGGGAGTCCGCGTGGGCGCCGTCGCGGCACTGGGAGCCGGCCCTGCGGTCCGGTGCGGCCGCCGCGGCGGCGATCCTGGGGGAGCAGGCGGACGCCCCGGGCGCCCCGTGGTTCTGGTCCGACCGGTACGACGCCCACGTGGAGGCCGTGGGGGACATGACGGTGCCGGCCGGCGGGCGGATCGTGGACCGCGAAGTGCGCGGCGTCGTGGTGGCGAGCTTCGCCCTGGCCGCGGACGGGACCCTGCGCGGGGCCGCGTCGATCGACGACCCCATGACCGTCAAGGCCGCCCGGCGCATCATCGACCGGGGGATCGTGGTGGACGCCGCCGCGCTCGCGGACCCGGCCGTGCCGGTGAAGTCGCTGGCGCGGGGGTGAGGGCGCCCATTTCGTCAACGAAAGCGGCCTGGAGGGCGTCCGTTTCGTCGACGAAAGTGGTCAGGTGCCGCAGTAGGTGACGAATGGGGCCCCGTCCTCCGGCCCCGGCTCCGCGTACCGCTCGAACCCGGGGCGCGGGGTGAAGGGATCCGTGACGGCCTCGAGCAGCCGGTGGACGGCGGTGAGGTCCCCGCCCTCCGCGGCCGTCAGAGCCTCGTCGAGCAGGTGGTTCCGCGGGATGTAGACGGGATTCACCGCGCGCATGCGGGCCGGATCGGGACCCATCGCCCGCCAGTCCGAGAGCCAGGCGGCGAGCCCCGCGGGGTCCGGGGCGCCGGGGACGAGCCGTGCCGCCTCGGTGCGCGCCGCGTCGTCGTCCACGGGCGCCGCCGTGTGCTCGGCCAGCCGCACCCAGAACGAGGTCCAGTCGGTCCGCGCCGCGGCCAGCCACGGGAACAGGCGGTCGGTGAGCGCGGCGACGTCGTCCTCCGCCACCGACGCCGGGAGGCCGAGCTTGTCCCGCAGTCCGCCCCGCCACGCCGCGAGATGGGCGCCGTGGAACCTGCCCAGCGCCTCCTGGGCGAGTGCGACGGCGCGGTCGGGGTCGTCGTCGAGCACGGGCACGAGGGCCTCGCCGAGCCGGGCGAGGTTCCACGCGGCGATGGGCCCCTGGTTGCCGTACGCGTACCGGCCCTGGGTGTCGATCGAGGAGAAGCTCGCGGCCGGGTCGAAGGCGTCGATGAACGCGCAGGGGCCGTAGTCGATGGTCTCGCCGGACAGGGTCATGTTGTCCGTGTTCATCACACCGTGCACGAAGCCGACGAGCATCCAGCGGGAGATGAGCTCGGCCTGCGCGGCGATCACCGCCTCGTAGAGCGCGAGCGCGGGGTGCTCGGCGTCGGTGGCGTGCGGGTGGTGGCGGGCGATGGCCTCGTCGACGATCCGGCGCAGCACCTCCGTGGGGTGCGCCTGCTCGGGGAGGGCCGCGGCGTACTGGGCCGTGCCGACGCGCAGGTGCGACGCGGCCGTCCGGGCCAGCACCGCACCCGGCAGCACGGTCTCGCGGCGGACCGGGTGGCCCGTGGCGACGACGGCCAGCGCCCGCGTGGTCGGCACGCCGAGGGCGTGCATCGCCTCGGAGACCACGTACTCGCGGAGCATGGGGCCGAGCACGGCCTGCCCGTCGGCGTTGCCGCGCGCGAAGGGCGTGCGACCGGAGCCCTTGAGATGCAGGTCGTGGAGCCGACCGTCCGGAGCCGTGAGCTCGCCGAGGAGGAGGGCGCGCCCGTCACCCAGGCGGGGAGAGTAGTGGCCGAACTGGTGGCCCGCGTACGCCTGCGCGACCGGCCGCGCGCCCGGGCCGGGCTGCTCGCCGGTGAGGAAGCGGACGCCGTCGTCGGTGGCGAGCCACTCGGCGTCGAGGCCGAGCTCCGCCGCGAGGCCGGCGTTGAGCAGGACGAGCTGCGGGCCGTCCGTGGCCTGGGCCTGCCAGGGCAGGGCGAGCTCGGGGAAGGTGTCGGCGAAATGCGAGCTCAGGGCGGGAACGGACGTGGTCATGGGGCCACGCTACGTGGGGGAGCACGGGTGTTCACGGGCCGACTCCCACCGCACCCGTCCTTTGGAGGCGGGAAATCGACCCCACGGGCGTGGACCAGAGCGCTTTGACCTGGATTTCCCGCCTCGAAACGGGGGGCCGTGGCGGACTGCGGTGACCGTGGATCTCACCGGGTCACCCACCGAACGCGGCCGCCCGGCGCCGCACCCGCGCGACGACGTCCGCGTAGTCGTTCCGAGCGTCGGCCCACATGACCTTGATCGAGAGCCAGTCGTGGTCGGCGCACCAGCGGTCGCGCAGCACGTCGCGGGCCTGCTGCTCGGCGGTGCGGTGGTGCTCGCCTTCGTATTGCAACGCGAGGCGCCACGGCCGATACCCGAGGTCGACCGTCGGAGCGCGGCGGTCTGACGGGTCCAGCCGGCACTGCACCTCGGGCTCCGGCAGCCCGGCATCGACGAGCGCCAGCCGCAGACGCGTCTCGCGCGGCGAATCCGCCCCCACGCGCATCCTCGCCAGCGCTGCCCGGGCCAGTCCGCGCCCCCGGAAACGTCCCCGTTCGGCCAGCGATCGGACGAGCTCCTCCGGGGTGTAGGCGGGATCCCCGCGTCCGCCGCCGGGCAGCCACGGCGGGCAGAGCAGGGCGTCACCGGCGACGACGACGTCCCGCTCCGTGAGCGCCGCCCGTGCCGCGCACAGGTCCCACAGGGTGCGGGCCGGCGTCGTCACAAGCACGCCGCCCCGCGTCATCCGCTGTCCCTCCGGCACCTCGATGCGGTGGGGCACCAGACCCGCCTGGACCGGCCGGCCGCCCGAGGTGCCGACGCTGACGTGCACCGCACCGGGGGCCAACAGCCGTGCGGGCACGGTCAGGCCGTGCAGGCGCGCGGCGGTCTCATGGCTGACGACGACGTCGGGATGGCGCCGCTGATACGCGCGGATCTCATCCATCGTCCACTCACGGACGGAGACCGCCGCAGGGCCGGCCGGCCCGTAGATGCCGTGGCGCAGCCGCCGCAGGTCTGAGGACTGCAGTCGGGACCACGTCACACCCGCCCGGCGCGCGTCATCGACCGTGAAGGCGGTGGGGTCGATCGACGGCGGCAGCGGGGCGGGACGACGGGGCATGCGGCGAGCGTGCTCCGTCGGTCGGCATCCCGAGACAGACGAGCGGGGGCCTGGGGACGCGCGAGGGGGCCCGGTGCGGTTGTGCAGGAGGCGGTGACGTCCCCCGGGGCGCCGGCCCCGAGCCATTCGAGGCGGGAAATCCACGTCATGGGCCAGGATCGGGCGTCCATGGGGTGGATTTCGCGCCCCGAAGTGAGGGGATGACCAGGTCAGTACGACGCGCGGGGCGCGCCCTCCCCGTCGCCCGCGGCGTCGCTCGGAGCCGGGCACCAGCGGTCGGCGAGGGCCTCGGCGGCGCGGGCCAGCAGGGCGACGTCGGCGCCCACGTTGACGTAGTCCGCACCGGCGGCGGCGTAGGCGTCGGCCTGCGCGGGCACGAACGCGTTGACGCCCACGATCTTCCCGGCGGCCTTGACCTTCGCGATGACCTCCTCCACCGCCGCCACCACCTCCGGATGCGACTGCTGGCCGAGCAGGCCCAGGGACGCGGAGAGGTCCGAGGGGCCGATGAAGACGCCGTCGATCCCGTCCACCGCCGCGATCTCGTCGGCGTTGCGCACGCCCGCGGCCGTCTCGATCTGCACGATCACGGAGACGTGGTCCGCCGCGCCGGGCAGGTAGCCGGGGATCCGGTTCCAGCGGCCCGAGCGTGCCAGGGCGGAGCCCACGCCGCGCACCCCGCCCTCGGCGGAGCCGTCCGGGTAGCGGGCGGCGGCCACGGCGCTGCGGGCCATCGCGGCGTCGTCGACCATGGGCACCAGCAGCGTCTGGGCGCCCAGGTCCAGGAACTGCTTGATGGCCACGGTGTCCAGCGCCGGCACACGCACCAGGGTGGGCACGCGGTAGCCGGCGATCGTGCGCAGCTGGGCGAGGACGTCCTGCAGGGTCAGCGGGGCGTGCTCGGCGTCGATGAGCAGGTAGTCGAGGCCCGCGCCGGCGCAGATCTCCGCCGTCGTCGGGTCCCCGGAGGAGAGGAACATGCCGGCGGCGGGGCGGCCCCCACGGGCGGCGACGGCCTCGGGCGTGAAGAGGTCGCGGAACAGCGGCTGCGGGTTGTGGCGGACGGGCATGGGATGTTCCTCCGGGGTTCTCCGCGCCCTCCACCCGACGCGGGTTGAGTTGTCGCGGGTGGAGCGGGGTCGTACTGGTGATAGGTCAACCCGCGTTGCGGGCGGGCGGGCGGGCGGGGCGACGACGACGGGCGGGTCAGGCGAAGCGGCAGGTGATGGTGCCGAGCGGGCCGTAGTCGGCGTAGACGGTGTCGCCCTCGTACACCCACATCGGGCGGGTGAAGGAGCCGGCGAGCACGATCTCACCGGCTTCGAGCGCGTCTCCGTGCTCGGCGATGCGGTTGGCCAGCCAGTGCACGCCGTTGGCCGGGTGGTTCAGCACGCCCGCGGCCACGCCGGTCTCGATGATCTCCTCGTTGCGGGAGAGGATGCCGGAGACCCACCGCAGGTCGACGTCGTGCACGCCCACGGGGCGGCCGCCGATCACCAGGGAGCCCAGGGCGGCGTTGTCCGAGATGGTGTCCGTGATGGTGCGGCCGGCCATCTCGATGCGCGAGTCCAGCACCTCCAGCGCGGGCACCACGTACTCGGTGGCGCGCAGCACGTCCATCAGGTTCAGGCCGGGCCCGCGCAGCTCGTCCCGCAGCACGAACGCCAGCTCCATCTCGATGCGCGGATGGGTGTACTTCTTCCACTCGTACACGTGGCCGGACTCGAACACCTGGTCGTCGAAGATCACGCCGTAGTCCGGTTCGTCGATCCCGGTCGCGTCCTGCATGGCCTTGGAGGTCAGGCCGATCTTGTGGCCCACCTTGCGGCGGCCCGCCTCGACCTGACGCTCGGCCCAGATGCGCTGGATGGCGTACGAGTCCTCGATCTCCATCTCCGGGTAGCGCGCGGTCAGCCGCGGCACGGGCACGCGGTCGATGCCCGCGCGGTGCAGCTCGTCGGCGATCTTGAGGTGGGTCTCGTGGTCCAGCACAGCGGTCTCCTTCACGACGACGGGCAGGGGCCTGGCCTTGATCGTATACGATTACGCGGCTCTGCCCCCGGCCCCGTCGCCATCCTGTCACCGCCCCGGATCAGTCCGGGGCGCGCGTCCCGATGCCCAGCCCGGGCTTGCGGCGGTGCACCGTGAGCCAGGCCAGCCCCCCGACGCCCGTCTGCGAGGCGGGACACCCCTGCTCCCCACGCTTTGAGGCGGGAAATCGAGCTCAAACTGGCCCTCCCGGCTCGAATGAGGTGGATTTTCCGCCTCGAACGGCGTGGGGCGGGGAGACGCGGAGGATGGTAGGGAGGGCGGACGCCGACGGCGGGCACCTGCGTTGGGTGCCCGCCGTCGTCGTGGTGTCCCGAAGCGGTGCCGGCCGTGCCGGTCAGAGCTGGTTGCCGAGCTTGTACTCGCCCTGCTTCCACTCCGGCATGGACTCCTCGCCCTGCCCCTCGCGGGTGTAGGAGAAGCCGTCGGCGCCGATGGTCACGGCCATCTCCGAGTCGTCGGTGCGGGAGACCAGCGGCTGCAGGTTGCCGTCGAGGTCCAGCACGCGGGAGGCATCGGTGTACCAGGACGGCACGATCGGGGTGCCCCACCAGTCGCGGCGCTGGTTGTCGTGCACGTCCCAGGTGACCACGGGGTTGTCCGGGTCACCGGTGTAGTAGTCCTGGGTGTAGACCTCCACGCGGTGGCCGTCCGGGTCGCGCAGGTAGAGGTAGAACGCGTTGGAGACGCCGTGGCGGCCCGGGCCGCGCTCGATGTGGTCGGACATGCGCAGGGCGCCGAGCTTGTCGCAGATCGCCAGGATGTTGTGCTTCTCGTGCGTGGCGAAGCACACGTGGTGCATCCGGGGGCCGTCGCCGCCGGTCATGGCGGTGTCGTGCACGGTGGGCTTGCGGCGCATCCACGCGGCGTAGACGGTGCCGTTCTCGTCCTGGATGTCCTCGGTGACGCGGAAGCCCAGGTCCTGCATGTAGCGGGCGGCGCGCGGCACATCCGGGGTCACCTGGTTGAAGTGGTCCAGGCGGACCAGGGCGCCCGGGGTGTAGAGGTCGTAGCGCCAGGCCAGGCGCTCCACGTGCTCGACGTCGTGGAAGAACTCGTAGGGGAAGCCCAGCGGGTCCTCGACGCGCACGGAGTCGCCGACGCCCTTGACGAAGCCGTCCTTCCGGCGCTCCACGCGGCAGCCCAGCTCCTCGTAGAAGGCGACCGCCTTGTCCAGGTCCTCGGGGGTGCGCACGCGGTAGGAGAACGCGGCCACGGCGGCGGTCTCGCCCTGGCGCAGCACCAGGTTGTGGTGGATGAACTCCTCCATGGAGCGCAGGTAGACGGTCTCCTCGTCCTCCTCGGTGACCACCAGGCCGAGCACGTCCACGTAGAACTCGCGGGAGGCGGCGAGGTCCGTGACCACGAGCTCCATCGAGGCGCAGCGCAGGATGTCCGGCGCCTCGGACGTCGGGGTGGGGAGGGGGTTCTCCGGGTCGATGGGGACTTCCTTGGTGACGAAGAAGCCGGAGGAGGTCTTCTGGCGGCTCTCGAGGTTGGTCATCGGTGCTCCTTGGTGAGGGGGCGGTGCGCTGTGGCCTGGGACACGGTCACGGGCTCGATCGTATACGATCCGGGCGACCGACGGAAAGGCTCTCGAGGAACGCGGGTTGAGTTGTCGCGGGTCCGGGGCGCCGGCACCCGCGACAACTCACCCCGCGTCGGTGGGCCGGGTGGGCCGGGGGAGAGACCCGGCCCGGCCCCACCACGACGACGGCGCCCGCACCGTCGCGGGGACGGTGCGGGCGCCGTCATGGTCGCCGGTCAGCGCGGGGTCAGCCGTCGATCTGCGCCGCGGCCTGCTCCTGCTTGCCGAACACCGGGTTGTGGACCTCGCCGAGGTTGATGTGCACGGCCTGCTGGTCGGTGTAGAAGTCGATCGAGCGGTAGCCGCCCTCGTGGCCCAGGCCGGAGGCCTTCACCCCGCCGAACGGGGTGCGCAGGTCCCGCACGTTGTTGGAGTTCAGCCACACCATGCCGGCCTCCACGTTCTGCGCGACGTTGTGGGCGCGCTTGAGGTCGTTGGTCCAGATGTAGGCGGCCAGGCCGTACTTGGTGTTGTTGGCCAGCTGCAGGGCCTCCTCCTCCGTGTCGAACGGGGTGATGGCCACCACCGGGCCGAAGATCTCCTCCTGGAAGATCCGGGCGTCCGGGGCCACGTCCGCGAACACGGTGGGCTGCACGAAGTTGCCCTCGGGGAAGCCCTCCGGGCGGCCGCCGCCGGCCACCAGGCGGGCCTCGGTCTTGCCGATCTCCACGTAGGACATGACCTTCTCGAAGTGCTCCGGGTGCACGATGGCGCCGACCTCGGTGGTCTCGTCGTCCGGCAGGCCGACCTTCACGCGGGAGGCCTGGGCGGCGTAGCGCTCCACGAACTCGTCGTAGACGGAACGCTGGACCAGGATGCGGGAGCCGGCGGTGCAGCGCTCGCCGTTCAGGGAGAACACGCCGAAGATGGTCGCGTCGATCGCCGCGTCCAGGTCCGCGTCCTCGAACACCACGGCCGGGGACTTGCCGCCGAGCTCCATGGACAGGCCCTTCAGGTGCGGGGCGGCGTTGGCGAAGATGATCTGGCCGGTGCGGGACTCGCCGGTGAAGGAGATCAGCGGCACGTCCGGGTGCTTCACGAGCGGGTCGCCCGCGTAGCCCTCCTCGCCGAAGCCGTGCACCATGTTGAACACGCCCTGGGGCAGGCCGGCCTCCTCGAAGATCCCGCCCCACAGGGAGGCCGAGAGCGGGGTGAACTCCGCCGGCTTCAGGACCACCGAGTTGCCGGTGGCGATGGCCGGGGCCAGCTTCCAGGACTCCAGCATGAACGGGGTGTTCCACGGGGTGATCAGGCCGGCGACGCCGATCGGCTTGCGGTTCACGTAGTTGATCTGGCGACCCGGCACCTTGAAGGTGTCGTCGTGCTGGGCCACGATCAGGTCCGCGAAGAAGCGGAAGTTCTCGGCGGCGCGGGCGGCCTGGCCCCTCGCCTGCTTGATCGGCAGGCCGGTGTCGAAGCACTCCATCTCGGCCAGCTGGTCGCCGCGGGTCTCCATGATGTCGGCGATCCGGTGCAGCACACGGGAACGCTGGCGCGGCAGGGCCTGGGACCATTCGCCGGACTCGAAGGCCCGCTTCGCGGCGGCGACGGCGCGGTCGATGTCCGCGGCCTTGCCGGAGGCGGCCGTCAGGTACGGCTCGTTGGTCACCGGGTCGAGCACCTCGAAGGTGTCGCCGTCGATCGAGTCGACGAACTCGCCGTCGATGTAGTGGCGCAGGACGTCGGGCAGGCCCTCGGGCGTGCGGGCCTCGATGCTGGTCTTCTCCGTCATGGTGTCTCTTTCACTGAGTGCTTCGGGTGGGTCTGATGATCGGGGCCTGGAGCCGACGGCGTCGGCGCCGGTCCGGCCGGCGGTCACGCGGACGGTTCGGCACCGTGCTCCAGGTAGGCGCGCAGGGTGTTCAGGCGGTGGGCGCGGGCGGCGGCCTCGATCTCCTCGAAGCGCGCCCCGTCCTCGATCAGGCGCAGCAGGTGCTCGTGCTCGTCCACGGAGGCCACCGCCCGGCCGGGCACGTACGCGAACGTGGAGGAGCGCAGCGCGGCCAGGCGGTTCCAGCCGCGGTGCACCAGGTCGTGCACGTGCTCGTTCTGGTGATGCTCGAACAGGATCGAGTGGAAGCGGCGGTTGAGCTCGGTGAACGTCACCGGGTCCCAGGCCGTCTCCGACTCCGTCATCGCGCGCATGGTCGCGTTCACCTCGCGGGCCGCCGCGAGGTCCTCGGCGGTCACGTGCGGGGCGCACTGGGCGGTGGAGAACCCCTCCACCAGCGCCAGCGTCTCCATGGTGTGGCGGTACTCGACCGGGTCGATGCCCACCACGGTGGCGCCCACGTTGCGCTCGTAGGCCACCAGCTTCTCGGACTGCAGGCGGCGGATCGCCTCCCGCACGGGCACCACGGACATGCCCAGCTCCGCGGCGATCTGGGACAGCACCAGCCGGTCGCCCGGCTCGTGGCGCTGGTCCCGGATCCCCTCGAGGATCGCCTGGTAGGCGCGGTCCGCCTTGGAGACGGGGGCGCCTGCGAGGCCGACCGTTCCGATGTCCGTGCGGCGCATGCTCAGGCGTCGCCCTCCGGGGCCGGGGCGTCCGGCAGGGTCTTGCGGTACTCGGCGAACGTGGCCTTCCACTCGGCGTTCGGGGGGAACATCCCGTCCACCGGGTAGCCGGCCTTGACCTGCTCGTACGCCCAGGCGTCCTGGAGCTCCTGCTCGTAGGCGTCGTCCACAACCTCCTGGAGCAGGGACGGCGGGATAACCACCACACCGTCGTCGTCGCCGACGATGATGTCGCCGGGCTGCACGGTGGTGCCGCCGCAGGCGATGGTGCCGCCGACCTCCCACGGGATGTGACGGCGGCCCAGCACCGCCGGGTGCGTGGCGCCGGCGTACACCTGGAGGCCGACCTCGGCGACGGCGGCGGAGTCGCGGATGCCGCCGTCCGTGATCACGGCGTTCGCGCCGTTCACCTGGGCGCGCAGGGCCAGGACGTCCCCGAGGGTGCCGGTGCCGTGCTCGCCACGGGCCTCCATGACCACCACGTCGTCCGGCTGCACCGAATCGATGGCCCGCTTCTGGGCGTTGAAGCCGCCGCCGAACTCCTTGGCCAGGTCCTCGCGCTTGGGGATGTAGCGCAGGGTCTTCGCGTAGCCGAGGACGCGCCGGCCCCGGTGGATCGGGCGCGGGCCGTCGATGGTCGCGTTCTGGACGCCGCGCTTCTGCAGCTGGGCGGTGAGGGTGGCCACCGCGATGGCGTCGATCTTGGCGCGCAGCTCCGGGGTCAGCAGGGAGCGGTCCGGCTGCGGGGCGCTCGCGACCCAGTGGCCGTTCTCGTCCACCGCGGACGACGACGGCGCCGCGGCCTGCGGGGCCAGACCGGCGGCCTCGCGGGAGCCCCAGGCCTCCTCGCGCTGCACGTCGTCCACCTGCGGCTGCGCGCCGAACGGGGCCAGGGAGTGCTCCGAGTCGACGACCGTCGTCACCAAGCGGCCGGTGGTCGGTGCGCCGGGGGCGCTGGGGGCGTCCACCTCCACCTCGACGACGTCGCCCGGCTGGGCCACGGAGGAGCCGGCGGGGGTGCCGGTGAGGATGACGTCGCCCTCCTCGAGCGTCATGAGCTGCGAGAGGTCGGCCACGAGCTGGCCGAACGGGAAGACGAGGCCCTCGGTGGTGTCGTCCTGGACGATCTCGCCGTTGACCCAGGTGCGCACGCGCAGGGCGGCCGGGTCCAGGCCCGCGGCGGAGATCACCGCGGGGCCGAGCGGGGTGTAGCCGTCGCCGGACTTGTTCTTGACGTTGGAGCCCTTGTCCGCGTGGCGGAGGTCGTAGAGGCCCCAGTCGTTGGCGGCGGTGATGCCGGAGACGTGCGACCAGCCCTCCTTCGGGCTGACGCGCCGGGCGGTGCGGCCGATGATCAGCGCGATCTCGCCCTCGTAGGCGAGCAGCTCGGTGCCGGCGGGGCGCTCGATGGTGTCGCCGGTGCGGGCGAGGGAGGTGCCGGCCTTGAGGAAGTAGCCGGGGGCCTGCGGGGACCGGCCGCGCTGGGCGATGCGGGAGGGGTAGTTCAGGTGGACGGCGAGCACCTTGCCCGGCCGGTTCTCCCGGACGGTGAAGTCGTGCTCGGTGACGGTGGGCGTGGGATCCGGTGTGCTCTGCGTCATGGTCGAGATCGTATACGATCTCGCGGGCCCGGGGAAGAGGTCGCACGTCCGGCAGACGCGCCGGGCCGACGTCGTCGTGGGCGCCCGCCGCGGCTCAGCGGGCCCGGTCGATCGACTCGTTCACCGCCGGGGCCAGGCGTCGCACGCCCTCCACGAGCTTCTCGGCCGCCACGAACGAGTACGCCAGGCGCAGGGTGGAGTGCGTGCCCTCGACGGGGGTGAAGGCCGCCCCCGGCACGAACACCGCGCCCGCCTCGATGCCGCGGTGCATCACCTCGAGGGTGTCCACCCCGGCTGGCAGGGTGGCCCACAGGAAGAAGCCGCCCTGCGGGGTGATGAACTCGACCGCCGGGTCCCAGTGCTCACGCACCGCGTCCACGAGCGCCGCGGCCCGCTCGCGGTACAGCCCGGTCACGTGGCGGACGTGGCCCTGCCAGTCCAGCTGCGTGACGAAGGCGGTGGAGAGCATCTGCGAGTACGTGGACGCGTGGATGTAGGCGGACTCCGCGCACAGGTAGAACTCGCGCTTGAGCGCGGCCGGCACGAGCGCCCAGCCGATGCGCACGCCCGGGGAGAAGATCTTGGACATCGTGCCGAGGTGGACCACGTTGTCCCGGTGGTCGGCGGCGATCGGGGCGACGGGCTCGCCGTCGAACGCGATCTGCCCGTACGGGTTGTCCTCCACGATGAGCACGCCGTGCTTCTCGCAGATCGCGCCCACCTCGGCGCGGCGGCCCGGGGGCAGCAGGGCGCCCGAGGGGTTCGCGAACGAGGGGATCGTGTAGAGGAAGGCCACGCGGCGGCCCTCGGCGGCCAGGCGGGTCAGGGTCTCGTCGAGGGCCGCGGGCACCAGGCCGTGGTCGTCGGTGCCCGTGGCCACGGCCTCGAGCTGCCAGGTGGTGAAGGTGGTCAACGCGCCCACGAACGTGGGGTCCTCCACCACGACGACGTCGCCCGGGTTCGCGAACGCCCGGCAGGCGGTGTCGATCGCGGCCTGCGAGCCGGGGGTGATGACCACGAGGTCGGGATCCGCGTCCGGGATGCCGTCGGCGGCCATCACGGCGGTCGCGGCGGCACGCATCTCCTCGGTGCCCTGGCCCGGGCCGTACTGCAGGGACTCCGTGCCGAACCGGGTCATCAGGTCGGAGGCGATCCGGCCCAGCTCGTCGAGGGGCAGGTCGGCGAGCCACGGGTTCCCGCCCGCGAGCGAGATGAGGTTCGGGTCCATCGCGATGTCGAAGACGTCGCGGACCGCGGACTGCTTCACGCCGACGGCGCGCTGGGACAGGTGATCTCGGAGGTTCCGCACGCTCGGCACCCTATAGCACGGCGCGGCCGTGCCCGAAGGTCCGATGACGGGCGACGACGGCGGGTCGCGCGGTCAGGGGGCGCTCGGCTCCTGGCCGGGGGACCACGTGCCCTGGGTCGGCTCGGCGGGACCCCAGGACGACTCGCCCTCCGGCGCCCACGTCTGCCCGCCGGATCCGTCGCTCGGCTCCCCACTCGGCGTGGGGTCCCCCTGCGGGACGTCCACGGACTCGCCGAGGCGGAGCGGTTCGAGCCCCAACACGTCGTCGAGGTCCCGGCCGTCCACCTCGAGCCGGACCTGTCCCGCTGACGTGAAGGCGGCGGCGGTCGCCTGCAGCTGGGCGCGGATCCGCTCGGCCGTGCACTCGTCCTCCGGCGTCACGGTGCCGGTGAAGGTGAAGATCTCCACGTCGCCCGCGCGGCGGTGCCCGGTCGGGGTGAGGGTCTCGCGCGCGTCGAACACGGCGTTCCACAGCGACGGGTCGCCGTGCCAGCCGCGCTCGTCCGCGAACAGGAAGTCCAGGGCGGTGTCCGCCTCGTCCTCGGTGTCCGTCGGCACGGTCTGCACGGGCACCAGCAGGTCGCCGCAGCCGAAGGGCCGGCCGCTCGTCCCCGGGACCGCCTCCGCCTCGGCGACGGCGAGGTAGACCGTCAGCGGCTGATACCCCTCCGTCGCGGGCAGGGGCACGCCGTCGTCGGACGCCGAGTCCTCGGCCAGGTCGGGGGCGACCGCGCAGCCGGCCAGCAGGCACGCGGCCGCCACGGCACCCGTGAGCCGCAGGGCGCGGGAAGGGGAGGTCGGGCGCATCGGGTACTCCTGGCGGTCGGGGGTCGGCGGCGTCGGACGGACCGACGGCCTCTCCATGCTACGGCCGTCCGTCTCGCCCGCCGCGAGCGGATGTGAGGCCTCCCGCGGGTGGGAAGGGGCCCGCGGGCGGACGGCCGCGGCGGGCTAGG
>NZ_JBQXFD010000017.1:0-44073 GCF_052615555.1 Micrococcus sp. EWR3.9.1
ACTAGGCTGGCCGCATGACGGACCGCTTCGCCACCGCCACGGGCACGGTGCCGATGGTCGACCCCCAGACCCGCGGGGAACGTCTCGGCCGCTTCCTGCGTCGGCGCGCCCGTGCGGGCTGGTCCCGCGTCCGCTCCTCCGTGGGCCAGGCCGCCCTCGTCGCTGTCTGCGCGGTGGGCGCCTACTGGTTCGCGGAGGCCGTCCTGGGCCACCAGCAGCCCCTGTTCGCCTCCACCGCCCTGCTGATCGCCCTCGGCTTCCAACGGGAGCCGAAGCTGCGCAAGGTGGCCGAGGTCGCCGTCGGCTGCACCGTCGGCATCCTGATCGGGGACCTGCTCATGGTCGGGCTCGGCCGCGGCCTGTGGCAGGCCTCGGTGGTCCTGTTCGTGTCCGTGATGGTGGCCCGGTTCCTGGACTCCGGCGCCACATTCACGATGCAGATGTCCCTGCAGTCCGTCCTCGTGGTCCTCCTGCCCACCGGCACGGGAGGGCCGTTCGTCCGCAGCCAGGACGCGATCGTGGGCGGCGTCCTGGCCCTGCTCGTCACGTTCCTCTCGCCCCAGGACGTGCGCCGTCCCGCGGTGCGTCAGCTGGGTGGACTCTACGACTCGATCGCCACGGTGCTGCGCGACCTCTCCCGGGCCCTGCGGGAGGACGACTCCCGCACCGCCTGGATGGCGCTGGTGGCCAGCCGCGGCATGCACACCACGCTGGAGGCGCTGCGCAAGGAGCTGCGCGTCACGCATGAGCAGACCGTGTTCAACCCGCTGCACCGCTCCTCGCGCTCCTTCGTGGAGGACGCGGTGAACGCGGCGGACCGCTCGGATCTGGCGGTGCGCTCCCTGCGGATCGTGGCCCGGCGGGTGGTCTCGGCCCTGGACGAGGGCGTGCTCGACGACGACGTCCGCGAGCGCCTGGCCGCCTGGTTCGACGACGCCGCGGACGCCGTCGAGATCCTGCACCGCTCCCTCGTGGAGCCCCAGGCCGAGGGCCGCCATCGCTCGCTGTCCGTGGCGCGGGACGCCCTGGGGGCGTCCGCCTCCGCGTTGGACCCGCACCAGCTGGGCGGCGGATCCGTGCACGGCGAGGCGCTCGTGATGCTGCTGCGGCCCATGATGGTGGACCTCATCGAGGCCACGGGCGCCGAGCACGACGAGGCGCGGGCCTACCTGCCCCGCGTCTGAGCCCGACGGCGGAGCGCGGCCCCGGCGGTCGACGGCGGGGCCGTGCGCGGGCCGGTTAACGCGTCCGCCCCGGCTCCTAGAGTGGGCGCATGGCCACCAAGACCGCCCCGAAGCGCGCCCCCGGATACCGCTGCACCGAGTGCGGCTGGACCACCGTGAAGTGGGTCGGCCGCTGCGGGGAGTGCCAGTCGTGGGGCACGGTCGAGGAGATCGGGCTGACGTCGACCACCGGCCGCACGCGCGCGGCCACGGTCGCGGAGGTCGCGCCGCGCATCGCGGACGTGGACGCCACGCTGGCCTCGTTCCGCTCCACGGGGGTGCGCGAGCTGGACCGCGTGCTCGGCGGCGGCCTCGTGCCGGGCGCGGTGATCCTGCTGGCCGGCGAGCCGGGCATCGGCAAGTCCACGCTGCTGTTGGACGTGGCCGCCCAGACGGCGCGCGGCGCGGGAGGCGGCGGTCCGCGCTCGGTGCTGTACCTGACGGGTGAGGAGTCGGCGGCGCAGGTGCGCTCTCGGGCAGACCGGATCGGGGCGATCGCGGAGACCCTGCGTCTGACGGCGGAGACGGACCTGGGTCGGGCGCTGGGGCAGATCGAGCGGACGGACCCGGAGCTGGTGATCGTGGACTCCGTGCAGACCCTGCAGTCCACCGAGGTGGACGGGATCGCCGGGGGCGTCAGCCAGGTGCGCGAGGTGGCGGCCAGCCTCATCCGCACGGCCAAGGAGAAGGGGATCACCACGGTCCTGGTGGGCCACGTGACGAAGGACGGGACCATCGCGGGTCCGCGGCTGCTCGAGCACCTCGTGGACGTGGTCTGCCAGTTCGAGGGGGACCGCCACTCACGGCTGCGCCTGGTGCGTGCGGTGAAGAACCGCTTCGGGCCCACGGACGAGGTCGGCTGCTTCGATCTGCGGGAGGACGGCATCGAGTCCCTGGACGACCCCTCCGGTCTGTTCCTCTCGGGCGTCTCGGAGCCGGTCGAGGGCACGTGCGTGACGGTGACGCTCGAGGGCCGGCGCCCGCTCGTGGCCGAGGTGCAGTCCTTGCTCACCCCGTCCGCCGGCGGCAGCCCGCGCCGCACCGTCTCCGGCGTGGACGCGGCGCGCGTGAACATGCTCCTGGCCGTGCTCCAGCGCCGGGCCCGTTTCGCCCTCGCCCAGGACGACTGCTACGTGGCCACCGTGGGCGGCGTGCGACTCTCGGAGCCCGCCTCGGACCTGGCCGTGGCCGTCGCCGTGGCCTCGGCGAAGCTCTCGGCCCCCGTCCCGCAGGGGATGATCGCGGTCGGCGAGCTCGGGCTTGCCGGGGAGGTGCGCCCCGTGCCCGGCATCGGGCGACGGGTGCGTGAGGCTGCGCGGCTGGGCTTCACCCGCGCGCTGGTCCCCCGCTCCCCCGAGCCGCTCGGGGAGGTCCCGGCGGGCTTCACGGTGGCGGAGGTCGGCTCGATCGGCGAGGCCCTCGCCACGATCCCCACGTGGACCGGCGGCGGCCCGGCCGCGCGTCCGGAGGTCGGCCCCGGCCGCTGACGACGCGCCCGGCTCAGCGGGACGGCGACGGCGACGGGTCGGTGGTCGTGGCCGGTGCCGCGGACGGCGAGGCCGACGCCGATGCTGAGGCGGACGCCGAGGCTGAGGCCGACGCCGGAGCTGAGGCGGACGCCGACGGGGAGGCGCTGCCGCTCGAGGAGGGGGTGGCCGAGGAGGGGGTGGCCGAGGAGCCGCCGTCCTGGGCCCCCGGGGCGAGCTCCTCGAGGATCTTCAGCGCGACGGGGCGGGAGGTGACGTCGCCGAGGCTGACCGTCAGCAGATGGGGTCCGGGCTCCGCGAGAGCGCCGAGTCGGCCGCAGTCCTGGCTCGAGGCACGGCCGGACCAGCGGTACACGGCGGTGAGCTCCTCGTGCGGGTACAGCACCCGCTGGGCCTCCGCGGGGTCCGCCTGGCAGATGCGGGTGGAGAAGACGTCGTCGCCCTCGGCCGTGCGGATCCTGAACTCCTGTCGGGCCGTGCCCACATCCGTGCGGCACGGGGTCGAGGAGAGGTTCGTGATGCCCAGGCGCAGCTCGGCCTCCTCGCCCCGCTGGTACTCGGACCGGTCCGCGGAGGCGGTGATCCGCAGGTCCGAGGGCTGGCACTCGGCCGCGTCCTCGAGGGCCACGGTGGGCGAGGCGGAGCCGGACTCGGCGTCCGTCGCCGGGGCGGGCGACGGGGAGTGCACCGGCGTCGGGGCGGCGGAGGGGTCGGCGTCCTCGGAGGAGAAGGCGCCGATCCCGGCGCGGACGAGCGCCACGACGGCCCACCCCACCAGGAGCAGGAGCACGAGGGCGAGCAGGGCGGCCACGAGCCGCCGGCGGCGGTAGACGGCGGGGGACGGCTTCGACCCGGGGGAAGTCGGACGAGACGGCATGCGATCCAGGGTAGGCGGCGGCGCACCCTACAGTGGACGCCATGCCCGCGCCCGCCCCCCTCGTCCCGCCCACGGTGGACGTGCCGCGCCTGCACGACGCGGTGCTGGGCTGGTTCGCCGTCCACGCCCGGGACCTTCCCTGGCGCAGCCCGGACTGCTCCCCGTGGGGCGTGCTCGTCTCGGAGATCATGCTCCAGCAGACACCGGTCGTGAGGGTGCTGCCCCGCTGGCGGGAGTGGCTGGAGCGCTGGCCCACCCCCGCGGACCTGGCCGCCGCCCCCACCGCAGACGTGCTCACGGCCTGGGACCGGCTCGGCTACCCGCGCCGGGCCCTGCGCCTCCAGGAGGCCGCCCGGGCCGTCGTCGAGCGCCACGACGGCCGGGTGCCGGCCGACCCCGCCGCCCTGCGCGCCCTGCCCGGCATCGGCGAGTACACGGCCGCGGCGGTCGCGAGCTTCGCGTTCGGCATCCCCGAGACCGTCGTGGACACCAACGTGCGCCGGGTGATCGCGCGCGCGGTCGCGGGTGAGGCCCTGCCCGGCAGGTCGCTGACCCGCGCCGAGATGCGCCGCGCCCAGGCCCTCATGCCCGAGGACCCCACCCGCGCCAACGCGTGGAACGCGGCCGTCATGGAGCTCGGGGCCCTCGTCTGCACCGCCCGCTCCCCCGCCTGCGAGCGCTGCCCCCTGGCGGAGACGTGCGCGTGGGTCGCGGCGGGCTCCCCGCCGCCGGTGGAGGTGCCGCGCGGCCAGGCCTGGGCCGGCACGGACCGTCAGGTGCGCGGGGCCGTGATGGCCGCCGTCCGCGAGCACGGGCGCGTGGCCGAGGCGGAGGTGCCCGCCGTCGTCGTGGCCGGGGGGCGGCTCGGGTCGCACCGCCCCGACGACGCGCAGTGGGCGCGGTGCGTCGCCGGGCTCGTGTCGGACGGGCTGCTGGCCCGGGACGACGACGGCGGCCTCACCTTCCCGGACTGACCTCGCCGGGGCACGGGGCGGCCCGCGGTGCGGCGGATCAGAGGCGGCGGATCATCCGCGTGTTGCCGAGGGTGTTCGGCTTGACCCGGGCGAGGTCCAGGAACTCGGCGACGCCCTCGTCCGTGGAGCGCAGCAGTTCCGCGTAGACCTCCGGGTCCACGGCGGACTGGTCCGCCATCACCTCGAAACCGTGCCGGCGGAAGAACTCGACCTCGAAGGTCAGGCAGAAGACCCGCTCGACGCCCACGGCCCGCGCCCGGCCCAGCAGCTCCTCGATGATCAGGTGCCCGACGCCGGCCCCCCGGTGGGCCTCCGAGACGGCGAGGGTGCGGACCTCGGCGATGTCCTGCCACATCACGTGGAGGGCGCCGAAGCCGGCCAGGGTCCCATCCGCCTCCTCGGCGACCACGAACTCCTGGATGGCCTCGTAGTAGGCCACAGCCTCCTTCTGGAGCAGCACGCGCTCCCGCGCCAGCGGCTCCACGAGCGCCTGGATGACCGGGACGTCCTGGGTCCGCGCCGAGCGGAGGGTGAGGGGGCGGTCGGCAGGCATGGGGTCCAGTCTAGGCACGGACATCCCGACCCCGGACAGACGGGAGCCCCCGTCCCGGCGGACCGGGCGGGGGCTCCCGCGGCGTCGACGGCAGGCTCAGGCCTGCTGCTCGCCCTCGTCCCCGGACAGGAACTTCTCCTGCGCGCCGTCGACACCCTTGTTCACGGTGTCGCCGTGCTCGCCGAGCTTGTCGCCGTGCTGCTCCTGAGCGTTGTCCACGGCCTCGTCGATCTTGTCCGAGTGCTGGTTTGCGAGGTTGTTCAGGTCACCGATACCCATGGGCGGCCTCCTTCTTCTCGGGGCTGCTCCGCGGCCGTCCCGGCGAGTGCCGGGCCGAAGCGGAGACAGGACCACCGTCGAGCGGTCACAGACCACAGTGGCACCGATCCCGCCGCGAGGGAACCCCTCTCGCGCCTGCGGGGAGGCGGGCCGGTTCAGCGGTCCTTCGCGAGGCCGTCCTTGATGCCGGCGGCGGTGTCGCGGACCTCGGCCCCGGCGCCCCGCGGGGGCACGACGACGGCCCGCCGCCTCCTCCCCGAGGGGAGGGGCGACGGGCCGTGGGCACCGGATGCGCGGTCCGGCGTCTCGGATCAGGCCCCGCGGGTCACGCGGAGCGGGCGGCGTCCACCGGATCGCCGGCACCGGACTCGAGCTCGGCCAGGTCCGCGCCCTCCAGGGCCTCCCGGCCGCCGGAGAACGTGAACGTCAGCTCGGCGCCCTCCCCCTCGCCCGTGGTGTCCACGGTGATGAGGGAGCCGGCCGGGATCTCACCGAAGAGGATCTTCTCCGAGAGCTGGTCCTCCACCATCTGCTGGATGGTGCGGCGCAGCGGGCGGGCACCCATGGCCGGATCGTAGCCGCGGTCCGCGAGCAGTTCCTTGGCGGACTGGGTGAGCTCGATGGACAGGTCCTGCTCCGCCAGGCGCTTGCCGAGGCGGGAGATGAACAGGTCCACGATCTGCACGATCTCGTGCTTCTGCAGCTGCGGGAACACGATCACGTCGTCCACACGGTTGAGGAACTCGGGGCGGAAGTGCTGGCGCAGCTCCTCCTTGACCTTGCCCTTCATCCGCTCGTACCCGGTGGTGGTGTCCGTGGCCGACTGGAAGCCGGTCATGACGCCCTTGGAGATGTCCCGGGTGCCGAGGTTCGTGGTCATGATGATCACGGTGTTCTTGAAGTCCACCACACGGCCCTGCGAGTCGGTCAGGCGACCGTCCTCGAGGATCTGCAGCAGGGAGTTGAAGAGGTCCTGATGGGCCTTCTCCACCTCGTCGAACAGCACCACGGAGAACGGACGGCGGCGGACCTTCTCGGTGAGCTGGCCGCCCTCCTCGTAGCCCACGTAGCCGGGAGGGGCACCGAACAGACGCGAGACGGTGTGCTTCTCCTGGAACTCGGACATGTCCAGCGTGATGAGCGCGTCCTCGTCCCCGAAGAGGAACTCCGCGAGGGACTTGGCCAGCTCCGTCTTGCCGACGCCGGTGGGGCCGGCGAAGATGAACGACCCCGAGGGGCGGTTCGGGTCCTTCAGGCCCGCGCGGGTGCGGCGGATGGCGCGGGACAGGGACTTGATCGCCTCGTCCTGGCCGATCACGCGGCGGTGGAGCTCCTCCTCCATGTTGCGCAGGCGGTCCGTCTCCTCCTCGGTGAGCTTGAACACCGGGATGCCGGTGGACTTGGAGAGCACCTCGGCGATGAGGTCCTCGTCCACCGTGGCGACGTCGGCGTCCGCACCGGTGCGCCACGCCTGTTCCTTCTCGCGGCGCTCGTCCTCGAGCTGCTGCTCCTGGTCGCGCAGGCGGGCGGCGCC
The DNA here is from genome assembly GCF_052615555.1 of Micrococcus sp. EWR3.9.1. NCBI lineage: Bacteria > Bacillati > Actinomycetota > Actinomycetes > Micrococcales > Micrococcaceae > Micrococcus > Micrococcus sp. EWR3.9.1. Next base: position 6,928 of record NZ_JBQXFD010000017.1, read on the forward strand.
CTCGAAGTCCTGGCCGTCGATGGCGGCCTCCTTCTGGGTGCGCGCCTCCGCGATGCGGGACTCGTAGGCCTTGATCTCCGGCGGCACGGTCATGCGACGGATGCGCAGACGCGCGCCGGCCTCGTCGATCAGGTCGATGGCCTTGTCCGGCAGGTGCCGGTCGGAGACGTAGCGGTCCGCCAGGCCGGCGGCGGCCTTGAGCGCACCGTCCGTGATGGAGACCTTGTGGTGTGCCTCGTAGCGGTCCCGCAGGCCACGCAGGATCTCCGTGGCGTCCTCGACGGACGGCTCGGCGACCTGGATCGGCTGGAAGCGGCGCTCGAGCGCGGCGTCCTTCTCGATGTGCTTGCGGTACTCGTCCAGCGTGGTGGCGCCGATGGTCTGGAGCTCGCCCCGGGCCAGCATCGGCTTGAGGATGCTGGCGGCGTCGATCGCGCCCTCGGCCGCGCCCGCCCCGACGAGGGTGTGGATCTCGTCGATGAACAGGATGATGTCCCCGCGGGTGCGGATCTCCTTGAGCACCTTCTTCAGGCGCTCCTCGAAGTCGCCGCGATAGCGGGAGCCGGCCACGAGGGAGCCGAGGTCCAGCGAGTAGAGCTGCTTGCCCCTGAGCGTCTCCGGGACGTCGCCGCGGTCGATCGCCTGGGCCAGGCCCTCGACGACGGCGGTCTTGCCGACGCCGGGCTCGCCGATGAGCACGGGGTTGTTCTTGGTGCGGCGGGAGAGCACCTGCATGACGCGCTCCATCTCACCCGCACGCCCGATGACGGGATCCAGCTTGCCGTCGTGCGCGGCCGCGGTGAGGTTGCGTCCGAACTGGTCCAGCACCACGGAGCCGGCGTTCTGGCCGGCCTCCGCGCCCTGGCCCACCCCGGCACCCGCGGTCTCCTTGCCGCCCTGGGCGCCGCCCTGGTAGCCGGAGAGCAGCTGGATGACCGTCTGACGGACGCGGTTCAGGTCCGCGCCGAGCTGCACGAGGACCTGGGCGGCCACGCCCTCGCCCTCGCGGATCAGGCCGAGCAGGATGTGCTCGGTGCCGATGTAGTTGTGGCCGAGCTGCAGCGCCTCGCGCAGGGACAGCTCGAGCACCTTCTTGGCGCGCGGCGTGAAGGGGATGTGGCCGGGCGGGTTCTGCTGGCCCTGGCCGATGTCCTCCTGCACCTTCTCTCGCACGGCGCCCAGGGAGATGTCCATGGACTCCAGTGCCTTGGCTGCGACGCCCTCACCCTCGTGGATCAGTCCGAGCAGGATGTGCTCGGTGCCGATGTAGCTGTGGTTGAGCATGCGCGCCTCTTCCTGGGCGAGCACGACCACCCGACGGGCGCGGTCGGTGAATCTCTCGAACATGGGCACACTCCTTGCGTACGGTCGTGGTCGACACTACGCACCCGGACCGCGTGCCGCGCGGCTGTTCGCCAGCGGGAGAAGCGGCCCGGCCGTCGTCGGGAGGGGCCGGAACGAGGCCCGGGGACGCCGATTCCTCGACGCACCCGGGCGGGACGCTCACTTGCGCTTCGCGTTGCGGTAGGCCTCCACCACGTCGCGGTGCAGACGGCCCCGGCTCGAGACCTCGTAGCCGTTCTCGGCCGCCCACTTGCGGATCTGGGCGGCCTCGACCTTGGGCGACGGCGGCGCCACGGCGCGGCCCTTCTTCATGTAGGGCTTCAGGAACTCACGGAGTTCTGCGGCGTGCTCCTTCGACAGGTCGATCTCGTAATTGCGACCGTCCAATGCGAAGTTCACGGTCTCATCTGCAGGCGAACCGTCAAGATCATCCACGAGGACCACTTCTACCTTCTGTGCCAACGGTGATTCCCACTTTCTTCTCTCGTGCGCGTGTCCCTGGGTTCCGGTCTTCGCTCTCGGGCTTCTTTCCCGCGTGCTCACGATTCCGGCCGTGCACTTGTGGTGAGTCAAGAATACCGCAACAAAACCGGGCAGAAGGATTCTTCAACGCCGGGGAAGGAATCTCAGCGGGCGCGGTCCTCCGGATCGGCCTCCGGCCCTCCCTCGGCTCGGCGTCGGGCCGCCCACTCACGGGCCTCGGCCTCCTCGCGGGCCGCCCGCGCGTCCGCGCCCGAGAGCCGGCGGGCCTGACTCTCGCGCTCACCCGTGTCCGAACGCAGCAGGGAGCGCATCACCAGCCAGAAGATGAGCCCGAGGCCGATCGAGGGGGCGAGGACGGAGAAGTAGTCCCAGAAGTCGGCCATGTCAGGCCTCCGGCTTGAGCAGCGGGAAGAGGATGGTCTCGCGGATGCCGGCGTCCGTGAACAGCATCACCAGGCGGTCGATGCCCAGGCCGATGCCGCCCATGGGCGGGGCGCCGTACTCGAGGGCGCGCAGGAAGTCCTCGTCCAGCTGCATCGCCTCGTCGTCGCCGGCGGCCGCCATCGCCGACTGGGCGGTCAGGCGCTCGCGCTGGATGACGGGGTCGATCAGCTCGGAGAACGCGGTGCCGCGCTCCATGCCGCCGATGATCAGGTCCCAGGCCTCGATGACCCGGTCGTCCGAGCGGTGCGGGCGCGCGAGCGGCTGGGCGGCCGGCGGGTAGTCGTACACGAACGTGGGGTACATCAGGGTGGGCTCCACGATCTCGCCGAACAGCTCGATCACGAGCTTCTCCGCGTCCCACGCGGGGTCCACCTTGACCTCGTGCTCCGCGGCGATCGCCCGCAGCGTCTCGGCGTCCGTCTCCGGGGTGATCTCGCGGCCCACGGCCTCGGACAGCCCCGGGTACACGGCGACCCAGGCCCACTCGCCGTCGAGGTCGATGACGCCCTTCGCGGTCTCGAGCCGACGCCCGGCGCCCACCGCGTCCGCGGCGTTGAGGATGATCTCCTGCATGCGCTCGGCCATGACGTGCATGTCCGCCCACGCCTCATAGGACTCGAGGGTGGTGAACTCGGGCGAGTGGGTCGAGTCCACGCCCTCGTTGCGGAACACGCGGCCGATCTCGAACACGCGGTCGATGCCGCTGACGACGGCGCGCTTGAGGTACAGCTCGGTGGCGATGCGCAGGGTCATCGGCTGGTCGAACGCGTTGAGGTGCGTCTCGAAGGGACGCGCGAGGGCGCCGCCGTGGACGAGCTGGAGCATCGGGGTCTCCACCTCCACGTAGCCGTGGCCCTCGAGGGTGCGCCGCACCGCCGAGGTGACCTTGGCGCGGGTGTAGACCATGCGGCGGGCCTCCTCGCGCACGATCAGGTCCGCGTAGCGCTGGCGGACGCGGGTCTCCTCGTTCAGGTCCGCGTGCAGCACGGGCAGGGGGCGCAGCGCCTTGGAGGCCATCTCCCATGCCGAGGCCATGATGGACAGCTCGCCGCGGCGCGAGACGATCACCTCGCCGGTGACGGAGAGGAAGTCGCCCAGGTCCACGACCTTCTTCCAGTCGGCCAGGGACTCCTCACCGACGGCGGCCAGGGACACCATGACCTGGAGGCGGACGGCCTCCCCGTCCGCGCCGGACTCCTGCAGGGTGGCGAAGCAGAGCTTGCCGGTGTTGCGGAGGAAGACGACGCGCCCGGTCACCGACACGGTCTCGCCCGAGGCCCAGTCAGGCTCGTGGCCGTCGAACCGCTCACGCACCTCGGCCAGCGCGTGGGTGCGCGGCACCTGCACGGGGTAGGCCTCGCGGCCCGAGGCGAGCAGCTGCTCACGCTTGGCGGCGCGGACGGCCTGCTGATCGTGGTGGTCGACGGCGGCGGAGGCGGAGTTCTGGGTGGTCACGGTCCCCGAGTCTACCGACGGCGCCCCGCCGGTCAGCCGCGCACCCCGGGGTTGACGAGGGCCGGGACCTCCGCGCCCGTGGCCATGGCGATCGCGTTGCGCGCGGCCAGCTCGGCCATCGCGGCGCGGGTGTCCCGGGTGGCGGAGCCCAGGTGCGGCAGGAGCATCACGTTCCCCAGCTCGGCCAGGCCCGGGGCGAGGGCGGGCTCGTCCTCGTAGACGTCCAGACCGGCGCCGAAGAGCCGCCCCTCGCGCAGGGCCGTGACGAGGGCCGCCTCGTCCACCACGGGGCCGCGGGCCGTGTTGACGAGGACGGCGTCGTCCTTCATCTTCGCGATCACGTCCGCATCCACGAGGTGGTGGGTGTCGTCCGTCAGGGGCACGTGGAGGGACAGGACGTCCGCGGCCTCGACGAGCTCCTCCCAGCGGACCTGACGGACGCGGCCGGCGAGGTCGCCGAGCTCCGCGGCCGCGACCTCCCGGTGCGCGGGCGGCCGCGGCGCGAACACGACGTCCATGCCGAAGGCGAGCGCACGCTCGGCCACCGCCTTGCCGATCCGCCCGAAACCGGCCAGGCCCAGGGTCGCGCCGCGCACGTCCCGGCCCACGAGCAGGTCCGGCGCCCAGCCGTGGAAGCGTCCCTCGCGCACCATCCGCTCACCCTCGGGGGCACGGCGGGTCACCCCGAGGATCAGGAGCATCGCGATGTCCGCGGTGGCGTCCGTGAGCACGTCCGGGGTGTTGCCGACGGCGATCCCCCGCCGCGTCGCGGCGGCCACGTCCACGTTGTTGTAGCCGACCGCGTAGTTGGCGATGCCCCTGATCCGCGCGTCGGCGAGCACGTCGGCGGTGAACTTCTGGTCCAGGGCCGCGACGACGACGTCGTAGTCCCCCGAGGCCACCAGCCGCGCGAGCGCGGCGTCCCCTCCGACGTCGGCGCCGTCCACCACCTCTCCGGCCTCGCGCAGCATCCCGAGCCCGGGCTCAGGGAGGCGGGTCATGAGCAGGAAACGGGGGGTCACGGCGGGGCCTCACTCTCGGATCGGGGGGAGGACGCGGCGTCGTCCGGCGTGACCAGGCTAACTGCGGACGGCGGGTGCGGCCCGGGCCGACGCCCCTTATGATTGACTCTCGTCAATCATTGACTTATGTCAATCACCGCGCCGCCCCTCCCGCCGAAGGACCCCATGACCCCGACCTCCCCCGCCCCCGAGGCCGTCGCGCCGGCCGGCGCCCCCTCGCTCGAGCGCGCCGCCGCCGACGCCGCGCGCCACCGCTCCGTGCTCCAGGCCCTGACCGGCCTCCTGCTGGGCATGTTCGTCTCGATGATCGCCAACACGGTGGTCTCGACCTCGATGCCGGTGATCATCCACGACATCGGCGGCGACCAGACCGCCTACACCTGGGTCATCACCTCGGCCCTGCTCGCCACGGCCATCGCCACCCCGATCTGGGGCAAGCTGGCCGACCTCGTCAACCGCAAGGTCCTCTTCCAGGTCGCCCTGGCGATCTTCGTCGCCGCCTCCGCGGCGGCCGGGTTCACCCACGATCCGACCTTCCTGATCGTCTGCCGCACCGTGCAGGGCCTGGGCGGCGGCGGCCTCGTCGCGCTCAGCCAGGTGATCATGGCGGACATCATCAGCCCGCGTGAGCGCGGCCGCTACATGGGCCTGTTCGGCGCCGTGATGGCCGTGGCCACGGTGGGCGGCCCGCTCGCCGGCGGCGTGATCACCGACCTGTGGGGCTGGCGCTGGAACTTCTTCGTGGCGGTGCCCTTCGCCGTCGTCGCCCTGGTGATGGTGCAGCGCACCCTCCACCTCCCGCACCGCGAGCGCCAGAAGGTGTCCATCGACTACCTCGGCATCGTGTTCCTGACCGCGGCCACCGCGCTGCTGCTGATCTGGGTCACCAGCGCCGGTCGCGACTTCGACTGGGCCAGCACCACCACCGCGTGGATGCTCGGCGGCGCCGCCGTCGCCACCGTCCTGTTCGTCGTGACCGAGCTGCGCGTCGCCGAGCCGCTCATCCCGCTCACCCTCTTCCGCGACCGCACCTTCACCCTCGCGACGATCGCCTCGATCGCCACGGGCCTGGCCATGTTCGGCTCCTCCGTCTACCTGGCCCAGTACATGCAGCTGGCCCGCGGCGCGACGCCGACCCAGGCCGGCCTCATGACCATCCCGATGATCCTCGGCCTGCTCGTGTCCTCCACGGTGATCGGCGGCCTCATCACCCGCACCGGCGTGTGGAAGCGCTGGCTCGTGATCGGCGCCGTCCTGCTGATCGCCGGCACCGCCCTGCTCGGCACCCTGCACTACGACACCTCCTTCTGGCTGGTGTCCCTCTACATGTTCCTGCTCGGCGCCGGCGTCGGCATGACCATGCAGAACCTCGTGCTCGTGGTGCAGAACACCACCGACCCGCGGCAGATGGGCGTCGCCAGCTCCGGCGTCACCTTCTTCCGCACCCTGGGCGGCAGCATCGGTGTCGCCGTGATGGGCGCCGTGGTCTCCAACGTGGTCCCGGACCGCATCGAGGAGCGCCGCGCGGACCTCGCCGCGGCCCTGCGCAGCCTGGGCCCGGACGCCGCCGAGTGGTCCGAGAGCCTGCAGTCCAGCACCCTGCCACGCGTGGCAGAGATGCCCGACGGCCTGCGCTCGATCTTCGAGGACGTCTACGCCACCGGCATCTCCCACGCGTTCCTCGTGGGCGTGCCCCTCGCAATCGTCGCGCTGATCGCGATCCTGTTCCTGCCGAACATCCCGCTGGGTCGCATGACCACCTCCGAGCGCCTCCACGCCACCCGCGCCGACCTGGCCACCCACTCCACGGCCGAGGCCATGCAGACGCTGCCCGCGACCGGTCCGATCCCCGTGGTGACCGCGGCGCAGGGGCAGCATCCCGCCGAGGACCCGGAGGAGTCCCGGGCGGTGGCGGCCGAGCGCCCGGCGACGGCGTCGCCGGTGGCCGGCCGGCCCGTCGTCCCCGCGGCGCTGGCCGTGGCGGGGACGGCCCTGCTGGCGGCCGTCGTCACCGCGCTGGTCCGGGCCCGCCGTGGCTGACGGCGCCCCGGACCCGGGCAGAGGCGGCGACGACGCGGGCTTCGAGGCCGCCGTCCAGGGGCTCGAGCAGGCGTTCTCGCGTCTGGTCCTGCAGCACCGCCAGGTGATGGTCCGCTACGCGGCGGCCCTCAGCCCGGCCCTGTCCGTCGGGGCGATGAAGGCGTTCATGATGCTGGCCAACGAGGGGACCATGACGCCCTCGGCCGTGGCCGAGGGCCTGCTGGTGGACCGCGCCCAGGTCTCCCGCATGGTCCGCGACCTCGAGGCCGCCGGGCTGATCACCCGAGAGCCGGACCCGCGGGACCGCCGCTCCGCCCTCCTGAGCGCCAGCCCCGAGGGGCTCGCCCGCCTCGACGCGGTGCGCGGCGGCCCGGCGGGTCGCGGGCTGCGCGACGACCTGGCGCGCTGGGACCGCGAGGACATCCGGACGCTGACGCGCCTGCTGGACCGGCTGGCCGCCGAGCGTCAGACCCGGATGCAGGACCCCGCCGAGTCCGAGTGAGCCGCCGGCCGGACCCGCGGGCCCGGCCGGCGGGCGGGATCACCAGATGGTGACGCGCTCCTCCGGGGCCAGCCACATGGGATCCCCCTCGCGCGTGCCGAACGCCTCGTGGAAGGCGTCGATGTTCTTGACCACCTGGTTGCAGCGGAACTCGTTGGGCGAGTGCGGGTCCGAGGCGATGCGGGTGACCATGGCCTCCGGTCGCGTGAGCTGACGCCACACGGTGGCCCAGGCGGTGAAGAACTCGCGGTCCCCCGCCGCGGCGTCGAGGGAGGCGCCGTCGCCCTCGTCCCGCCAGATCTCCAAGGCGCGGTGGGCGATGCCCAGGCCGCCGAGGTCGCCGATGTTCTCCCCCAGGGTGAACTCGCCGTTGACGCGGTGGTCCGGGGCCTCGGCCGGGGAGAGCGCGTTGTACTGGGCCACCAGCCGGGAGGTGCGCTCGGTGAACGCCGCGCGGTCCTCCTCGGTCCACCAGTCCTCGAGCCGACCGGCGCCGTCGTACCGCGAGCCCTGGTCGTCGAAGCCGTGGCCGATCTCGTGGCCGATCACGGCGCCGATCGCCCCCAGGTTCGCGGCCATCGAGGCCTCGGGGTCGAAGAACGGGGGCTGCAAAATGGCGGCCGGGAAGACGATCGCGTTCTCGAGCGGGGAGTAGTACGCGTTCACCGTCTGCGGCGTGATGTGCCACTCCTCCGGGTCCGGCCCGTCCGCGATCTTGCGCAGGTCCCGCTCCCACTCGAGCTCCGAGGAGGAGCGGGCGTTGCCCAGCAGGTCGCCGGCGTGGACCTCGAGGGCGGAGTAGTCCAGCCACTTCGAGGGGTAGCCCACCATGGGGCGGAACATCGCCAGCTTCTCGAGCGCCCGCTGACGGGTCTCCTCGCCCATCCACTCGAGCTCCTCGATGGACCGGCGATAGGCCTCCTGGAGCAGGCCCACGAGCTCGTCCATCGCGGCCACGTGGCCCTGCGGGAAATGGCGGGCCACGTAGAGCTGCGCCACGTCCTCGCCGGCCGCCCCGTTGACGAACGCGACCGCGCGCTTCCAGCGGGGGCGGACCTCCTCGGTGCCGGCCAGGCGGCGGCCGTAGAAGGAGAAGTTCTCCTGCACGAACGCGTCCGGCAGGAAGCCGGCGAAGGAGCGCAGCACCTGCAGGATCAGCCAGTGACGCCAGTCCTCGAGGTCGGCGGCCTCGGGTCCCTCGAGCAGCCCCTGCACACCGGAGAGGAAGTCCGGCTGCCACACCACGACCTCCGCGGCGCGCTCGCCGGCGGCGTCCACGCCCTCGAGCCACGCGTCGGCCAGGGGGAAGAGCTCCGTCAGCCGGTCGTGGGTCATGGGGTTGTAGCGGGCCACGGCGTCCCGGCTGCGGACCAGGTCCCAGTGCAGGGCGGCGATGCGCTTCTCCAGCTCCACCACCCGGACGCCCAGCGCGGCGGCCTCGTCCCGGTCCGCGCCGATCCCGGCCAGCGCCAGCAGACGGCCGGTGTGCTCGGTGTACTGCTCGAGGATCTCGGCGTAGGCCTCGTCCCGGTAGTAGGACTCGTCCGGCAGGCCCAGGCCGCCCTGGAGCAGGTGCAGGAGCATGCGGTCCGGGTTCCCGGCGTCGTTGAGGGCGCCGGTGTTGATGAGGCCGGAGACGCCCTGGCGCTGCAGTCGCCCGGACAGGGCGAGCAGCTCCGCGGGGGTGGACACGGTGGCCACCGCCGCCAGGTCCGAGGCGATCGGCTCGAGGCCGCGGGCCTCCACGGTCTCGTCGTCCATGAACGAGGCGTACAGCGCGGCGATCCGGCGCTTGAGCTCCGGATGCTCCATGCCCTCCGCGTCCTCCGCATCCAGCGGCGCGAGCGGGACGTCCCGGTGCGCGCCGGCCGCGGCCGTGGCCTGCACGCGCGCCTGGGCGGGGTCGAAGCCCGTGCCGACCTCGCGCACGGCGTCCTCGCACAGGTGCCGGACGGCGAGCTCGGCCGCGTCCCGCAGCTCGAGGAACGCGCCGTAGGCGCCCTGGTCCGCGGGGATCTCGTGGGTGTCCAACCACCCGGCGTTGACGTGGCGGTACAGGTCCTCGCGCGGCGACGGGACTTCGGGCTCGGCGGTGGCGGTCACGGCGGATCCTCCTGGACGTGGGGGTGGACGGTCTCGCACGGCACTCTAGCCGTGACACCGGACACGACGACGGGCACCGCACCCTGGCCGGGTGCGTGCCCGTCGTCGAGGGGACGGCCGGCCCGGAGGCCGCCGTCGGGAGGCGGGGGTCAGCCGACCTCGGCGGCCAGCTTCGCGAGCGACTCCTCCATCTGCTCCTCGGACACCATCGGGAAGAGGTTCTTCGCCAGCAGCTCCGGGTCGGTCACGGCGGTCCAGTCGTAGGTGAGGGACACGACCGTGCTGCCCGAGCCGTTGTCCTCGAGCCGGTAGACCCACTGCCAACCCTTGGGCTCGGTGCCGGCGGGGGCGGTCTTCCAGCCGACCAGCTTGTTCGGGTCGTAGGCGACCACGTGATTGTCGGTCTGGTAGTCGCCACCCATGTGCTCCGCGTGCATGTTCATGGTGAACACGTCGCCGACCTTCTGGATGCGCTGGGTCTTGTCGTCGGACTGCACCATGCCCGAGCCGTCGAACTTCGCGTGGTTCGCGGGCAGGGTCAGGAAGTCGAACACGTCCTTGGCGGACGCGTCGATGGTCCGGGTGACGGTCTGCTGGGTCTCGCCGTGGGCGGTCTTGTTCATCTCGGTCATGGGATCAACCTAGGCACGGGGCCGGGGCGGTCGACAAGGTCTGGGGGTCAGTCCGGCACGTTGCGGCCACGCCGGAACGCGGACACGCTGCGGTGGCCGGCCACGCTGAACCGCCACGGGAAGCGCACGGAGCCGCCCTCCCCCGAGACGCCGACGCGCGGGCCCGTCACGACCTCGATCGGCGGCTCGGCCGGATCGCGGGGCGCGGGCGGGGCCAGGAGGAAGCGGGCGGGCGCGGCCGGCGCGGCGAGGCGGGCCGGGGTGCCGCCGTCGTCGGCCACCTCCGGCGGCGCGGCGACGATCTCCACGGGCGCGTGGCCCATCTCCAGGGTGATGCCGAGGCCCTGGCCGAGGTTCCCCGGGCCGGAGAGCAGCTTGAGGCCGGTGTCCCGGCCACGGCGGGCCACCGCGAGGTCCCCTCCCGCGAGCACCTCGGCCGCACGCAGCAGCACACCGCCGGCCTCCCCCTCGGGGTGGCCCACCAGGTTCAGGCAGCGGTGGATGCCATAGTTCAGGTACACATACGTACGCCGCGGCGGCCCGAACAGCGCGGCATTGCGCTCGGTGCGACCGCGGAACGAGTGGGCGCCGGGGTCCGCGCCCGCGTTCCCGTACGCCTCGGTCTCGGTCAGCCGCACGGTGACGGCGCCGTCCGGGGCGACGACGGTCAGCCGGCACCCCAGCAGCGTCGCGGCGAGCGCGGGCGAGGGGCCGTCGAAGGCGGCGGCGAGACGCTCCGGGGTCACGGCAGCGGCCCCGCGGCGGGCAGCACCATGGTGTCGATCAACCGGACGGGCGGCACGTGCGCGGCCACGAGGGCGAGGGCCTCGCGGCGCAGCGGCTGGCACAGCAGCTCCGGACCGAGCTCGGCGAAGGTGTCCCGGTCCACCACCACGAGGTGGTCCAGCTCGACGCCCGGCTCGTCCTCGACCATCCGGCGAGCGGCCTGGACGTCGACGGGCTCACCGGCCGCCGCGGCGTCGGCCAGGGAGCGCAGGGCGCGGCTGAGGACGAGCGCGTGTTCCAGGCCCGCGGCGTCCAGGCGGGTGTTGCGGCTGGAGAGCGCGAGGCCCTCGGGCGAGCGGACGATGGGCACGGCGCGGACGTCGACGTCGATGTCCAGGTCCGTGGCCAGGCGGCGCAGGACGGTGAGCTGCTGCGCGTCCTTCTGGCCGAAGTAGCTGCGCAGGACCGGCACCGCCGGGCGCACGATGTTCCACAGCTTCGCCACGACGGTGGCCACGCCGTCGAAGTGGCCCGGGCGGGAGGCGCCCTCGAGGACCTCCCCCATGCGGCCGGCGGAGACGGTGACGATCGGCGCGTCCGGGTAGCCCGGGTACATCTCCTGCACGTCCGGGGCGAACACGACGTCGGCGCCCGCCGCCGCCAGCAGGTCCAGGTCCGCGTCCAGGGTGCGCGGGTAGTGCTCCAGGTCGGCCGGATCGCCGAACTGGAGCGGGTTCACGAAGATGCTGACCGCGACGACGTCGTTCTCGGCGCGGGCCCGCCGCACCAGGGCCGCGTGGCCGCCGTGGAGGGCGCCCATCGTGGGGACCAGGCCGACGGTGACGGGCTCGGCGTCGCCGTCGTCCGTGGCGTGGGCGACGAGCTCACGGAGAGCGGCGCGCATCTCGGCGACGGTCCGGGCCAGACGCGGGCGCGCGGAGACGCCGTCAGCCTCGGGCGTCACGGGAGCGGGGAGGGCGTCCTCGAGGGTCAGGCCGGTGCCGGCGGGGACGGGGCGCTGGTCGGGGACGCGGTCGAGAGGGGTCACCCTCCGAGTCTAGGCACGGGGCCTCGGGGAGGACTTCCGCCTCACCACGCGCATCTGGTCCAAGGCCTGAGCCGCGGGCCGGATTCGGCCCCAAACGCGCGACGCCGGCCAGTCCCGTCAACGGGACCGGCCGGCGTCGTGCTCGGGTCGGGCTCAGGCGTCCTTCGCGGTGTCCTTCACCTGGCGGGCGGCGTCCTGGGACTCCGCCTTGAGGTCCTGCGCCGTGTCCGTGCCCTGCTCCTTGAGGTGGGAAGCGGCCTCGGCAGCCGACTCCTTCACGCTCCCGGCGGCCTCGCGGGCGGCGGGCTCGAGGTCCTCGCGCAGCTGCTGGGCGGCCTGCTTGGCCTCGTCCACCAGCGGGGCGGCCTGCTCCTTGAGGCCCTCCGCGGCGCGCTGCTCCACGCGTGAGGCGGGGATCAGCGAGCTGAGCAGCAGGCCGGCGCCGAAGGCGATCAGCCCGGCGGCCAGCGGGTTGCCCGCGGTGCGGCCGCGCAGCTGAGCCGGGGCCTGCTGCAGGGCGAGCTGGGCGTCGTCGGCCCACTCGGACACGCGGTCGCCGGCATCGCCCAGGCGGTCCTGGGCCTGGCCGGCAGCGTCGTACGCGGAGGCCCGGGCGTCGTCGATCACCCCGTGGGCGCGATCGCCCAGCGAGGGCTCGTGGCGGTGCTGCTCCGGGGAGCCCATGATGTTCTCCTTCGCGTGGATGAAGCCGTCCTTGATGCGGTTGGTCTGCCGGGACACGGCCTTCGTGGGGCTCACCTTCTCGGCGAGGGCGTCCACGTCCTGGCCGAGCTCGCGGCGCGTACGCTCGATGTCGGCGCGGATCTCATCGGGGTTGTTGCTCGTGGTCATCGCGTCTCCTTCGCGGGGTTCAGGGTCTCGGGGATCTCCTGAAGCGTCTCCTGGGTCTGCGGCAGACCCTTGATCTTCTCGATGTCCTTCTTGCCCTGCACGGCCAGCACGGCCGCCACGACGCCCCACAGCACGGCCACGATCAGCGCGGCCCAGCCGATCGGCAGGAACACGTCGAGCAGGTGCATCAGGGCGAGGGACAGGAACATCAGCAGGAAGAAGCCGCCGACGGCGGCGCCGGCCAGCAGCCCCGCCCCCTTGCCGGCCTTCTTCGCGGACTCGGTGGCCTCGGCCTTGGCCAGGGCGATCTCCTGGCTGACCAGCGTCGACAGCTTGGCCGACAGGCTCTGGAACATCTCGCCGAGGCTCTCGTGCTCGGCGCGGAACTCCGCCTGCGTGGGCGGCGGGGTGTGCGCGCCGGAGTGCGGCGTCGCGTCGCGGAACGGCTCGTGGGCGGTGCTCATGCGTCACCCCCGGGCCGGGTCTGGTCGAACGGCCGCTCGGCGGTCAGGCCCTGCTGGACCGGTGCCTGCGTGCCGTACGGGACGTCCCCGACGCCGGCCGCGCGGCGGGGCCCGGCGCCGTCCGCGACGCGGCCGTCGGCCTGGGAGAGCGAATCGCTCGAGTAGGCCGGGGCCTGCGAGTCCAGGTGGTGCGGGGTCACGTCCGCGTGCACCGCGTCCGGACGGGTCTCGTGACGGCGCGGCGAGGTGGAGGCGGTGGAGTCGGGCTGGGCGGCGTCGCGGATGCCGCGCGTCAGTCGACCGGCCACCAGCCCGGCGCCCAGGGCGAGGGCCAGGAACGTGCCCGGACGGCGAGCGGCGAAGCCGCGCACGTCCTGCAGCAGGTCCTGCGGGGAAGCGGTCTCCAGGCGCTGGGTCAGGGCCTCGGCACGGTCCGCCACCGAGGCGACGCCCTGGCGCACCAAATCGGTCTGCGGCTGCTCACCGGAGACCACGCGGTGCAGGTCGTCGGTGTAGCTGCGCACCTGGCCCGCGAGCCGCTCCTGCTGGGTCTGCACCTGCGCGCCGACCTGCTCCTGGGCGGAGCCGACCAGCGACTGCACCTGGTCAGCGGCCTCGTCCTTCACCTGGCCGGCCTCGTGCTTGGCGGTGGCCGCGAGGTCCTGGGCCTTGTCCTTGGCGTCGTGGGCCACGGCCTTCGCCTGGCCCTGGGCCTCGCCCGCGGCCTGCTGGGCCTTGCCCTTCGCCTGGTCCTTGGCGTCACGGCCCTCGGCTGAGGAGCCGTGGGCGTTCTTCGGCGTGTTCGTCGTCATGCTGTGCCTTCCTTCGTCCGGGTCGGCGTCCCTCATGGCCGGCCCTTCTGGCCGTCCACGTCACCGGGTCCACCGGTCTTGAGCGCCAAGGTAAGCACCGCAGGGACCCTGCCGGAAGACCTCGGGTCCGCCGGGATCGTCTCCGGTCGGGACGGGGTCAGCGCACCTTCAGGCCCCGCTGGGCGGTCTTGCCGACGCCCCGGCCCGGGTGCTCCTTCTTGCCCTGCATCCAGGTGTCCACGGCCTGCACGCCGAGGTCGGGGTGGTCGGTGAAGAAGCCGTCGATGCCGGCGTCGAGGAACGGCTGGATCATGCCGACCATGTCGCCCTGCGCGTTCCGGTCCGTGGAGGAGCGGAACTCCGTGTAGAGGAACTGGTTCTCGGCGCGGAAGGTGTACGGCACCACCTCGAGGCCCGCGCGGTGGGCGAGGGAGACGAACGCGGTCTCCTCGCCCATCGAGCCGTCCTTCTCCTTGGTGATGATCTGCGCGAAGGCCGGGCCGAGCGTGTCGACGCCGGCCGCGCGGACCTCGCGCATGCCCGCGGCGGTCTCGTAGAAGTCGTAGTCGCGGAGCCCGTCGCCGGCGGCCACGGAGTCATAGGGCGCGCCGTTGACGCTGGAGAGGAACACCGTCTCGGCCCTGAGGCCGAGGTTCTCGTTGAGATCGCGCAGGTTGGCGAGCTCGAAGGACTGCACGGTGGCGGGGGCGTTGCGCTTGTTCAGGCCGTGCTCGTCGAGCAACTCGACGACGCGCTCCTCCATGGACAGGCCGATGGAGTCGAAGTAGGTGGGGTGCTTGATCTCGGGGATGACGCCGATCTCGCGGCCGTACCGGGCAGAGAGGCGCTCCCGCAGCTCGAGCACCTCCTCGAAGGTGGGCACCTGGTACCGGCCGTCGTAGGACGCGGACTCGGGGCGGGCCTGCGGCAGGCGCTCCTTGGCGCGCAGGGTCTTGAGCTCGGCGAGGGTGAAGTCCTCGGTGAACCAGCCGGTGAGGGCCACGCCGTCGACGACCTTGGTGGTCCTGCGGTCCGCGAACTCGGGTCGCTGGGCGACGTCCGTGATGCCGTCGATCAGGTTCTCGTGGCGGACCACGAGCACGCCGTCCTTCGTGGAGACCAGGTCCGGCTCGATCACGTCCGCGCCCTGGGCGGCGGCCAGCTCGTAGGCGGCCAGGGTGTGCTCGGGGCGGTAGCCGGAGGCGCCACGGTGACCCACGACGTCGGGGCGCACCACGGGCTTGCCCGTGACGGACTGCGCGGCGGCCGGGGTCGTCGGTGCGGCGGGGGCGGCGGCGGCCGGGGCGGCCAGCGGGGCGCTGACGGCGACGGCGGCGGCGAGGGCCACGAGGCCGCGGGCGGCGTGACGACGGACGGAGGTCATGGAACGGTCCTTTCCGGGAGGGGGATGACCGCTCCAGTGGGCCAGATCCGGGTGTCGGCCGGGTGGCCCCCTCCGGCCACAGCCGGCCCGTCCGGTGAACAGCCGGTGACGGGCGGCTGATCGGAGAGGTTCAGCCGCCCGTCACGATGCGCGGCGCCGGGCCCGGCGGCTCAGCCCGCCGTCGGCGACGGCCGCGTCAGTCCCAGCGTCTCCGGGGCCGACGGGGTGCCGTCGCCGAGGACGTGCTCGCCCAGGAAGCCGAGGACGACCTCGTACCAGACCTTCGCGTGCTGCGGGGCGAGGATCCAGTGGTTCTCGTGGGGGAAGTAGAGGAACCGGTGGTCGGTGGTGCCGTCCGCGGCGGCCGGCCGCCCGGACTTCGCCAGCAGGTCCGACCACAGGCGCAGCCCCTCGCCGATCGGCACGCGGTAGTCCTTATCGCCGTGGATGACGAGCATCGGGGAGACGATCTCGCCCACGAACCGGTGCGGAGAGTTCTCCTGCTGCATCTGCTCGTCCATCTCGCGGGCCCAGTAGAACGCGGCGTCCGTCGTCGGGCCGAAGCCGTCCAGCGCCCACAGCGAGGCGTGCGTGACCACGCACCGGAACCGGTCGGTGTGCCCGGCCACCCAGTTCGCCATGTAGCCGCCGAACGAGCCGCCCATGGCGGCGGTGCGGTCGCCGTCGACGTCCTCACGCGCCACGACGGCGTCCGTGAGCGCCATCAGGTCCGTGTAGGGCGCCTGGCCCCAGCGGCCCCAGCCGCGTTCGATGAAGTCCTGGCCGTAGCCCGTGGACAGCGCCGGGTCCGGCAGCAGCACCGCGTAGCCGCGCGCCGCCATGATCCACGGGGTCCAGCGCCAGCTCCACGCGTTCCACGAGCCCAGGGGCCCGCCGTGGATCCACAGCAGCAGCGGGTGACCGCCGGCCGGCGCCTCCCCCTCGGGGAGCACGAGCCAGCCGCGCACGTGCGTGCCGTCCTCGGCGACGGTCTCCACGTCCTCGAGGGTGCCCGGGATCGCGGGGCGCTCCACGGGGTTCGGCAGGCGCGTGGTCTCGCCCGTGGCCAGGTCGATCCGCGCCACCTCCGGCGGGAACAGGTAGGAGGAGCGGACGCCGTAGGCCGTGGCCCCGTCCGGGGAGAGCACGATGTCGGTCCACGCCTCGTCCTCCCGGGTCACCTGCGCGACGGCGCCGGTGGCCACCTCGATGCGGAACACCGGGCGGCGGCCCTCGGAGTCCGCGAGCGCGATCACCGCGGAGTCGTCCGGCAGCCACGCGACGACGTCGGCCCAGCGGTCCCAGCCGTGGGCCAGGGGCGTGGTCTGGCCCGTGGCCGTGTCCATCACGTACAGGCGCGGGTGCACGGCGGAGTGCGGGGTGGAGTCGGGGGTGCGGACGACGACGGCGCGCGTGCCGTCATGGCTGACGGGGCCGACGGCCACGTCCTCACCGGGGACGTCGTGCAGGACGCGGTGCTCGCCCGTGGCCAGGTCCACGCGCACCACCGTGCCCTCGCGCACGTTGCCGCGAGCCTCGGCGGTGGCGGCCGTGGTGAGCAGGAACGAGCCGTCCGGGGCCACCTGCGCGCCGATCCCGAACGCGTGGGAGCGCGGGAATCCGGAGACGTGGCGCAGGTGGTGCGCCACGTCGTCGGCCTCGGGAGCCAGGCCGGAGGCGGCGGGGCCCGGCTCGGCGGCGTCGGCGTCCGTGGCGGGCTCGGCGGCGTCGGCGTCCGTGGCGGGCTCACCCTGCGGGTCCGGGCCGGGCTCGAGGACGAAGAGCTCGGGGCGGGCGGGGCCGAGGTCGTGGTCCCAGAAGCGGATGGGGTAGCCGGTGTGCAGGATGGCGTCCACGCCGGCGTCCTTGCGGGTCTGCGCGAGGGCCGCGTGCTCGGCCTCGGTGGTCGCACCGAGCAGCCGGTCCGCCGTGACGACCACGCGGTCCGCCGCGGAGGCGCACGTGACCGCGGCGACGCCGCCCGGGCGGGAGAGCACCACGCGCGCCTCGCCGCCCCGGGCCGGCAGGGCCCACAGGGCGCTGCGCTTCTCGGCCTCGGCGTCGGCGGGGTCGGGGCGGGCGGAGGTGAAGAAGAGGGTGCCGTCCGCGGCGAACTGTGCGCCGGCCTCGCCCTCGCGGGAGCGGGTCAGGCGGTGGGCGGGGCGCTCGCCCGCGGGGTCGACCTCCCAGAGGGCGGTGGCGTAGCCGGTGCCCTTCGCGTCCCGGGTGGCGACGGTGGTCACCAGGCGGGCGCCGTCCGGGCTGAGGGTGAGACCGGCCACGCGCGGCAGGGCGGTGAAGGCGTCGAGGTCGTGGAAGGGGGTGGCGGGGGTGTCCGCGGTGTCCGGGGTGGAGGTCATGCGTTCGTTTCTATCGGCCCGCACGTGATCCGGGCAACACGGAGGGCGGCGGGGTGGTGGCATCGACGGCGGGCCGCCCCGGTGCCCGCCGCGCCTCAGGCGCCGGGCCGCGTGCCGGCGTCGGCCCGGATCTGCTGGAGCTGCTCGCCGAGCCAGTCGACGTACTCGCCCATCCACTCCCCCGTGGCCTGATGGTTCCAGCTCTGGCCGACCACCGGCTGCGGGAAGACGACGGCGTCCGAGAGGGTGTCCCGCAGCGCGAGGGCGGGCCCCTCCTCATCCGCGACCGTCACCCACTGCATGCCGTGGCGCGCGCCCAGGTGCTCGCCGAGCAGCACCGCGACGACGTCCAGCAGCACCGCCAGCTCCTCGGGGTCCAGCTCCTCGGCTTCGGCCTGCGAGCGGGCCAGCACGGCGTCGTAGTAGGCGGCGACCGCGTCCAGGTCCAGGTGGTCCACGCCCTCCTGCGCGGCGAAGTCGCGGCGGACGCGCACCCACTCCCGCTCGGGCTCGGTCAGGGGGCTCATCTCGGGCTGGTCGGTCATGGCCTCCATCCTGCCAGGCGCGTCGGGCGCCGCCGTCGCCGGAACCGACGGTGCCAGCCGCGCTTTCGTTCGAGAAACGGCGGCGTGTCGCAGCGCTTTCGTTCGGGAAACGGCGAGGAACCGGGGGGACACACCGCCGGAGGCCTCCGACCCTCCAGCGGGACCACTCGTGGACGCACCCGATGCCGCCCCGCCGGCGACGAGCCGAGCGTGCGGGCCGTCGTCGTCCGCCGCCCCCGCCCGGACTTGAGACACTGGCCCCATGCGCATCATGACCGTCTGCCTGGGGAACATCTGCCGCTCGCCCGCCGCCGAGGCCGTGCTGAACCGCAAGCTCGCGGAGGCCGGTCTCCACGACGTCGAGGTCACGTCCGGCGAGCACGTGGGCGCCCGGCCGCATCACCTCACCCGCGAGGTCGGCGGGGAACTGGGGTACGAGTTCTCGACGGTGGGGGTGCAGCTGTCCGCCGACCTCGTGGACGAGGCCGACCTGATCCTGGTGATGGACGAGGCCAACCTCGTCGACGCGCGGCGGCTCGCGACGACGGCCGAGCAGCGGGACCGGATCCACCTGATGGGCGAATTCGCGTCGGATGCGGACAGCGCCGGGGTGCGCGAGGTCCCCGATCCGTACGGGTATCCGCGGCCGCAGTTCGAGGAGATGTACCGGCAGATCGAGGACGCGGCAGACGGCGTCGTCGCCGCGATCCGCGGCGGGCGCCTCTGACGGCCGGGGCGCAATCCCGGGGTCCCGTCCCAGCGACGCGAACGCCGCCGGAGGCGGCCGTTTCACGAACGAAAACGGCCTGGGACCCGCCGTTTCCCGAACGAAAACGGCCCGGGACCCGCCGTTTCCCGAACGAAAGCGGGGTGGCGGCGGGGGGTCGGTCAGTCGTCGTGGGGGTCGTCGGAGCCGTCGAGGACCTCGCGCAGCCGCGCCGCCGCGTCCGCGCGCAGCGTGCCGCGGGTCTCGGCGCGGTCGGTCGTCGCGCGGGCGAGGGTCTCCCACACGGCACGCACGTCGGCGGGCAATCCCCCGGCCTCGAGCTCGCCGAGGGTCTCGCGGTGGGTCCGCAGCGTGTCGACGTCACCGCGGGCGACGGGGCCGGTGAGGGCGCCGTCGCCGTCGGTGAGCGCGTTCTCCAGGGCGGCGGTCATGAGCGAGCGCAGCACCCGCTCCGGGTCGGCCACCCCGATCGTCTCGAGGATCTGACGGGCCTGCGCCGTCAGCGTCACCAGGTGGTTCGACCCGTGGGACAGCGCCAGGTGGTAGGCCGCCCGGTCGGCCTCCTTCACGACCACGGGCTCGCCGCCCATCTCCACCACGAGCGCCTGGGCCACGGGCAGCACCACGGGGTCAGCGGTCACGCCGAACACGCAGTCCTGCAGCCGGGCGACGTCGAGGCTCAGCCCCGTGAACGTCATGGCCGGATGGATCGCCAGGGGGATCGCCCCGTGCGCGCGCACCGGCTCCATCACCCCCACCCCGTAGCGGCCGGAGGTGTGCACGAGCAGGTGGCCGGTCTGCACGTGGCCCGCGGCGGCCAGGCCGGTCACGAGCTCGCCCAGCGCGTCGTCCGGGACGGCGAAGACGACCATCTCGGAGCGGCGCAGGATCTCGGGGATCTCCAGGACGGGCACGCCCGGCAGGAGCATCTCCGCGCGGTCCCGCGAGGCCTCGGAGACGGCGTGCACGCCCGTGATCGTGTGGCCCGCAGCCCGCAGCGCCGAGCCCAGCACGGCCCCCACCCGGCCCGCGCTCACCACGCCGACGCCCAGCCGCCCGGGCCGCTGCGCCGGGTCGTGCGGGTCCAGGCTCAGGTCGAGTCCGCCGGTCATCGCTCCTCCTCGCCGCGCACAGCGGGGACGTCTGCCCCGCTCTCCTCCCCGACGACGGCGCCGCCGCCGACGCCGGCCCGCGCCAGTTCGCGGCGGCCCACCTCGGTGGCCGCGACCTCGCGCGTGCGCTGCTCGAAGCGGGCCAGCTCCTCGGGGCGCATCCACTGATCGCGGTCGGCGAGGCGACGCGAGACGGCCGCGTGCCGGGCCTCCCGGGCGTACAGGTCCACGGCCACGTCCTCGTCGAGGTCGCGGACCACGGCCTTCGCCCCCGCGACCCACACGCGCACCGTGGCCAGACCCAGGCGGCGCTGCACCGGGCCCTGCACCAGCTCGGCCGCCTGCACGCGCTCGTGCTGGAGGGTCTGCAGCCGGCGGTTCAACCAGCCGCTGCGCACCACCAGGAGGGTCCGCGTCGTCGTGAAGCCGATCCGCTGCCAGGCGAACCAGTTGAACCACCACCTGCCGCGCCGCGGCACGTGCTGGAAGCCGCCCTCCGTGCCGGAGCCGTGCACGCCCAGGTGCATGAGCCCGGCGGGGGTCAGCCCCTGCGCGGCGCGCGGATCACCGTCCAGGCCCGGGTCCGGTGCCACGACCGTGAGGACGCGGAGCACGTCCTCCCACGGACCGACGGGCAGCGCGACGTCCCGGGCGCCGTCGGACTCCTGCAGGTAGCCGGCCACCGCCATGTTCACCCGATACCAGCCGAAGGGCCGCCAGAACAGGGGCTGGGAGACGGTCACCCCCTGCACCCGCCCCGGCGGGACGGTCTGGTGGGTGGTCTCGGTGAGCCCGTGCCGCAGTCGCAGCCCGTCGGTGGAGCGGCGCACCTGGAAGCCCCAGCCGGCGTTCAGCCGGGACCACGCGACGCCGGCCACGGAGAACAGGGCCGGCAGGGACGCGGCCGCGCCGATCCCGGTCAGGGTCTCCCCCTCGTCCAGCACCGCCTCGGGCAGCAGCGCGACCACGAGGGCGAGACCGCCCAGCCAGATCAGGGACCCGGCCAGCACCCCCAGCACGCCTCCGGAGAGCAGGACGGAGCCGAGGAGCCGCCCCGCGGGCACCTGCAGCATGAGTTCGCCGGCGTCCACGGCGTCGGGGTCGGCGAGGCCGGGCTCGGCCGCTCGCTCCGGGGCGGACGCGTCCGCCCCGGCTCCCCCGAGCACCCCCGACGCGCGGTCCAGGATCTCCCGGCGCACCGCTTCGGCCTCGGCGCGGCGCAGGAAGGACAGCTCGAGCGCGGACTCGCCGCCGTCGGCCGCCTCGACCTTCACCGTGGCCAGCCCGAGCAGCCGGGCCACGAGGGGGTGCTGCAGGTCCACCGCCTGGATGCGGTCGTAGCGCATCTGCCGGCGGCTGCGGAAGAGCCAGCCCTGGCGCAGCTCGATCCGGTCCTCCCCGCAGCGGAACCGGGTGAACCACCAGGAGAAGAAGAACACGAGGCTGATCAGCAGGGTGGCCCCCAGCAGGATGCCGCCGGCCACGAGCAGGCTGCCGTCGCCCGGGACGTCCTCCCCGCTGAGCCGGCCCGCCGCGAAGTCCTCCACCGCGTTGCGACCCACGAAGAACAGGAACAGCAGCAGGAAGGTCCAGCCCCGCACCCAGGGCGAGGCGGGGTGGACGCGGACCCAGCCGGCGTCGTCGGCGGGGGGCGGGGCGGCGGCGCTCACAGGCCCGCCAGCCGCGCCTGGCCGCGCGCCATGAGGACCTCGCGCAGCTCCTCGGCCCTCTCGCGGGGCACGCCCTCCAGGGTGACGTCCCCGCCCGCGGCGGCGGTCTTCAGGGTGAGGGTCTGCAGCCCGACCCGGCGCAGCAGCGGACCGTCCGACACGTCCACGTACTGCAGGCGGCCGTACGGCACCGCATGCACGCTGCGGAACAGGATGCCCTCGCGCCACAGGACGTCGTCCTCGCGCTCGGCCCAGCCCATCGCGCGCACGCGCCGCGGGATCAGGATCAGGTCCACGATCCAGGACACGACGACGACGGCCGGCAGCCCCCACGCGACCCACGCGGCCATCCCCGCCCACGGGCCGGTGAGCTTGAGGATCAGCGGCACGGAGAACGCGGCGAGCCAGATCAGGTGGCCGATGGTCGTGGCGATGAGCTTCACCGTCGCCAGCCGGGGCGAGGCCGGGGTGAAGGCCACGCCGCTCAGGTCAATGCCGGGCACGGGCATACCCTCCTTCGGTCTCGGGACGGGCCGGTCGGCCCGGGGACCCATCCTGCCCACGACCGCCCTCGGGCGCATCCTCCTCAGGCGGGATCCGGCACCACCGTTCGACGATCAGCCCCACCACCAGCAGGACGAGACCGCCGACGGCCTGCAGGGCGGCCTCCCGCACGGTCGGTGCCTCCACGCCGGCCCGCAGCAGCACCTGCACCGCCACCCCGGCGTGCCAGCCGCCGAGGGCCGCTCCCGCGAAGCCGGAGGCCTGGCCGAGCACGAGGGTGCGGGCCGCGGCGAGCGGGTCCATCCGCGCGGCGGCGGGCTTCTCCCGGTCGCGGCGCACCCGCCAGCCCAGCGCGAGGCACAGCACGGAGACCGCGGCCACGGTGATCAGGCCGCTGCGGCCCACCACGGGCGCCGGCCAGCCCAGGGACGGCGCGGCGAGCCCGGCCAGCCAGCCGAGCACGGCGGCCACCAGCACCACGAGCAGGGTCCACCCGGAGCGCAGCGCGATCACGTGGCCTCCCTCCCGAGGGCGTCCGGGCGTGCCGGACGGAGCGGGACGACGTCGTCGGAGCCGGCCAGCAGCCGGTGCCGCTCGGGCTCCTGACGGCGCACCCCGGGGGCGTCCGCGGCGACGGCGGCGAGGTCGGCGACAGGCGTGCCGGCGAGCGTGGCGTCCGCGTCGAGCCACAGCCACGGCAGCAGCACGAAGGCCCGCTCGGCCGCGCGGGGGTGCGGCAGGGTGAGGTCCGGGTGGTCGCTGCGCACGTCTCCGTAGGCGATCACGTCCACGTCCAGGGTGCGCGCGCCCCAGCGGACCTCACGCCGCCGATGGTGGTCCTGCTCGAGCCGGTGCGCCACCGCGAGCAGCTCCCACGGCGCGAGGTCCGTGCGCAGGGTGACCACCTGGTTGAGGTAGTCGGGCTGCCCCGGCGGCCCGCCCACGGGCGCGGTGACGGCCCGGGGCGAGGCCCGGACGTCCGTGATGTGCGGCAGCGCGGACAGGGCGGCGACGGCGGCGTCGAGCGTCTGCGCGGGCTCGCGCAGGTTGGCGCCGAGGGCCAGCACGGCCGGGACGGGCGCGTCCGGGCGGGTGCCCAGCTCGGGGACGGGCGCGGGGCCCTCGGCCGGGTGCGTCCAGTCGACGGTGCTCACGCGAGGTCCTCCCGGGTGCGGTGCACGGTGACGGCGGCGTCCGCGAAGTCGTGCGGGATGGGCGCCTGCGGCTTGTGCACGGTGACCTCGACGGCGGTCACCACGGGCTGCTCGGCGAGGACGGCGCGGGCGATCCGGTCGGCGAGGGTCTCGATCAGGTCCACCGGCTCCCCGGTGACCAGGCGGACCACCGTGTCCGCGACCCCGGCGTAGTTGGCGGTGCGGGCGAGGTCGTCGCCGGCCGCGGCGGGGCCGGCGTCGAGGTGGAGGACGACGTCCGTGACGAACGGCTGCCCGTCCCGGCGCTCGTGGTCGAAGACCCCGTGGTGCCCGACGGCGGACAGCCCGGCCAGGCGGATGCGGTCCCGGGCGCTCACGGCAGCACGTCCTCGGAGACGGGCTCACCCGGGGCGTGCGCCCCGACCCAGGCGGCGGCGGCGCGGACGGCGTCGGCGCTGGCGCGCACGTCGTGCACGCGCACGCCCCACGCGCCCTGGGCGGCGGCGAGGGCGGAGATGGCCGCGGTGGCGGCGTCGCGCGCGGCGGGCGGGGCCGGGGTGCCGTCGTCGTCCGCCAGCAGCGTGCCCAGGAACCGCTTGCGCGAGGCGGCGACGAGCACCGGGTGGCCCATGGCGCGGAGCCACTCGAGGCCGCGCAGCAGCTCCCAGTTCTGCTCGCCGGCCTTCGCGAAGCCCAGGCCCGGGTCGACGATCAGCTGCGCGGGCTCGACGCCCGCGGCGAGGAAGCGGCCGGCCACGTCCCGCAGCTCGCACACGACGTCCGGGACGGTGTCCTCGTAGACGGCCAGCCCGTCCATGGTCTGCGGGTTCCCGCGGTTGTGCATGAGGATGTAGGGCGCGCCCGACGCGGCGATCAGCGCCGGCATCTCCGGCTCGTGGGCGAGGCCGGAGACGTCGTTGACGATCACCGGCCCCAGCGCCAGGGCGGCCCGGGCGGTGGCGGTGTGGCGCGTGTCCACGGAGACGACGACGTCCTCGGCCAGCAGCGCCTCGATCACGGGCAGGATGCGCTCCTGCTCCTCGGCCGGCGGCACGGCGCGGGCCCCGGGGCGGGTGGACTCCCCGCCCACGTCCACGATGTCCGCGCCGTCCGCGACCATGCGCCGGGCGTGCTCGAGAGCCGCGCGGACGGTGGCGTGCTCCCCGCCGTCCGAGAACGAGTCAGGGGTGACATTGAGGATGCCCATGACCAGGGTCCGGTCCGCGGGCAGCCGCCCCAGCAGGGCGCGGTTCGCCTCCCGCGCCGCCGCGTCGATGCTCTCGTCCACGTGTCCTCCTCCGCCGTCGGTGGTCCTCAGCCGTGCATGATGAGGCTCATCGCCTCGGAGCGCGTGGACGGATCCCGCAGCTGGCCGCGCACCGCCGAGGTGACGGTCTTCGCGCCCGGCTTGCGCACGCCGCGCATGGACATGCACATGTGCTCGGCCTCCACCACCACGATCGCCCCGCGCGGGGCCAGGTGCTCCATGAGCGCCTCCACCACCTGCGTGGTCAGCCGCTCCTGCACCTGCGGACGCCGCGCGTACAGCTCCACGAGGCGGGCCAGCTTGGACAGCCCCGTCACGCGGCCCTCGGCGGAGGGGATGTAGCCGATGTGCGCGGTGCCGTGGAACGGCACCAGGTGGTGCTCGCAGGTCGAGTAGAACGGGATGTCCTTCACCAGCACGAGCTCCTCGTGCGCGATGTCGAACGTGGTGCCGAGCACCTGGTCCGGGCTCTGGTGCAGGCCCGCGAAGAACTCCGCGTACGCCTTGGCCACCCGCGCCGGGGTGTCCGCCAGGCCCTCGCGGTCCGGGTCCTCACCGATCGCCAGCAGGATCTCCCGCACCGCCGCCTCGATGCGCGGCCGGTCCACCGCGGTCGAGTCCGGGTCGAACGTGCCGGGGACGGCGTCGTCGGGGGTGTGGGCTGTCATGCGGGCCTCCTGCGCGGTCAAAAGGTCGGTCCCTCGCCGGGGCCCGGCGTGTTGCTCGGGCCGCCGTGCGGCGGCAGGCCGGGGCCGGCCGCGTCCCCGCCCAGCGACGACGGCGGCGCGCCCTCCGGACGCACCGGCACCGTGGTGCCCTCGACGCCGACGGGGGTCTGCTGCCCGCCGTCATGCCGCGAGCGGCGCTCGGAGGGGGAGCGGACGGGCGGGATGTCCTGCGGGAGCCGGTCGTCCGAGGCCAGCCACACGCCGCGCTCGGGCCGCTTGCGCACGTCCGCGAAGATGGCGGCGATGGCCTCCTGGGTGAGCGTCTCCTTCTCCAGCAGCTCGTAGGCCAGGCGGTCCAGGACGTCCCGGTTCTCCGTGAGCACCCAGTGGGCCTCGGCATGGGCCTGGTCCAGCAGGGTGCGGACCTCGACGTCCACCAGGTACGCCAGCTCCTCGGAGTACTCGCGGGAGGAGCCGCCGGCGGCGCCGCCCATGAAGGGCTCGGAGCTGCCGCCGCCGAGCTTGACGGCGCCCACCTTGGCGGACATGCCGTACTCGGTGACCATCTTGCGGGCCGTGTCCGTGGCCTTCTGGATGTCGTTCGCGGCGCCCGTGGACGGGTCCTTGAACACGATCTCCTCCGCCACGCGCCCGCCCATCGCGTACGCGAGCTGGTCCAGGAGCTCGTTGCGGGTGACGGAGTACTTGTCGTCCTCCGGGACCACCATCGTGTAGCCCAGGGCGCGGCCGCGGGGCAGGATCGTGATCTTGGTGACCGGGGCGGAGTTGCGCAGCCCGGCCGCGACGAGCGCATGGCCTCCCTCGTGGTAGGCGGTGACCTTGCGCTCGTGCTCGTTCATCAGGCGGGTGCGCTTCTGCGGGCCGGCCATCACGCGGTCCACCGCCTCGTCCAGGGCGTGGTTGTCGATCACGTTGTTGTTCGAGCGCGCCGTGAGCAGCGCGGCCTCGTTGATCACGTTGGCCAGGTCCGCACCCGTGTAGCCGGGGGTGCGCTTGGCCAGGGCGCGCAGGTCCACGTCCAGGGCGATCGGCTTGCCCTGCGCGTGCACCTCGAGGATCTTGGCGCGGCCCTCGAGGTCCGGGGCGTCCACGGGGATCTGGCGGTCGAAGCGGCCCGGGCGCAGCAGCGCCGGGTCCAGGACGTCCGGGCGGTTGGTCGCGGCGATCATGATGACGTTCGTCGAGGCGTCGAAGCCGTCCATCTCCACGAGCATCTGGTTCAGGGTCTGCTCACGCTCGTCGTTGCCGCCGCCGATGCCTGCGCCGCGGTGCCGGCCGACGGCGTCGATCTCGTCCACGAAGATGATGGCGGGGGCGTTGGACTTGGCCTGCTCGAAGAGGTCGCGCACGCGCGAGGCGCCGACGCCCACGAACATCTCCACGAAGTCCGAGCCGGAGATCGAGTAGAACGGCACGCCGGCCTCACCGGCCACGGCCTTGGCGAGGAGGGTCTTGCCCGTGCCGGGCGGGCCGTAGAGCAGCACGCCCTTGGGGATCTTGGCGCCCACGGCGCGGAAGCGGTCCGGCACGGTGAGGAACTCCTTGATCTCCTGGAGCTCCTCCACGGCCTCGTCCGCGCCCGCGACGTCCTTGAACAGCACGTCCGGGTTGTCCTTGTTGATCAGCTTGGCGCGGGACTTGCCGAACTGCATGACCTTGCCGCCGCCGCCCTGCATGCGGGACATCAGGAACCAGAACAGCAGTGCGATGAGCAGGAACGGAACCATGAAGCCGAGCAGCGAGAGGAACCAGTTGCTCCGCACCGGCTCGTCCGTGTAGCCGTCCAGGGCCGAGTCGTCCACCGCGGTGACCACGTCCGTGGCGCGCGCGGTGGCGAAGTAGAAGTAGACCTCCTTGCCGAGGTCCCGGTCGTCCTGCTTGTAGGGCTCACGCAGGGTGAGGTCCACGCGCTGGTCCCCGTCCACCACGCGGGCCTGCGCGGCCTTGTCGTCCTTCAGCAGGGCCATGCCCACGTTGGTGTCCACCATGGTGCGGCCGCTCTGTGACGTGGTCAGCGGGATCGCGACGGCGAGGACCAGCAGGCCCAGCAGGATCCAGACGTAGGGCTTGTTGAACAGCTTCTTCACGGTCCGAGTGTCTCCTGGTCTGCCGCGGGGGCCGGGCTCCCCGGGGCGGCCGCCGTGCAGCCGGGGCCGGCGCAGGGCCGACGTCGCGCCCGGGTCAAGCCTCCACGGTACCGGCCCCGCCCGGGTGTCCGCTGACTGTTCGCGTCAGGTGGACAGGGCGCGGGCGGTCAGCCGGCGCCGACGTCGGCCAGCACCGTCCTGGCACCCACCGGGAATGCGAGGGGTCGGAATGGCGCGTGGATCGCACCTCAGAGCGACCGCTCGCATGACAGGAACGCTGGCGCTGCGACCGCGCCCCTGCGTCCCCGCCTGCACAGACCCCCGTGCACCCGCATCCCTCCCCAGGCCGGCGGCGGCTCAGGACGCCGCCCGCTCCACCGCGCCAGGCTGGCACCATGCGTCACCCCGCCCCGCTTCCCGCGGCCTTGCTTCACGGCCCCTTCACCGCCGCGCAGGCGAGGGCCGCCGGCATCGACCGCAACCGGCTGCGTCGCTCCGACGTCGAACGCCTCGCCCGGGGCCTCTACCGCCGGCGTGAGGCCACCCCGGCCGCCGTCGAGCGCCCCGTGGCCGGCTCCTCCCCCTACCGGTGGAGCACCCCGCTCTCGGCCACCCAACACGAGCTCCTGCTGCGACTCGCCCGGCACCGCGCCACCACGGTGGTGTCGCACCAGACCGCGGCCCGCGCCCGGGAGATCTGGCTGCCGGAGCGACTGGACGCGGGGGACGACGTCCACGTGAGCCGCCCGCGAGACCGTGGCCAGCTCTCCCTCCCCGGCGTCACCTCCCACCGGACGGCGCTCCCGCCCGCGGATGTGGAGCGCGTGCGGATCGGCGGCCTGGCCTGGCACGTCACCGCCCCGCCCCGTCTCTGGGTCGACCTCGCCGCCCTGCTCGACGACGACGAGCTCGTCATCCTCGGCGACCATCTCGTCCGCCGGGCGGAGCTGTCCGGCGGCCCGGGCGCCGCCGAGCGGACCCGGGCGGCCCTGACCCAGGCGGCCGAGACCAGCCCGTCCGCGCACAACCGGCGACGACGGCTCCGCACCGCCGCCACGCTGGTCCGGGTGGGGGCGCACTCGCCGAAGGAGACGCGGCTCCGGCTCGCGCTGACGGCCGCCAGGCTCCCCGAGCCCGCACTGCAGCTCGAGGTCTGGGACCCGGAGTTCTCCCTGCACCACCCCGCGACGGCGGACCTGGGCTATCGACAGGCGAGAGTGGCCCTGCACTACGACGGCGGCCACCACGGCGCGGATCGCCAGATCGACCGTGACGTGCAGCGCAACGCGGCCTTCGAGCGACGGGGCTACCGGAACATCACCGTGTCCTCCTCCGACGCTCGCCGCGGATTCACGCGCGTGATCGTGGAGGTGCGCCGTCACCTCGGGGACGCCGGCGACCTGTCACGCAGGAAGTCGGAATGGGGCGTGAATGGCACCTCAGAGCGACCTCTCACGTGACAGGTCGCTGCTGCTGCGGCCACGCCGGGCCGGACCCGCGGTCAGCTGTACACGTGCGGGGCGAGCGTGCCCACGAAGTCCAGGTTGCGGTACTTCTCCGCGTAGTCCAGGCCGTAGCCCACCACGAACTCGTTGGGGATGTCCCGCCCGACGTACTTCACGTCGATGTCCACCTTCATGGCCTCCGGCTTGCGCAGCAGGGTGCAGATCTCGACCGAGGCCGGGCCGCGGGACTCCAGGTTGGCCTTGAGCCAGGACAGGGTCAGACCGGAGTCGATGATGTCCTCGACGATCAGGACGTGCCGGCCCGTGAGGTCCGCGTCGAGGTCCTTGAGGATGCGCACCACGCCGGAGGACTTGGTGCCGGAGCCGTAGGAGGAGACCGCCATGAAGTCCAGCTCCACGTGGGAGTGCAGGGCGCGGGTGAGGTCGGCGACCACCATCACCGCGCCCTTGAGCACGGCGACGATGAGCAGGTCCTTGTCCGCGTAGTCGCGGTCGATCTGGCGGGCCAGGTCCGTGATCGTGCCCTGCACGTCCTCGCGGGACATGAGGACGTGGCTGAGGTCGTTCTGGACATCCTGTGCGTCCATGCGCCGCTCCTGGTGAGTGCTCGTGCGGGAATGCCGGGCCGGGCCGCAGTCAGGGACCGGGAAGGCAGGGGATGAGGTCCAGTCTGGCACACGCCCGATGCGCGGCCACCCCGCCGGGCAGCTCCACCGGACCGGCCGACGTGCCCCCCGCGTGGGCGCCCGTCACGAGGGTGTCCACCGCGAGGATCCGTTCGTGGGGCGGGGCCTGCCCTCCCGCGGCGCGGGCGGCGCGCGCGATCACGCGGTGGCGCACGGCGGCGGGCAGCGCGGCCAGGGCGTCCAGGTCCAGGGAGACGACGCGCGGGTCCCCGGCGGGCGGGTCGACGCGCAGCCGGGTGACCTCGTCGCCGGCCCATGCGTCGAGGGCCGCGGCGTCCTCGGCCGCGATGGCCGCGGTGCGCACCAGCCCGGCCCGCACGCCGGGGCCGAGGCCGGCCTCGGGGTCCTCGAGCGCGGGCAGCACACGGGTGCGGACCCGCGAGCGCAGCAGCGCGGGATCGCGGTTGTGCGGGTCCTCGAACCAGGTCAGCCCGGCCCAGCGGCAGATCGTCTCGGTGTCCGCTCGGGTCAGGCCCAGCAGGGGGCGGACGACGGCGGCCCCGCCCGGCAGCGTCCCGCGCGCCGGGATCCCCGCGAGGGACCGCGTGCCGGAGCCGCGTGCGAGCCCGAGGAGGACCTGCTCCGCCTGGTCGTCGGCGGTGTGGGCGGTGAGGACGACGGCGGCGCCCCCCTGCCCCGCGTCCCGGGCGGCGGCGGCGAGGGCCTCCCGGCGGGCACGCCGGGCGTCGGCCTCGGGGCCGTCGCCGGTGCGGGCCACCTCGACCCGCGTGACGGTGACCGGGGTCAGACCGAGGATGCGGACGACGTCGGCGGCGGCCGCCGCCACGGTGTCGCTGCCCGACTGCAGCCCGTGGTCCACCACGGCCGCGCCGATCGGGCCGAGCCGCGCACCGTCCCGGGTGCCCACGAGGACGGCGCAGGCCACGGCGAGCGCGAGGGAGTCGGCGCCGCCGGAGAGGGCGACGAGGCCGCGGGGGCGACCCCCCGCCCGGCCCGGCACGGCATCCGCGCGACGGGGCCCGTCGCCCGCCAGGGCCTCCCGCACCGCCGCGACGGCCCGGTGCAGGGGCTCGGGCCAGCGGGTGCGCGGCGGCCACGCGCCGACCGCGGGCAGGCCGCCGGCCCCGCCCGCCGGCGTCGGCCCCGGGTCCCGCGCCTCAGGCCTGGGCACGGATGCGCGCCACCCACGTCTCGGGGGCGTGGAGCTCGGCCTCGCTCGGCAGCAGCTCGGGGGCGTCCCAGACCACGTTGAACCCGGCCATGCCGAGCTCGGCCACGGCGGCGGCCACGAACCTCTGACCGTCGCGATACTGGGCCATCTTGGCGTCCATGCCCAGCAGGCGGCGGAGCATGCGGTCCAGGGGCGAGCGGCGGTCGCCGCGCTCGTCGAAGCGGCGGCGGATGGTCTTGACGGAGGACACGACGGAGGAGTCGACGCCGTCCATCACCACGTTCGCGTGCCCCTCGAGCAGGGACATCACGGCCGTCAGCCGGGACAGGCGCTCCCGGTCCTCCTCGTCCTGGATCGCACCGAGCAGGCCCGGCGTGGGGCGGGCCGGGGCCGCGTCCTGCGCGTCGTGTCCGTCCCGCGCCCCAGTCCGGCCGGCGTCGGCCTCCCGACCCAGCGGGTTCGCCGCCGCGAGCGCGGTGCGCAGGCGCTCGGGCAGGGACTCGGCCTTGTCGAACAGGCCGACGGTGAGCGCCGTGATCTCGGCCCGCAGGTGCTCGCGCAGCCAGGGCGCGGCCGCGAACTGCACGCGGTGGGTCTGCTCGTGCAGGCACACCCAGAGGCGGAAGTCCGCCGGGTCCACGTTGATCTCCGCGCGCACCTGCGCGACGTTCGGGGCCACGAGCAGCAGGCGTCCGCCGGCGGGACCGGCCGCCGTCCCCCCGGGGCCGGGCAGCGCGATGAACGGGTCGTACTGGCCGAGGATCCTCCCGGACATCCAGGCGAGGATCCCGCCCATCTCCAGGGCGGTGGCGTGCCGGGTGACGCGGGTGGTGGCGGCGGCGTGCTCGCGGGGCCGGGTGTCCCGCAGGTGCGCGAACGTGGGGTCCAGCAGGGTGGCGAAGGACTGGGTGGCGGCGCGCGACCAGGTGGGGCGGTCCACCACGAGCACCTGCGAGTCGCGCAGGTCCCGTGCCGCCTCGAGCCCGGTCAGGCGGTGGACGTGCGGCACGGCGGCCTCCGCGGCGGCGCGCAGGCCCTCCGCCTCGCGCGTCGCCTCCCGCGGCGTGAACCGGGGGCCGGCGGCGGCGAGGGACCGTGCGGTCCGTGCCGCGAAGGCCCAGTCCACCGGGTGGGCGACGGCGGGGCCCGGCTCGGCGGGGGCGCCCGGCTCGGCGTCCGCGGCGGCGCGGGGGCGGTCGGTCGCGTGGTGGTCGCTCATGGGCTCCATCAGATCACAGGGCCCGGACCTCGGATCAGAGCCCGGCGACGGCGCTGACGGCCTCGTCGACCGCCGCGCGCGCGGGCTCCAGCTTCCACTGCAGATCCGAGCAGATGATGCTGAACGCGAGGACCCGCCCGGACGTCGTGGTGACGGTGCCGGTGAGGGAGACCGTCTGGTCGAGCGTGCCGGTCTTCGCGGCCACGGCCTGCCGCGCGGGGGCATCCGGGAACCGGTCGCCCAGGGTGGAGTCTTCGCCGGGCCGCGGCAGGCCCTCCAGCACGGTGGCCAGGGCGGGCGTGCGGGCCACCCCGGCCACGACGCCGGCCAGCTGGCCCGCACTGACGCGGTTGTCCGGGGACAGGCCCGAGGAGTCCACGAGCGCCATCCCGGCGGTGTCCACGCCGAGGTCCTCGGCGGTGGCCGTCAGCAGCCGCGTGGCGCCCTCGTGGGTGGCCGGCAGGTCCGTGGCGGGCGCGGCCGTGTGGGCCAGGGCCTCGACCACCTGGTTCTCCGAGTGGGCCAGCAGGTACGCGACCTGCTCCCCCACGGACGCGGACTCCACGGCCGCGACGGGGGCGGCGGCGAGGACCGTGGCGCGCGGCACCTCGGTGGCCGGGAGCGTGTCCCGCAGACCCACCTCGAGGTCGGCGCCGGAGGCGGCCACCGCGTCGTCGAGCGCGGCCTGGAAGGTGAGGGCGGCGAACTGCGCCGGGGCCTCGATGCGGTCCTCCCCGGTGCCGGGGGCCTCACGGCCGCCGTAGGTGGCCAGCGGCTGCACCGGCGCGATGTTGCCGCTCTCCGGGATGTCCGACGTCCAGCGCGGGTTCAGGGCCGTGCGGTCCGCGAAGAGCCGCAGGTCCGTGCTGACCACCACCTGCCCGGTGACGCCGTCCTCGACCAGCCCGGCCACGGTCCGCTCCGCGAGGGTGCGCAGGCCCGCGCGTCCGGAGACGTGCGTCGAGTCCGAGGCACCCGTGCCCAGCAGCACGTCGCCGCCGCCCACGAGCACCAGCTCGGTGGCCGCGCCGTCCGCGGTGGGCTGGGCCACCACGGTGGTCTGCAGGGTCGTCTCAGGACCCAGGGCGGAGACGATGGCCGCGGCGGCGAGCACCTTGAGCGAGGACGCGGGGGCCACGGGCTCGTCCGCGTCCCGCGCGTACAGCACCTCGCCGGTGGCCAGGTCGCGGAACTCGGCGGAGACCGTGCCCGGGGACGTCTCCAGTCCCGGCTCGACGGCGGCCGCAACCTGGGCCGCGGTGGGGCCGGCGGACGGGGACGACGACGTCGGCGCGGCGGTCGTCGACGAGGCGCGCGCGTTCGACGGGGCCGGCGGTGCGGTCACGGGCCCGCAGGCGACGAGGACGGCCGCGAGCGCGGCCAGGAGGACGGCGGGGAGCGAGCGGCTCCGGGGGCGTTCCGTGCGTCGATCCCGACGCCCAGCGCGCCCCGTGTCCACCTGTCCCATGCGTCCATCATGACGGACGCCCCCGGTAGGCTGACGGCAGCACCGCCGGTCGGCGCCGCGCCGCCCGGACACCCCACCCTCTGTGCGAAGGAGAGTCATGGCGCACGACGTCACCATCGAGATCCCCGCGGGCTCCCGCGTGAAGTACGAGTTCGACCACGAGACCGGCCGCCTGCGCCTGGACCGTGTGCTCTTCACCTCCATGCAGTACCCCACGCACTACGGCTACTTCGAGAACACCCTCGGCGAGGACGGCGACCCCCTGGACGCCCTTGTGTACCTGCCGGGCTTCGACCTGGTGCCGGGCTGCGTCGTCGAGGCCCGCCCGGTCGGCGTGTTCAACATGACCGACGACGGCGGCGGCGACGCCAAGCTGCTGTGCGTCCCGGCGGACAAGCGCTACGACCACATCACCGAGCTCGAGCACGTGGAGGAGTCGCTCAAGCAGGAGATCGAGCACTTCTTCACCCGCTACAAGGACCTGGAGCCGGGCAAGTGGGTCAAGGCCGAGGGCTGGGAGGGCCGCGCGGCGGCCGAGGCCGAGCTCGAGGCCTCCATCCAGCGCTTCAACGCCGAGGGCGAGGAGTCCCCGACCGACGAGCCCCAGGGCCGCGCGGTGGACACCGAGGAGGCGCAGCCAGCCACCGAGGAGGGCGAGGCGACGGACGAGCCCCAGGGCCGCTGATCCCCGCACCGCCCACGCGCGCGACGCCGGCCGCTCACCCCTCGGGGTGGGCGGCCGGCGTCGTCTGCGGGCTGGCAGAATCGACGACCATGTTCGTGCTCACCATCAACCAGCGGGACACCCTCGACGCCGGCGACCGCGTGGACACGTTCCTGCGCGCCCTCCAGGACGTGCCGGGGCTGGACGACGCCGTCGTGCTCCCGTTCCAGCGCGCCGTGGGCGACGAGCTGATCGGCGCCGTCGAGGACCCGCGCGTCGCCGTGGACGTGGCGCTGCGCGCCCTGCGGCAGCGCCGCTGGAACGTGGGGGTCGGCGTCGGGACGGTGACGCACGCGGACGGTGCGGCGGGCGCGCCCGCCTCCGGGGACCTGCACGACGCCGGCGGGCCCGGTCTCGCGGCGGCGCGGCGGGCCGTGGAGGCGGCGGCCGTGTCCACCGCGCGGATCCCGTTGGCCGTGCGCGGCCGGGACGAGGAGGCGGCCGCCGAGGCCGAGGCCGTGCTGCGACTCGTCGGGCAGCTCGTGTGGTCCCGGACCGACGCCGAGTGGGCGGTGCTGGACCTGCTGGTGCCCGGGGTGCGCGGCCAGCAGAAGCCGGCGGCCGCCGCGCTCGGGATCACGGCGCAGGCCGTCTCGCAGGCGGTGCAGCGCTCCTACTGGAACGAGGAGCACGCCTGCCGCCCCGCCGCCGCGCGCCTGCTCACGCTGGCGGGGGGCTGACCCGGCGGCTCGGGCCGGTCGCGCCGCTCAGGCCGCGGTCGGCTCCTCGAGGAGCGAGCGCAGCACCGTGGCGAGCCCGTGCTCGTCCACGTGCCCGGTGACCTCGTCCGCGGCGGCCACGACCTCCTCCACGGCCTGGCCCATGGCCACGCCGCGGCCGGCCCAGCGGAGCATCTCGATGTCGTTGCGGCCGTCGCCCACGGCCACGGTGTCCTCGGGGGCCACCTTCAGCACGGTGCGCAGCGCCTCGAGCCCGGACGCCTTGGTCACGCCCGCCGCGGCGACGTCGAGCCACGCCGTCCAGCCCACGGAGTAGGTCACGCCGGACAGGCCGAGGCCCTCCACCGCGCGGCCGAACTCCTCGGCGGAGGAGTCCGTGGAGAACACCACGAGGCGCACGGCCGTGGTGTCCATCAGCTCCTCGAACGTGACGCCCTCCGCGGCCACGCCGAAGGACATGTCCTGGAACCGCTCGGTGGATCGGAAGGTGCCGTCCGGCAGCTCGAGCGCGTACTTGGCGCTGGGCAGGCGGTGGCGCAGCTGGGTCAGCACCGAGCGCGGGTCGAAGGTGCGCAGGTCCGTGACCTCGTAGCCCTCCTCCAACTCGGGGTCCAGGCGCAGCGTGACCCCGCCGTTGGAGCACACCATGAAGCCGGCGTCGATCCCCAGGGAGCGGGCCACGGGCAGGGTGGCCCCGCGGGAGCGGCCCGTCGCGATGACCACGTGATGCCCGGCGTCCAGCACGGCCCGCACGGCCGCGCGCACGGGCTCATGCAGATGGCCGTCATGGTCCACGATCGTTCCGTCCACGTCCAGGCACACGAGCTTCTTCGTCATGACCCCCACCCAACCACACGGCCCGGACACGACGGCGACGCGCGGGTGAACGGCGAGGGCGCCGCAGGGCAGGCGGGCGAGGCGGCCGACGCCGCCGGGGGACGACGTCGTCCGCTCAGACCAGCTCGAAACGCTCCATCCCGCCGAGGTAGGGGCGCAGCGCGGCGGGCACGGTGACCGAGCCGTCCACGTTCTGGTGGTTCTCCAGGATCGCCACGATCCAGCGGGTGGTGGCCAGGGTGCCGTTGAGCGTGGCCACCATGCGGGTGCCGCCCTTGGAGCCGTCCTCCGTGCGGACCCGCTCGCGGATGTTGAGACGGCGGGCCTGGAACGTGGTGCAGTTCGAGGTGGACGTCAGCTCGCGATAGGTGCCCTGCGTGGGGACCCAGGCCTCGCAGTCGAACTTGCGGGCGGCGGAGAGGCCGAGGTCGCCGGCGGCGATGTCGATCACGCGGTACGGCACCTCGATGGCGCCCAGCATCCGTTCCTCCCACGCCAGCAGGCGCGCGTGCTCCGCCTCCGCGTCCTCCTGTGCGGCGTAGATGAACATCTCCAGCTTGTTGAACTGGTGCACGCGGATGATGCCGCGGGTGTCCTTGCCCGCCGAGCCCGCCTCGCGGCGGTAGCACGTGGACCAGCCCGCGTACCGGACGGGGGCGGACACGTCCATGATCTCGCCCGCGTGGAAGCCGGCCAGGGCCACCTCGGAGGTGCCCACCAGATACAGGTCGTCGCGCTCGAGGCGGTAGATCTCGTCGTCGTGCTCGACGTCGAAGCCGGTGCCCTGCATGGTCTCCGGACGCACCAGGGTGGGCGGGATGACCGGCACGAAGCCGTTCTCCAGGGCCAGGTCCAGGCCCAGCTGCATCAGGGCGAGCTCGAGACGCGCGCCCACGCCCGTGAGGAAGCTGAACCGGGCGCCGGACACCTTCGCGCCGCGCTCCATGTCGATCGCCCCGAGCAGCTCGCCGAGCTCGAGGTGGTCGCGCGGCTCGAAGCCCTCGGCGGCGAAGTCGCGCGGGGTGCCGACCTCCTTGAGGACCACGAAGTCGTCCTCGCCGCCAGCCGGGACGCCGTCGACGATCAGGTTCGGGAAGGCACGCTGCAGCTCCGCGAGGCGGGCCTCGGCCGCGCCGGCGGCCGACTCGGCCTCCTTCACGCGCGCGGCCAGGTCCTTCACCTCGGCCAGCAGGGCCTGCTTCTCCTCGCCCTTCGCCTGGGCGACGCGCTTGCCGAAGGCCTTCTGCTCCGCGCGCAGCTGCTCGAAGCCCGCGATGGACGAGCGGCGGGACGCGTCCGCCTCGACCACGCGGTCCACGAGGGACGCGTCCTCCCCGCGGGCCTCCTGGGAGGCGCGGTACTTCTCGGGCTGCTCGATGAGGTCCTTGACGTCGATCACGTGCGCCAGCCTAGCTGTAAGAGGTCATGACGTTGTTGACTCGGGCCGGGGCCAACGAGGCCGGAGGGGCGTCCCCGCAGGAGGTATGAGGCCGATGGTAGTTGTAGTG